>JBEKNU010000055.1:0-31440 GCA_049522495.1 Terriglobia bacterium
CCTCCCCCTGTGCTCGGGATTTGTGTTGGTCCACATATCCCTTAACAGGTTCGGGGCAGGATGCGCTACCCCTTTCGATCTATCGCGCCTTACCCACGAATTCCACGGAGGAACCATTTTTTTCGCGCCAGGTAATTCACGCTGCAGACTAACTCGCTTGATTTCAACAGGATACATTTTCAGATGGCGTTCCCCATCAACCCCTAACCCCTTTGTTTTGCGGGACATCGTTTCAAACCGCCGTCTCCTTGGTAACGCCCACATTTCGAACCTGTCCTGCGCTCAGCTCAGAGCCAGCTCCCCACGGCCCACCGCGTACCGCCGCTTTCTTACGCCCGCCAGCGGGCGCTGGCCTCAGTAGCTAGTATATCATGGCTATCACTCTTGTCAAGCAAAATATTCGCCAAGAGGCTACAAACAATAGGTGGGGACAAAACGTCGGGGTTTTTCCTGCCGGTAGGAAAGCGCCTTATTGACGCGTCGGCAGAAGACGCGGGTGGGGACACCCGCGCTACAAAAAGGTTCCGGGGCAGCTCGCCGTCCCCGGTTGTCCATTGCCGCCGAACGGCAGCAGGGGCGGTTCGCGAACCGCCCCGACTTCATATGCATCACCCAGATGTTTCCGGGGGTTTCGGTGTATTCGTACACGATTTGATCGTCGCGCGACCTGGTTTATATATGCACTTGGTTGAAGGCGATCGCTCTTTTATCACGATGCGCGAGGATCTTGATTGGCACCCAAAGCCCACGACGGTCCAACAAGGCAACCCGAAACGCTCGCGCAAAGCTCGTCATGGGTCGCTCATTGCAGCTTGGCGTATTCCGCCTGAGCTTGCTTGAAGATCGGGATGTCGGGGTCGGCGTCTTTCCACAGGGTAAGGAAATCCTGGTAAGCGGTCTTTGCCCTGGTCTTATCTCCCGACAAAGCGAGGGCTCTGCCGAGCTGCAAGTGCGCCAGGGCGCCTATAGGATCGCTGAGCACGATTCCGCGGTGATCGAGTATTTTCTGGAATTCCGCGGCGGCTTCGGCGCCCTGGTGCGCGGCCAAATAGGCCTCGCCGCGCACGTAAGCGGGATAGAGGTTCCCGAAGCATGCAAAGAAGCCAATGCCCGTTTGGGCCAGTTCATAGGGAACGGCGACCTGTAGCAGTTCGACAGCGCCTGATGGCTTGCCATGACTGAGTGCGAAAAGTGCGCGAAGTGTTGGCAGGTAGCTGAATTGGACGGAGGTATCCTCCGGGAAGCGCCTTCCGAGATCGTTCGCGAGTGCTTCCGACCGGGAAGAGTCCCCCGCAAGCGCCAGTGCGAAGGCAGCACCATATTCCACATCCCGTCCCGTTGAAAGCTCAAGTGCTGCCGTTGCGGTCTGCCTGGCTGCAGGCGCATTTCCGAAGAAGGCTTCCCACCCGGCTGCTCCGGCTTCATAGATAGCCGCTCGTTCCCGCTGGCCTGCTTGCTGAGCCAAATCCACAGCGCGGCGTGATATCCTCCTGGCCTGTTGTAACTGGCCGGAACGAGCCAGGACCAGAGCCTCTGAGTCGGACATCAAGTCTTCCGCTCCGGGCTCGCCTTTGGCCCGAGCCGCTTCCCGTTCCATTCCCGCCTTGTCACCCTTTAAGAACGCGATGTAGTATCGGCGGAGCAGAAGATCAGGGATTTCGATTTTGCGCTCGGAGGCTCGCTTCAGGGTGTCCTCGGCTTCCCTGAGGCGGTCAAGATAAAGTAAGCTGGAGGCAAGATTGTCATAAGCAAACGTGTGGTCCGGATTGAGCCCGAGCGCTATCTTGGCTTCTTCGATCGACTGCTCATACTTGCCGGAACCTAGAGAACCGAACCCCGACAATATTCCGTGGGCGTCGGCATCACGAGGATACGTTTGCGCCCACAACTCCAAGGTTTGTAGCTCCTTTTCCAGATTTCCCGTTACCTGTCGATCGTACATAGCGGCGATAAAGAATCTTTCCCGGTCACTGGCGCGATCTCGCAACTCATAGGCCTTGCTCGTGCTCTCTCTGGACAGGATCGACTCTCCCATATTGCTGTACATGAGCCCCAGGACCGCATGTGCCATCGCGAATTTGGGGTCGATCTCAACGGCGCGCTTGTAAAGGGGCAAGGCGGCGGCAGTACCGGTAGAGAATTCAACCTTCCAGCCCTCGCTATAGGCATTCAAGGCTTCCAGCGACGGCGTCGTTGCCTCTTCGAGCGGAGTGTCGTGCTGTTCCACCGTGGCCAGCGATTCGCCAACTCGGGTTCGGAATTTACTGGCAATTTGACTCAGGGCATTCAGGACGTCTTCTTTTCTTGCCGCTTGCACCTGCTCCTCATCGAGGACGTCTCCGGTGCGGCAGTTCTTGGCGCGTAACCCCAAGACATACTGGCTTCCGAGAGTTGCAATCGAGCCATCCAGCACGGCAGCGCTGGCGGTGCGCTCACAGATTTCCTTTGCGAGCTCCGGAGTTAGTCGCGCATCCGCCGTCCGGCCCATCAGACCCAGCACCGTCTGTATCCGCTCGTCGGAGACGAGGCTGAGGAAAGGCGACTGTTCAAGCTGTACCGCCAACCCTTGGCGAAGCGTCCCGTCAAACACCGGGTCGCCCGTCGAGTTTGTGAAATCGGCGAGGACAATCGTATCCTTGTCCGTGAGTTTTCGTGCGCGGTAAAAATAGAAGTAACCTGCGAGGAAGAACGCCAGCACAGCCGCGGCAGCGGGAACAATCACCTTCCAGCGCTTCACGATGTCAGGTGTGGTTCCCAGGTTCGCACGGGTTGTCAGCCGTGCCGAGTCTGTATCCCGCTGGAGGCGCTTCAGGTCAGCGCGCAGCTCGGCGGCGCTTTGGTAACGCAGATTGCGATCCTTCTCCAGCGCCTTGTTGATGATGCCCTCCAACTCCGGCGGCAAGCGGGGATTCAGACGGCTAGCCGCCACGGGCGCTCGATTCAGGATGGCGTCATGGATGAGCGCCGTCGTGCTTCCCGCAAAGGCCGCTTGACCTGTCGCCATCTCGTAGAGCACTGTGCCGAAGCTGAACAAGTCGGTGCGCGCATCAAGTTCCTCGCCCCGCGCTTGTTCCGGAGACATGTAATCCACGGTGCCCATCGCCATTCCTGTGTGGGTGAGTGACGACTCCGTGTCACGGGTTGGTTGACCATCAACCTCGGCGTCGGGGTGCGTCAATTTCGCCAAACCGAAATCCAGAATTTTGGGCTGAAGCGTCCCGCCGCGCGAGATGACGAAAATGTTGGCCGGCTTGATGTCGCGGTGGATGATGCCCTTCTGGTGAGCGGCATCGAGGGAGTCGGCGATGGGAATGGACAAATCCAGCAACGTATTGATCTGTAGGGGCACGCCATGGCGTGCCCCTACGTCACTGTGGAGGCCAGCGGCGCTGGCCCCAGGCCGAACGCCGTCCGGCCCTACATCCTGCGCCAGCATCTGGCGCAAGGTTTCCCCTTCCAGCAACTCCATGGCAATGAAAGGCTGGCCATCCTGCTCGCCGACGTCATGGATCGTGCAGATGTTGGGGTGATTGAGAGCGGAAGCCGCCCGCGCTTCGCGTTGGAAGCGTTCCAGCGCCGCGGGATCGAGTGCGGGCGATCCTGGCGGGGAAAGTGGCAGAGCCCATTCCGAATTCCGGATAAACTTCAGCGCCACGGCGCGGCCCAGGCGCGTGTCCTGGGCCTTATAAACCACGCCCATCCCGCCCCCGCCAAGCCTTTCCAGGACGCGGTAATGGGAAACCGTTTGGCCGAGCATCACGCCCGGGCTTGCCGCGCCTGCCGCCCGCGCCTGATCCCGCGCCAGGGCTTGCGCTGCCATCTCTAAGGCCGGCGTTCCCAGAAAACTTCCTGTGCTCTCCCCTTGCGCCAGCAGCACCTCCACTTCCCGGCGCAACGACTCATCCCCGGCGCAGGCTTCGGCGAGGAATTGCGAGCGCTCGCTCGCTTGCCGCTCCCGCGCGGCGTGGTACAAGCGTTCGATTTTCAGCCAACGCTCAGGCTCCACTCTGCTTCTCCCTGTTCAACTCGCGCCGCAGCTAAGCCGTTGTAAGAGAATATCGCACACTGATTTCCCCAAGGAGGGATGTGGATATTCTAGCACGGTCGAACACTCCGCCTTCAAATTCCCAATCCATGCGACCAGTTGGTAGCCAGCATGTAGCGCGGACCCCCGTTCTTGGGGTCAGCGGCTCTTGCCTAGACTCGCGCTCCTGAACCCGAGGGCGGGCGTCCCTCTTTGAGATTCTTGGGGGTTACCTAGGAAGAACCGCGGACCCTAAAAACGGGGGTCCGTGCTACGTGCTTCTCGCGCCTCGCCACCGACACTTCCCATACACGCAGGTGATTCCAAACGCGCTCGGGTGTATTATTCCCTGCCGCAGAATTATGGCGAGCGGCGCTTGATGGAGTAAATAACCGGGCCTTTCACCGCCGCCCTCGGGAGCAGCCTCTGGAAATACGGACGTTCTACTGCCTATGAATCAGGATACCGGTCAAAGTGAAACTGGCCTGAAACTTGGGTAATGGGTCAATGTGATGTTGTAGCGGCGAGTTTACCTCGCCAAATGGCGGCGTAAAGCCGCCGCTACATCAAATTTACCTGCTGCAGAATCTTTTGGATGTTGAGGAGTTCATGATGCGCAAAGTTTTGAAATCATCCCTTCCGATTTTTCTCTTCATTTCCCTGATGCTGTTATCCGTAAACGGTAAGTCAAGGCCAGGGCAGTCCGGCGCGAAGACCGCCGCACCCACCGGCCCGACCGATGATGTGAACACTTTCGTCGGAACCGCCGGGCCCGACATGGGAAACACCTATCCCGGAGCGGCGCTGCCCTTTGGGATGATCCAGTGGAGTCCGGAAACTACCACGGGCTTTATCAAGCATGACGGAAGTTACTTCTATGGCGATGAGGGTATTCGCGGCTTCAGCCTCACTCACCTGAGCGGCCCCGGCTGCCCGATCATGGGGGATGTTCTCATCCAGCCTGTGGTGGGCGGGGTGGCGGCGTCGCCCGTAACCAGCGCCACCGCATACTTGGCAAAATTCTCCCACAGCAACGAGGAGGCTTCGCCGGGGTTTTACTCCGTGGGCTTCGACAACGGCGCGAAGGTTCAACTGGCGGTAACGACGCGGGCGGGCATCGGCAAGTTCGCCTTCCCCGCTGCGACCGATTCCACCATCCTTTTTGATGTGGGGCGCGACGGCACGGGCGTGAACAACGCCTCCATCGAAATCACGGGTGACAATAAAATCGCCGGAAGCGTTTCCACCAGCCACTTTTGCGTGGTCACCGAGGACAAGTACACCGTGTACTTCGCCGCGGAATTCAGCCGGCCCTTTACTAGTTTCGGAACCTGGAACGGCCCCAGCGTGAACAATGGCCAGCGCTCCGTGACCGGCCCCGGCACAGGTGGTTGGGTGGGATTCGATACCACCAAGGACCAAGTCGTGGAGATGAAGGTTGCCCTCTCTTATGTCAGCGAGGCGAACGCGCGCATGAATCTTGCCCGGGAGATCCCCGGTTGGAATTTTGGCGCGGTGCGCGAAGCGGCCCACAACCGATGGAATCATGACCTGGGCTTGATCACTGTGAAGGGCGGGACCGACGACCAAAAGCGGGTGTTTTACACCGCCCTGTATCACGCCCTGCTCCACCCCAATACCTTCAGCGACGTCAACGGCCAATACATCGGATTTGACGACAAGATTCACCTGGCCAAGGGCTTCACTCAATACGCGAATTACTCCGGCTGGGACATCTATCGCTGCGAAGTGCAACTGATCGCCATGCTCTTCCCCAAGGCAGCAAGCGACATGGTGCAATCGTTGGTCATGGATGAACAACAAGGCGGGGGTTTGCCGCTTTGGCCCGTGGCCAATGACGAAGCTTGCCAAATGGTCGGCAACCCATCACCGCCGATCATCGCTGACATTTATGCTTTCGGTGGCCGGAGCTTTGACACCAAGCCCGCACTGGCGGCGATGCTGAGAGGCGCCACCGTTCCCAATGCCAAGGCGGTGTTTTGCCCGGAGTGGGACGATCTCGAATCCTATCTGAAATACGGCTACCTGGGCCCCGACACCATCCGCTGGCACAAGCGCCGGAGCGGTCCCTCTCACACGCTGGAGTTCACGACCACGGATTTCTCCATTGCCCAGTTCGCGCAAGCCATCGGCGACCAGAGCACCTACCAGACTTTCATGAAGCGGGCGCAGTTCTGGAGAAATATTTTCGACACACAAACCGGCTATGTCGAACCGCGGCGGTATGATGGCACCTTTATCAAGGTGGACCCCGCGGAATCCAAGTATTACGTCGACGGAAATGAAGCACGATATGTGGAAGGAAATGCCGCACAGTACAGTTGGATGGTGCCTTACAACATGCGGGCCTTGTTCGACCTGATGGGTGGAAACGCCGCTGTGGTGGGAAGGCTGGATAAGTTTTTCACCGAGCTGAACGCCGGGGAGAATAAACCCTATTTCTGGATTGGGAATGAGCCGGTCTTCGCCGTGCCCTGGGCGTATGATTTTGCGGGCGCCCCGTGGGGCGCGCAGTCCGTTACCCGGCGCGTTGAATTGGAGCTTTTCACGGCACAGCCTGACGGCGAACCCGGCAACGACGACCTGGGCGCCATGTCCGCCTGGTATGTCTTCGCCGCCTTGGGGGCGTACCCGGCTATTCCGGGCGTGGGAGGCTTGGCGCTCAACAGCCCTCTCTTCTCCAGTGCAACGATTCATCTGGGGAATGGGAAAATCGTCAAAATCGAAGGCGAAAATGCCTCGGACTCAAACCCTTACGTCCAGAGCCTGCGCGTGAATGGCCAGCCTTCCGAAAAAACCTGGATTCCCTACAGTACCCTGAGCCAAGGCTTGACCTTGCAGTTCAAGCTCGGCAACACTCCCAACAAAGAGTGGGGAACCAAGCCGGAGGATGCGCCTCCATCCTTCGCGCAAGGCATGGAGGCCCCCGGAAAGTGAGATCAGGAGCTCATGATGCGTAAGTCGATGCCCTCATCCTTGCCGGTTTTACTGCTTCTTGCCGTGATGCTGTTATCGGTCGACGGTGCAGGGCAAGCTGGTGCAAATGCCCGCGTGGGATCAGGCCCCGCGGATTACGTAAACACCTTTGTGGGAACCTCGGGGCCCGACGCTGGGGCCACCTATCCCGGAGCGGCGTGGCCTTTCGGCATGATCCAATGGAGTCCCGATACTTCCAACGGTTTTACCCGCAAGAATGTGGGCAGCTACATCTACGATGACACGATGATTCGGGGCTTCAGCCTCACCCACCTGAGCGGCCCCGGCTGTCCGATGGCGGGCGACATTCCCATCCAGCCGGTGCTGGGGGAAATGAATGTCTCACCGGCCACAGACCCAGCGATCTATCGGGCTAAGTTTTCCCATTCTCACGAAGCAGCTTCGCCCGGATATTATTCCGTGGGCTTCGACAACGGGATCAGAGTGCAACTGGCCGCCACGCTTCGCGCCGGCATCGGCAAGTTTAGCTTCCCCGCTTCCGCGGATTCGGACCTGCTCTTCGACCTGGGCCGCAATGCCACGGAGGTCTTCGACGCGGCGATTACCATCGATGGGCCGCGCAAGATATCCGGCAGCGTTACGAGCGGCGCATACTGCCACGCCAACCACCGATACACAATCTATTTCGTCGCGGAGTTCAACCGGCCCTTCACCAGTTTTGGAACCTGGGACGGACCCGCCGTCAACAAGGGAAAGCGCTCGGCGCAGGGCGCGCACACCGGCGGCTGGGTGGGATTCGATACGACGAAGGACCACGACGTGGAGATGAGGATCGCCCTCTCTTACGTCAGCGTCGCCAACGCCGGAAAGAATCTGGACGCGGAGATATCCGGATTGGATTTTGATGCCGTGCGCCAGGCCGCCCACAACAAGTGGAACCACGAGTTGCAGCGCATCTCCGTCATGGGCGGCACCGACATCGAAAACCGTGTGTTCTATACGGCCCTTTACCACACCTTCCTCCACCCGAATACATTCAACGACGCCAACGGCGAGTACATCGGCTTTGACAACAAACTTCACGTGGCCCAAGGCTTCACCCTTTACACCAACTACTCCGGTTGGGACATCTATCGCACCCAGGTGCAACTGCTGGCGATGCTCGTGCCCAAGCAAGCCAGCGACATGGCGCAATCGTTGGTGGTGGATGCGGCACAAGGCGGCGCGCTGCCCGTCTGGCCCGCCGCCAATGACGACGCGTGCCAAATGGTGGGCAGCCCGGCGTGCCCAATCATCGCCGATGCCTATGCCTTCGGCGCCCGCAGCTTTGATACCAAGGCCGCGCTCGCCGCGATGTTGAAGGGCGCAACCGAACCGGACGTCCGCTGCAATCGTTGCCTGGAATGGGACAGCCTCGACACCTACTTGAAATACGGCTATCTGGGCCCCGACACCCGCGGCAGGCGGCCGCATAGCGGACCGTCGCAATCCCTCGAATTCAATATGGCGGATTTTTCCATCGCCCAAATCGCCCAAGCCCGCGGTGACATGGCCACCTACCAGGCCTTCATGCACCGGGCGCAGTTCTGGCGAAACACCTTTGATACCCAAATCGGCTATATTGAGCCGCGGCTTAAGGATGGCTCGTTCGTCCCGGTGGACCCGGCGATGCACACGGATTTTGTCGAAGGAAATCCCGCCCAGTACAGTTGGATGGTCCCTTACAACCTGCGGGCGGTGTTCGACCTGATGGGAGGCAACGCCAAAGTGGTGCAAAGGCTTGACAGCTTTTTCACCGAACTGAACGCCGGTGAGGATGCCCCTTATTTTTGGGTCGGGAATGAGCCGGTTTTTTCCGTGCCCTGGGCTTACGATTACGTCGGAGCACCCTGGCGCACCCAAGCGGTGGTTCGGCAAGTCGAAACTGAACTCTTTACACCCAACCCGGACGGCGAGCCGGGTAACGACGATTTGGGGGCCATGTCCGCCTGGTATGTCTTCGCGGCATTGGGAGTGTATCCGGCCATTCCCGCGGTGGGAGGCTTTGCGCTGGATAGTCCACTTTTCCCCCGCGCGACGATTCATCTCGGAAACGGCAAGACCCTGGAGATCGAAGGCGAAAATGCCTCACCAACAAATCCCTACATTCAAAGTCTGAGGGTGAACGGCAAGCCTTTCCAACACACCTGGGTCAGTTATGATACCTGGAGCCGGGGCGCAACCTTGCAGTTCAAACTGGGAGGAGCGCCCAACAAGGAGTGGGGAACCAAATCGGAGGACGCACCGCCTTCCTTCGGAGAAGCAGTCAGTAATCGGTAGTCAGTGCGACGGACAACGGACCACGGACAACTGACCAGGAATGACAGGATCCCCAGGTTAGTTTTGAAGAATTGAGCTCAAGGAGAAAAAACTCTATTGTCCAACAACGTAGAAACCATGCATCCCAACGCTTCTGCTGCCCACGCTCGTGTGGGCTTGTTTGATTTCGACGGCACCGTTTCCCTGATTCGCTCGGGCTGGGTGGACGTGATGGTGCCGATGATGGTGGAAATTCTCATGGAACTTCACACGGGCGAGACCGAGCCCGCGTTACGCGCGATGGTGGAGGATTTCGTGGCGCGCCTGACCGGCGAGCAGACGATCTACCAAATGATGGAACTTGCCCGCCAGGTGGAGCTGCGGGGTGGCAAGCCCCTTGAACCCCTCGCTTACAAGCGCATGTACCATGAAATGCTCATGGCCAACATCGAATATCGGCGCCAAGACCTTCGGCGGGGCGCCGTGCCGCCGGAGAAATATCTGGTGCCGGGAGCGCGCGCCTTTCTGGAATCCCTGCGCGATCGCGGGCTGAAATTGTATTGCGCCAGCGGCACCGATGAGGTCTACACTCTGGAAGAAGCCGGCCTGCTGGAGGTTCGGCAATACTTCCAAGGCGGCATCTACGGCGCGCAGGACGACTACAAGAGTTTTTCCAAAGAGATCCTGATTCAGCGCATGATTTCCGGACTCGAGTGCAAGGGAGACCAATTGCTCGGGTTCGGCGACGGCTTTGTGGAAATAAAGAATGTGAAAGACGTGGGGGGAACTGCCGTGGGGCTGGCCACCGCCGAGCCGGAGTGCCAGGTGGTGGACGAGTGGAAACGTAAACGCCTGGTGAGCGTCGGCGCGGACTTCATCGTCCCCAATTTCCTCCCGCGTGAGGAGCTTTTGCAAAAATTGTTCCCGAATTCATGAGGCGTTATGAAATCAAGATATAAAACCTTCGACCGCAGGCAACTGCTCATCAAGCCCTTGAGTGAGCGGAAACACGACATGAGTCTCGATTACATCTTAAAGCTCGACGAGCCGGCGCCGGAGTTCTCCCATCCGCAGTTGGCGGGAGTCGCACAACGGCTGATGGCGGCCCGGAACCGAGGCGCCGCCCGCATCCTGATGATGGGAGCTCACGTCATCAAAGCCGGAGCCAGCCGCTACGTGATCGACCTCATCGAGCGCGGCGATATCACGCACGTGGCCATGAATGGCGCGGGGGCGATTCACGATTACGAGCTGGCGCGTATCGGCGCCTCCACGGAAAGTGTGGCGCGTTACATCCGCAGCGGTGAATTCGGCCTCTGGCGCGAAACCGGTGACTTGAATGAGATCATTCGCGAAGCCTCGGATCTTTCGCTGGGCCTGGGTGAAAATGTGGGGCGGCGGATTGAGGAAAGCGGCTTCCCTCATAAGGACGTCAGCATTTTCGCCGCGGCCTATCGCTGTTCGGTGCCCGCCACCGTGCACGTGGGGATTGGCTACGACATCATCCACGAGCACCCGAATTGCGACGGCCGGGCCCTGGGCGCGGCCAGCTACCGCGATTTCCTGATTTTCACCAAAACCATGGAAAAGCTGGAGGGCGGCATCATGCTAAACTTCGGGTCCGCCATCATGGGCCCGGAGGTCTATCTGAAGGCGCTTTCCATGGTCCGCAACGTGGCGCACCAGACGGGGCGAGAGATCAAGAACTTCACCACTGCCGTGTTCGACCTGGTGCCGATTCAAGGGGACATTCACCACGAATTGCCCAAGACCGACCCGGGATACTATTTCCGCCCCCACAAAACCATCCTGGTAAGGACCGTGGCTGATGGGGGAGAGAGTTTTTACTTCTGTGGAGATCATCGCGCGACCGTGGCGGCCTTGCGGCGCGCCCTATTGGAGCTGCAACCATGACCATTCCTGAAATCCTCGCTGGTATCAAGAAAGTGCGGGCCCTGGTGGTGGGAGACATCTGCCTGGACCGCTGGTGCACTTACGATCCCGCCACATCGGAGCCCTCGGCTGAAACCGGCATCCCGCGCCTGGGAATCGTGGCTTCGGAAGTCACTCCCGGAGGCGGCGGTACGGTGGCCAATAATCTCGCCGCGCTGGGACCCGCAAAGGTGGCGGTGCTGGGAGTGCGCGGCGACGATGGATTCGGCTTCGAGTTGGACCGCGCTTTGACGGAGCGCGGTATCGACGCCAGCCTTATGGTGGGCGTCCGCCAATGGCAAACCTTCACCTACACGAAGCTTTTGAACAGTCAAACCGGCATCGAGGACCAACCGCGAGCCGACTTCATCAATACCAAGCCCCTCCCCTCGGAAGCGGAACTGAGAATTCTGGGAAACCTTGCCTCCGCCATGGAAGGGTTTGACGCCGTGCTGGTGGCCGACCAGGCAGAAACTTCGGCAGGCGGAGTGGTAACACCGGCGGTGCGCGAGTCGCTCATCGCCCTGGCCGGGAAGTATCCTGAAAAAATCTTTCTGGCGGATTCGCGCCGGCGCTTGCACCTGTTCCGCAACTTGATGGTTAAGCCGAACCATAGCGAGGCGGAGGCCGCGTGCAAGGCGCTCTTCGGAAGCGTGGACTTCAAGCGGCTGCGCGAAAGTCTGGGAGCCAAGGCGCTCTTTTTGACGCATGGCCCCAAGGGCGCGCTGGTATTCGAAGAAGGTAAAGAAACCTGGTCCAAGGCGCGGCCGGTGGAGAAACCCGTGGACATTTGCGGGGCCGGCGACAGCTTTGCCGCGGGAACCGCGCTGACCATGGCCGTGACGCGCGACCCCGTGGAGGCCGCGAGCTTCGGCAATATCGTGGCCTCGATTACGGTGATGAAAAAAGGGACGGGCACGGCGTCACCGCAGGAGATTCTGGCCGCTGTGGCAAAAGACTAAAAGGGGGACTTCAGAATGGGCGACTTTTCAATTGCGAAGAAAAAAGTTGAAGGTCACACGACATATCATCTGCGGGATCGCAAACTAAGAATGGATTTCAGCCTCGCCCCCCACATCGGCAACTGGGGCTACAGCCTGAAGGCCAATGGGAAAGAGGTTTTTTACGCGCCCGATTCGCTCGAGCAGTACATCAAGGATCGTGGCCTGGGCCGCGGCAACCCGCTGATGGCCCCGTTTGCGAACCGGATCGATCGGGAGTATTACTATTTCGAAGATAAGAAATACCTTCTGAATGGCGATTTGGGAAATTTCCTGCGCACCTCCCCCACCAACTTTCCCATTCACGGCCTGCTCTCCTACGATAAGCGATGGGAAGTGGCCAAGATGAGCGCCTCAGACGCCACCGGCGCGGCGATTACCTCGCGAATGGACTTCTACAAATATCCCGACCTGATGGCGCAGTTTCCCTTCGCCCACGTTCACGAGGTTACCTACCGGCTGAAGGGGGGGAAACTGGAGTGTGCGACGAAGATTACCAATGTTGGTAATTCTAATATGCCTATACACTTCGGCTACCACCCGTATTTTGTTCCGGACGGGCCCCGCGAGCAATGGACGCTCCACGTGGCCGCCAAGCAGCATTGGATCGTGCCGCCCGAACTGATTCCTACCGGCGAGTTGGAGCCGGCCGAGAAGTATCTGCCCGGCTGCACGGGGACGCTGACTTTGGGTGATACCTTCATCGACGCGGGATTCACCGACCTTGTCCGTGATAAGGATGGACTGGCGCGCTTCTGGGTCGCCGGCGCCACGCGCAAGGTGGAAGTTGTGTTCGACCGGGAATTTACCACTGCCGTTTGCTATGCTCCGCTGAATTGGCATTACGTCTGCATCGAGCCCCAGACGGGACCGACCAACGCGTTCAATCTGAAGCATGAAGGGAAAATTTCCAGCTTGCGTACGCTCGCGCCCGGCAAGACCTTCCAGGGATCGTACTGGTTTATTCCCACGGGGTACTAACCCAGATTTCTCACCGGTAGAAGAGCGGGCCTTCAGCCCCGATGTGATGCGGCTCTTCAGGTTGTTTTCTGCGTCCCGCCACCCGCTGGCAGCGGGTGCAGGAGCCAAATTTCGGAGTGCCGGAGCTCGCTCCCGCTTTTTATACCGCTGACTCGTCAGCGGTTGGCAATTCCCCGCGACGAGTCGCGGCGGCGAAGAGCGGCGACGAGTCGCCGCACTCCAAAAGTTCGCTTCGTATGCCCGTGGTGAGAAATGCGAGCTAAGGTAGCGCCAGTGCCGGCGATTACTTGCCGAAGAGTTCCATTTCCGTAATCTGCGAAACAATGTGGCCGATCAGGATGTGGGACTCCTGAATACGCGGCGTCTCGTCCGATGGCACGCACAGGCAGTAACGTGAGACCTCCTGCAACATGCTTCCGAATTTTCCGGTTAAGGCAACGGTGACCAATCCCTTGGCCTTGGCCGCCGCCAGCGCCTTCAAGACGTTGGGGGACTTTCCGCTCGTGGAGATTCCCACCGCCACATCGCCGGCTGAGCCCAACGCTTCGACTTGCCGGGAAAACACATTTTCGTAGGCGTAATCATTGCCGATTCCCGTGAGCGCGGAGGTGTTCACGGTCAGGGCGAGCGCCGGCAGCGGCGTGCGCTCCATTTGGAACCTTCCCACGAACTCCGCGGCAATGTGTTGCGCGTCGGCGGCGCTGCCTCCATTGCCAAATAACAGGATCTTGTGCCCGTGGCTCAAAGCCGAAACGAACTCCTTGACCACGTCCGCAATTTGGCCGAGGAGATGTTTGTCCTCAAGCAGCGCTTGCTTGACCTTGATGCTTTCCTGGATGGAAGTAATGATGAGCGCATCTGCGCCTGAACCCATTTTATAACCTCCGAAAGTTCGGATGATATCAATCCCGTGGTTGCATGTCGAGGCGTTCGGTCGTACATTATCGGGCGACGGATGAAGTAAATCTCTGTTCCATCGACCTGCATCCTCCTTCAGCGAGCCCCCGGAGCGGGCGCGTTGGTGAAGGGTGCCCCAAGGGAGGCATCAGTGTTCAGGTTTCGTTCTTACGCTTACATACTGTTGATCGCGGTAGCCCTGGTCTGCCTGACCGCGAGCATGACCGGGCAGAGCAAGCCCCCAGGTGAAATCGATCTGGTGGGTTACGCCCACACAGATCTTTCCTGGCTGTGGCCCCGGAGTGAAACGATTCATCAAGCCCTTCCGCTAACCATTGAAAGTGTCTTGAAGATGATGCAAGAGCATCCGGGCATGGTTTATGCCATGAGTGCAGCGCAAGCCTATAAATGGACCGAGCGCTACTATCCGGATCTTTTCGCGCAAATCTCCCAGAAAATTGCCTCGGGTGAATGGGAGGTGGTGGGCGGGTCGTGGACCGAACACAGCACCAACATCCCCAGCGGCGAGTCCCTGGTGCGGCAGCATCTCTATGCCAAGCGTTATTTCAAAGAAAAGTTCGGCGTGGACGTCAAAATTGGCTGGCTCCCGGACACCTTCGGCTTCAACTGGAACATGCCCCAAATCTACCGCAAGAGTGGAATCGACTATTTCGTTACGCACAAATTGAAATGGCAAATCGAGCGCAACGACCCGCCCGTTCCCTTCCCTTATCACCTCTTCTGGTGGGAGGGACCGGATGGCTCACGGGTGCTGGCCTTCCACACGGTGGGCGGGTACTCCCAGGCGGTCAAGCCCGAGCAGATGCTGGAATACCTGAAAACCCTCGAGGACAAGCACCATGTGGATAAGCTCCTGATCCTCTACGGGAAGGGCGATCACGGGGGCGGGCCCATGCCCGATATGATGGACCGCGCGGTGGCGCTGATGCACGATCCCACCTTTCCCACCGTCCGCTTTACCACCGCCCTGGATTATTTCCATGAAATCCAGGCGCTCCCGCAAAGCAAGGATTTACCGGTGATGGACGATGAACTCTACGTGAAGACCCATCGCGGGACCTTCACAACCGACTCGCAAGTAAAGCGCGACAATCGCCTGTGCGAAGTACTGCTGATGGACGCGGAGAAATTCTCTCTGCTCGCCTCGCAATTTGGCCAGCATTATCCCCAGGAAAGCCTCCAGAAATTGTGGGAGAAAGTGCTCTTCGGGCAGGTCCACGACAACATTGATGGTTCGGCGTTCGCTGAAGTCTATCGTGATGCCGCGACCGATTATGGCGATATCAAGTATGCGGGCGGAAAGATTCTGGACTCCGCTCTCACCACCATTGCCAAGCATGTCAACACGCAGGGCGAGGGCCACGCCGCGTTGATCTTTAATCCCTTGCCGTGGGAGAGGACCGGCCTCGTTACCTTGGATGCCGGATATTTTGCCGGGCTCAAACACTTCAAGATTGTCGACGCTGCCGGGCACGCCGTGCCCTATCAGTTAGAGGACGAAGCCGGCACGGCGAAAGCGCTGATCTTCGCCGAAAAAGTGCCGGGAATGGGGTACGAGGAGTATCGCCTGGTGGCGAGCGAAGACCAGCCCCCGTTCGCCACGGATCTCACGGTCTCCGGGCTCACGCTGGCCAACAGCCAGGTGGAAGTGGTTATCGACCCCGACTCCGGCAACCTGAAGTCCTTGAAGAAGAAAGGCATGGGAACGAACTTCCTGCGCGACGACAATCCCGGCGCGGCGCTGGAAGTCTGGGAAGACAAGCCCCCCAAGGCCCCGGGCGGCGAGCCGGCGTGGAATATCTATCTGGGTGCGGATAATAAACTGGATAAAGCCGAAAGTGTAAAGGTCGTCGAATCCGGACCCATCCGCGCCGTCGTGCAAGTGAAAAAGTCTTTTGGCGATTCGAAGTTCGTGGAGAACATCGTTCTCTACAGCCACGCCGATCGTGTGGATTTCGAACTGAACGTCGACTGGCATGAGAAGTACCGCTTCGCCAAAGTGGCTTTTCCGGTCAATTTCAAAAACGTCTACGCGACATTCGAAATTCCCTACGGCGCTATTCAACGCTACGACTGGACGTTAAAAGAAGACCCCGGGATTCGCATGATGGCGCCTCCGCGGGGTTGGGAAATCGCCGATCGCACCAAATTCGAAGTGGCCGGACAGCGCTGGGCAGACGTCAGCAACCAGGCCGGTGATTACGGGGTCACCCTGCTCAATGATTCGAAGTATGGGTTTTCGTATCAGGAGAATACGCTGCGCATGAGCCTGATCCGCGGCCCGCGCCGCGGGTACCCCTCGATGCCCGACACCTGGTCAGACCAATCAGACGAGCCGATCGTGGGCATCCACCACATCAAGTACGCGCTCATTCCTCATCCCGGTTCCTGGCAGGACGCCAATGCGACGCGGCAAGGCGCGGAATTCAACGAACCGCTGTTGGCAAAATCCGAGCCCTCTCACGCCGGGCAGCTTGCCGCCTCCTTCAGTGTGCTCGACGTATCCCCCGCGAGCGTCACGGTGGAATCCGTAAAGAAAGCCGAGGACACCAACGAGTACATCGTCCGGCTGTACGAAACCGCGGACAAAGCCACGACCGCCGTCCTCAACTTCACCCGCAGCCCACGGACGGCCCGCGAGACCGACATGATGGAATGGGATAAATTCGTACCTTCGAAATCGTTTGCCATCAAGGGAACAAAAGTAATTGTGCCCGTGAAACCTTTCGAAATAAAAACCATCCGGGTGGGATTCTGAAGGGTAACGTTCACTATGGACAATGGGTTCCCGAAGAAGCTCGCCGAACTGAAGGTGCATCTTGCCAAGGTCATTCTGGGAAAGTCAGAAGTGTTGGAAGAGATGATTATCGCCCTCTTGAGCGGCGATCACATCCTGATGGAGGATGTGCCTGGAGTGGGCAAGACGACGCTGGCCAAGGCTCTTGCCAAGTCCTTTTCCGCGGATTTCAAGCGCGTACAGTTTACCCCGGACCTCCTGCCCACGGATATCTTGGGTTCCTCCATCTACAACCCTCGGGACGGCAGCTTCACTTTCAAAGAAGGACCCATTTTCACCAATATTCTCCTCGCGGATGAGATCAACCGCGCCTCGCCCCGGACGCAATCGAGCCTACTGGAAGCGATGAGTGAGCGGCAGGCGTCCATCGAAGGAAAGACTTATGTTTTACCGGCGCCCTTCCTGGTGATCGCCACGCAAAACCCTATCGAATTCCATGGAACCTACCCCCTGCCCGAAGCCCAGCTCGACCGGTTTGGGGTGCGAATCAATCTGGGCTACCCCGCCAAGGAAGTGGAAGTTGAGATCCTCTACAGCCAGTTCCATCATCATCCTCTTGACGACGTGGCGCCGATCCTCGATTGCGCGACGATCCTGGCGATGCAGACGGCGGTGCGGGCGGTAAGAGTGGACCGACTGGTGGCACGATATATCATCGATCTGGTCGACGCGACGCGCCGGCACGCCTCGCTCCGCCTGGGAAGCTCTCCTCGCGGCGCGCTGATCTTATTCCGCACTGCCCAGGCCCACGCGTTCCTGGAGTCGCGCGATTACACGATACCCGAGGACGTCAAGGCAGTGGCCATCCCTACGCTGGCGCACCGGCTGACGCTCGATACCAAGGCCAAGTACGCCGGACTCGCCAAGGAGGATGTAGTCAAAGAAATCCTGGCCCAGACGCCCGTGGGCGTTTGAAATCCTCAGGACGGCGCCGTATGGGCAAATCCTCGCGAACACTTCCGCTTCTGGGCAAGCTGGTCCGGACCTTCCAAGACCGGCTGACTTCTCGTGGGCGGTACTTGTTCTGCGCCGTACTGCTTCTGGGAGCCGCCGGCCTCGACACCCGGCGCACGCAGGTTTTCACCCTCTTTGCGGTGGCGGCGGCCCTCTTCCTGGTAAGTTCCGCTTGGGGCTTACTCCTCCGGCCACGTGTGCGCCTGGAGTGCCAGTTGCCCCGGCACGTCACGGCCAAGCAGCCCGTCCCTGTCCGCGCTCGTATCGTGCCGCTGAGCAAACCGCTGCTGCCCGACCTGCAATGTTCGTTTCTGGTGCCCGCCAACGGGAACCGGCCGATCTCCTTCCATCCTCACAAAATATTCACAGAGGTTGATGCGCGCCAGCCCACCGAGGTCGTCGTGGAACTCCAACCCCAGAGGCGGGGACGATATCAGATACCCGGACCCGTGGTGCGCGCCGCTGATCCCCTCCGCCTGGTTTTGACGCGCGAAGTGGCTGCCCCCGACCAAACCGTTGTGGTTTATCCCCGTTTCTACTCGATGGAGGAATTTCTCGTCCCGGCGGGCCGGCGTTACCAGCCCGGTGGTATCCCGCTGGCCTCCAACACTGCGGACGCCATTGAGTTCGTGGGGACGCGCGAGTACCGGGAAGGAGACCCCCTTAAGAATATCCACTGGCGGTCGTGGGCCCGTCGTGGCAAACCGGTGGTGAAGGAGTACCAGGAAGAGTACTTCGCGCGCATTGCCCTGATTCTCGACACCTTTGTGCCCGGGCACTCCACGCCCCGAGATGCGCAAGCTTTTGAGGCTGCCATTTCTGTGGTGGCCTCGATCGCCGATTTCTTCAGCCGCAGCGAGTATATTGTTGATATCCTCGCGGCTGGCCCCGACATCTATGAGGTCAGCGCGGGCCGCAGCCTCGCCTACCTTGAAAACATTCTGGACGTGCTGGCGTGCCTGGAACCTTGTCCGCAACCGCCCTTCCAGGGAATAACCCCGGCCCTCTTTGAGAAGTTGGGGCAGATCACCACCGTCGTCGCGGTGCTCCTGGATTGGGACGCGCCCCGGGAAGCGTTCCTGCGGCGCGTGAAATCCCTGGGGACGGCGGTCCGTGTGCTGATGGTCCGCGGAGGCAGCACATCAAGTCCTTGGCAACAAGTGGGACCAGAACTCGGAGACTTCACCCTCCTGAGCCCCGACGATGTTGAGCGCGCATTATCAGTTCAGGGCGGGGCGAACCGGCCGACAGCCCCACCGTCAACGGAAGCATTCTCCGAGATGAGGTAGGCGTTTCCCATGGCGGCTCCCCGCTTACAGGCAATTCTCGATAGGGTGACTCTTACGATCTTTGCCGCCGCCAGTGTGTCCGCCCTGGCGCTTTCGCAAGCGACCCGGCCGGCGTGGATATTAGCCGCCGCAAGCGTAGTGCCTCTCTTCGTTCAGATCCCGAGTGTCCATGCTGGAGTTGCAGCTTGGACGCGCTATCTGGCCTGGACCATCCTCAGTGCTGCGGTGCTTCTGGGCCTGATTCTCATGGCCTACCCCATTTTCTCCTCGCAGACCACAACTCACCTGATTTTGCTGGCGGGGTACAGCCTGGCCGTCTTCACGGTTCTTTTTTTGTTTGGCCGAACGATTTGGCCGGTGGCTTCGTCGCTTATTCCCACGGCGCTGGGTACCTTGATGGTGGCGTGCTTTAACCCAGCGGCCCCTCTGCGGGTCAATCTGGTCATCGCAGGAGCCGCCCTATTCGCCTGGCTGGTGCTTCCCGATTCCCCACGCCGAAGCCCCGCACACTGGCCCAACCGGGAACTTCGCCCCATGGCGTTGCTGGCAGTCATCGCCTTTGCCACCTTCCTGACGGCCTGGGGAATTATCGGCCTTCTGCCCTGGGCACAGTCGAAAGTGGAGCAGGCAACTTTCCAAAGGTATATGGCGGGAACAACTCACTACTCCGTGTTTTCGCCCGATTCCGCCCTCGGCGACATCGCCCGCCTCAAGCTCTCGCCAAAGGTGGTGTTGCGCGTGTGGAGTTCCCGCCCCCAGAAACTGCGGGGGCGAGTGTTCACCGTCTTCAACGGATTAGCCTGGCGGTCGGAGTCCGCGGGCCTTGTCAAAGCTCGGAATCTCTCTTCCCTTCCCGGCGCCCAGAGCGAGGGCAATGACCTGGAATCTTGGCTGGAATCGATTCCCGGCAACATTTACCTGCTGCCAGGACATGCCACCGACGAGGCGACCGCGGGGGATTCCATTCGCACCAAGGTTCTCCAGGCGGGCTCCAACGAGAGCATGGTGCTTATGCCCGCGCAAACCTCTTTGTTGCGCATTCGTGTGGCCTCACTGGAGACCGATGAGGAGGGGGAATTGCTCCCTCCCCTGTTCTCCGGGAGTGAGATTTACGGGCTGATTAACCGGCGCCAGGGCGAGGTCAGTGAACCGGGCATGGCTTCGCCGCAAATTCTGAAGGAGTGCCTGGGCGTCCCCAAGGATACCGACGCACGAGTTCGGGAGCTGGCGGCAAGACTCGCCCGGGGCGCGGCGACACCCGATGAGTGCATCCGCCGCACCATGGACTATCTCGCGCGCGAATGTCATTACTCCCTGGAGGTTGGCACATTTCATTCGCGACAGCCCGTGGCGGAATTCCTCTTCGAGAAGAAGCGAGGGTATTGCCAGTACTTTGCCAGCGCCGCCGCCCTTTTGCTCAGACTGGAAGGTGTTCCGTGCAGATATGTGACCGGGTTTAACATTCAGGAGGACAATCGGCAGGGGGACCACTACGTAGTTCGCGAAATGGACGCGCACGCGTGGATCGAGGCATACGCCCCCGGCCGCGGTTGGTTGGAACTGGACCCGACACCCGAAGCAGAATACCTGGCCCTCCATGCCAACCTCGGAGGCGGGTGGTGGGCCGATGCCCTCGAGTGGTTGGGAGCGCTCATGGCGGAGATTTCCATTCGCATCGGCGAAATGAGTTGGGGATCAGCGTGGCAGGAGCTCTGGGACAACATTCGCGGGATTTTCAGGTGGATGTGGTTCGACAACCCATTTCGAAGCTTGCTATTCCTTGCCTTCCTGTTACTCTCCGCCGAGTTCGCCCGGCGGCGCCGACGTGTGCCGGGCCCACGCCACACAGCGGCGGCCCCGCTCAAGCCGGGTGACTCCGTACCCGCTGAACTCGGCGCGTTGGTCAATCAAGTCGAAGGCCTGTGGGCTGACCAGGGGCTTGCCCGACCAGTGTCCCGTGCGCCTCTCGAGCACTTACGGAGTATCCCTCCGGATAAACTCTCGCCGCAGATCCGGGAAGTGAGCGGCAAAATCGTTGAATGCTTCTACCGCTGCTGCTTCGGTGGATTGCAGATTTCACCGGCCGAGATCCAGGGGCTGCGGAAGGAACTTGAGGGGGCAAGTACACCACGATAACCGGCCAATAGGATCATGCCCAACAGCCTTCTCCAATGCCGGGAGAAGTTGTAGAATCCCCGCGAAGGGTGCAAGCATTCTCTGCGTACCTCGGCCATCACCCTCGTTTAATTCCCCGCCGGGCAAAGGAAGCAATCATGAACACTCGCATATCCCGCAGAAACATTCTGAAAACCGTGGGCGCCACCGTCCTGCTGAGCCCGTCGCCTCGCGGGGCAAGCCTGCCGGTGCTGCGCCAGGAAGACCCCGAAACGCCCAAAATCTGCCTGGAAATCAACGGGAAGGTGGCAGCCGGCAATTTGGATGAAACTGGCATGCGCCGGGTGAAGCAACTGGGAGTAAACCACGTGGCCATGGGAGGTCCGGAGATCCCTTGGGAGGAGAGCCAAATCCGCGCGCTTGTGGATCGCCTGAAATCCGGTGGCCCACCTTGGGCAACTTGATGATCGCAGGGTTCACCAACACTCTCTACGGGAAGCCTGGCCGCGACGAGGAAATTCAAAAGGTTCAGAAGTCCATCCGGGCGGCGGGAGCATCCGGAGTGCCGGTTGTGGAGTACAACTTCTATGCCCACCGGTTGGTGGAGGGCTACTACGCGCAACCCGGCAGGGCGGGGGCGGGTCTGACGGCGTTTGATTACAACAAGGTTAAAGATTTGCCGCCACTTCCCGACGAGGGCGCCCATAACCTGGAAGAAATGTGGGGGAACATCACTTACTTTCTGAAAGCGGTCGTGCCGGTGGCCGAACAATCGGGAGTCCGGCTGGCTCTGCATCCCAACGATCCCCCGGCGCCCCTTAGCCGCGGGTCGGAACAAATCATGGGAAGCCTGGCGGGCTGGAAGCGGCTTATCGAGATCGTTTCCAGCAAAGCGAACGGGATTACATTTGACTGCGGCGTAACGCGGGAATTAGGGGAAGACCCGGTGGAAGTATGCCGCTACTTTGGAAGCCGCGACCGTATCAATCACGTGCACTTCCGCAACGTACGCGTAGAAACGCCGCGCCAGAAATACACGGAAGTCTTTCTGGACGAGGGCCAAGTGGATATGTTCGCGGTAATGAAGGAGCTTACCCGGCAGAAGTACCCGCGCTTAATCTACCCGGAGCATCCTCGCGGGCTCGAGGCCGACCGCGAAATCTCCGGATTCAAGTCCCACTACCCGGGCGGGGGATCTTACATCGGCTATGCCTATAACGTGGGCTATACTCGGGCGCTGCTCCAAGCCGCTCTGGCGGCGTAATTAAGATACGCGCAACTTTATGAACTTGCGCCCGCCGAGACCAGGAGCCTCTCGGGATTGGTCTACTGGCGTTTTGGACGATTGCCCCCTCAGCCCCCGTCTCCCCTAGACCCTGCCCTCCCGCTGCCGAAGACGGCGGCAAAGGCATGAAATAAATTGACTTGCAGCAAGAAGCTTGAAATATTTGTAGGCAGTATGTAAACTGGCCATGGTTCTATTATCCTGCAAGGATGTTTCTGGCCGGGGCGACTTCGGGAAATGGCTTGAAGAGAACCTCAAGCAAGTAAAAATCAGAGTGGCTATGAGTGCTGAAGGAAAAAACTTGCCCGCTGCCGATCTAGCAACTTTCTTGCTGCATCAGCCGCGAGGGTTCCGTGTCGGCGCGATTCGGGCGATCGAAGTTGTAGAGTTGGCATTGCAGGGGTTGGGCCGGGATGTGTACGTGTGCGCGGAGCAAGTGGTAAACCGCCTGAAAAGCTGGGGTTTCTCCAGCATCCGGAAAGTAGAATGGACCCAGGAAATCGTCCGATCTTCTTTGCCGACGGAAATAACAAGCTGAAAATCCAATCACAGGGAGAACCTGAGCACGACATGACACAACGAAACCAGGCCGAATCGGAAACGCGACGGGGAGTGCAGAGGCTCACTTACGCTGAAGTCCGCTTCGATGAAAACCTTCAGGAAGTCATCCAGCGAGCCGTAGATGACCTACTGTCCTTGCAGGCTCCCGAGGGATACTGGGTTGGAGAACTCGAAGCCGACACAACCCTGGAATCGGATTACATCTTCTTTCTTCATGTTTTGGGAAAACTGGATAGCCGCCGGTGCGTCAAGCTGGCAAATTATATTCGCCGCCGGCAGATCCCCGATGGGGGATGGAATATATACGCCGGCGGCCCCTCGGAGCTCAACGCCACCGTCAAGGCGTACGTCGCACTCAAATTGGCTGGGGACTCCCCTACCGCTCCCCACATGGCGCGCGCGCGCTGCCAGATTCACGAGTTGGGTGGGGTTGAGGCAACGAATTCTTACACGCGCCTCTATTTGGCCTTGGGCGGTGTGCTGCCTTGGTCTTATGTGCCGGCGATACCTCCGGAACTGATCCTTCTGCCCTCTTGGTTCTTTCTTAATATTTATTCGATGTCATCCTGGACGCGCGCCATTGTCGTCCCGTTGATGCTCGCTTACGCGCGCAAACCGCATTGGGATTTGCCCCCGAATGCGGGGGTGAAGGAACTCTTTCGCGACGCTTCCGGGCGTATACCCGCCTTCGAATGGGATCGCCGGCTGGTGAGCTGGCGGACTTTCTTCCTGGTGCTGGACCGACTCTTCAAATGGCACGAGAAACTCCCTTGGAAACCCTTGCGCAAGCTGGCGCTCCGCCGCGCCAAGCAGTGGCTCTTTGAACACCTGGAGCGCACCGAGGGGCTCGGCGCGATCTATCCCGCCATGGTCAACTCGGTGTTTGCTTTGCGGGCGCTGGGTTACTCTGCCGATGACCCCCTCACAGCGCGGGAAATCGGGCATCTGGCGCAATTTGAAATTGAAGAAGGCGACACTCTGCGTGTCCAACCGTGTGTATCTCCGGTATGGGATACCGCCGTGACCATGTTTTCCCTTCAGGAGGCCGGATTGCCACCCGACCACCCCGCCTTGGTCAAAGCCGCCAGTTGGCTGCTCGACCACCAGGTGCTGGGAGGTGGCGATTGGCAAATCAACAATCCCGATGTCGACCCGGGGGGATGGGCATTTGAGTTTCGCAATGACTTCTATCCGGACGTGGATGACACTGGCTTTGTCCTGATGGCGCTTCAGCGCGTTGCCTATCCGGATCCCGCCCGGCTGGAAGAGGCCCTGCGCCGCGGCACCGCCTGGGTGCTCAGCATGCAGAACCGCGATGGCGGGTGGGGCGCGTTTGACCGCGACAACGATTCCACCTTCCTGACGCGCGTTCCCTTCGCCGATCACAATGCCATGATCGACCCCTCCACCGGGGATCTGACGGCCCGCGTTTTGGAATACTTGGGCCGGCTCAAATGGCCTGCTTCCGATCCCAGGATTCAGCGAGCGGTGCGTTTTCTGCAGCGGGATCAGACCCCCGAAGGCCCCTGGTATGGCCGCTGGGGGGTCAATTACCTCTACGGAACCAGCGGGGCCTTACGCGCGCTGGAGACTCTTGGCCTGCAGCAGGAAACCGAATGCCAGCGGGCGGTCGCCTGGCTGCGCGCCGTGCAAAATCCGGATGGGGGCTTTGGCGAATCCTGCGGGTCTTACGATGATCCGGAGTTGAAAGCGCGTAGCCACAGCACGGCTTCGCAAACCGCCTGGGGCCTAATCGGCTTGCTGGCGGCCGGGGAAACCTCCGAGCCCGCCGTGAAGCGGGCCGCAGGCTACCTTTTGGATCAACAGCGAGAGAACGGAACCTGGGCGGAAACAGCCTTCACCGGAACCGGGTTCCCTCGTGTCTTCTATCTTAAGTACCATCTCTATCGGAATATTTTCCCCCTCTATGCGTTGGCACGCTACCGGAATTTGTTGTACGGCGCGTCCGAATTTGAGCCTCTGCGCTTCTCACCGGAAGAGTTCCCGCCGCGCAATGGAAACGGGCACAATGGAAACGGGAACAATGGAAACAGGAGGAGTCGATGAGGTTTCCCCTCAGCATGACGACAAAGCTAAGCAAGTATATCGCCGGCAAGCGGCTGAGGCGGGTTCAGAAGTTTCCCCTGGTGATGATGCTGGAGCCTCTGCACGCCTGCAACCTGACGTGCACGGGTTGCGGGCGCATCCGCGAATACAAGGAAACCATCACGGAGCAGATCTCCGTGGAGCAGTGCTTGAAGGCGGTGGACGATTGTGGCGCTCCGATTGTCTCCATATGCGGCGGCGAGCCGACGATCTACCGCCCGTTGGGGCGGTTGGTGACTGAAATCCTCGACCGCGGGAAGCATATCTACCTTTGCACCCACGGCATGTTCATTAAGAAGCGTTTGAATGAGTTCAAACCCAGCTCACATTTTTTCTTCAACGTTCACCTGGACGGCATGGAGGTAACGCACGATCTTTGCGTTGAACGCAAAGGGGTGTTCCGGCAAGCCATCGAGGGCATTCGGGCGGCTAAAGAAGCGGGGTTTATGGTTTGCACCAACACCACGATTTACAAGCAAACCGATCTGAAAGAAATCGCCGAGCTCTTCGAGTATTTGAGAGAATTTGGAGTGGATGGCCACACCATCGCCCCCAGCTACTCCTATGCGGCCGTGCAAAACAAAGAGATCTTCATGTCCCGCCAGGAGATTCATGAAAAGTTCCGCCAGGCAACACAGATCCTTGAAAAATACGCGCTGATGACCTCTCCAATCTATCTGGACTTCCTTAAGGGTGAACGCGAAGACATGCAGTGCACCGCCTGGGGAAATCCCACTTACAATCCACGCGGTTGGAAAGCGCCGTGTTATCTGATCACCGACGGCCATCACGCTACGTTCAAGGACTTCATTGAAAAAACCAACTGGGACAAGTACGGCCGCGGGCGTGACCCTCGCTGTGAGCACTGTATGGTGCACGTCGGATATGAGCCCTCCGCCGTGTTGGGGGCGAATCGAAGACTCAGCGATACCTGGAGGCTGCTCAAGTGGCAACTTACCGGGGGAAGCAGTGGTCGTCCTCGGGCGAATGGTGATGAGACGGAAAAATGTTCTCCCTTATTACCGGCGCAAACGGATTCATCGGAAGCCACCTAACGCGCTTTTTGGTCGAGCAAGGTGAGCAGGTTCGCGTACTGGTCCGCCGCCAAAGTGACGTTCGGTCTCTTGACGGGCTGCCCGTAGAGTTCGCTTACGGGGATTTGCGAGATGCCCATTCCCTTCCCCCCGCGTTGAGGAGTGTGCAGCGCGTTTACCATGTTGCCGCCGACTACCGCCTTTGGGCGGAAAATCCCCAGGAAATCTACGAGAGTAACGTCACCGGCACCCGCAACCTGCTCGCCGCAGCCCGCCAGGCGGGAATTGACCGCTTCATTTACACCAGCAGCGTGGGAACACTTCTCCCCCGTCACCCCAGCAGATTGCCTGACGAACAAACCTGCTTGCGGCTGAAGGATATGATTGGGCATTACAAGCGCTCGAAATTCCTTGCTGAACAAGAAGCTTTGGAAGCGGCGCGGCGGGGCCAACCCGTGGTCATCGTCAATCCCACGACCCCCCTGGGTCCGGGCGATTGGAAGCCCACACCCACGGGCCGCATCATTCTGGACTTTCTCAACGGCCAGTTGCCCGCTTACGTCGACACTGGCTTGAATTTCGTTGCTGTCGAGGATGTGGCCAAGGGACATTTCCTGGCTGCCGAACACGGGCAGGTCGGGGCACGGTACATCTTGGGCGACCGCAATTTGACGCTGAAACAAATGCTCGAAATCCTTTCCACGCTCAGCGGCCGGCCCATGCCACGCCTGCGCTTGCCCCATGCTGTACCCTTTTTGGCGGCGCTTGTGGACTCGCTGGCCGCACGCCTTTTGGGGCGCCAGCCGCGCATTTCCCTGGAAGGGGTGCGCTTGGCTCGGCACAAGATGTTTGTGGACAGTTCCAAGGCCCGACGTGAATTGGGGTTTCGACCTGGCCCGCTCGAAGCAGCCCTGGAGCGCGCCATTCGCTGGTACAGTGACTGTGGTTACTTAAAGGAATCCCTTGGGGACCGCGCTGCGCATGAATGCGCAGCCTGAAACCTGATGAGCAAAGTTCTGGTTGCCTTCGCCCTCAAGGAGGAATTTGCTCCCTGGCGGCGCAGGCATCGCTTTCGCCCGATTACCCTTTCATCTCATCCCTTCTCAGTGACCGCTTTCGGCTCGACGGAAGTCTATGTGGCGCTCGCCGGAGCAGGCGCGCCCGACGCTCACCACTTCCATGATTTGATCGCGCAATTCACGCCCGCCTTGGGAATCGTAACGGGCGTTGCCGCCGGACTTAAACCGGAGTGGCGGCCAGGAGACTTGCTGGTAGCGCGATCGGTATCGGGCCCGGGCGGCGAGGCAAGAACCGAAGGCGCCCCAAACCTTATCGACCTCGCGGTGCAATGCGGAGCGAAGCCGGCGCCGGTGTTGATTACGCTGCCGCGCATCGCCCGCACCATGGAGGAGAAGGCGCATCTGGCGACTCTGGGCGACGCAGCAGATATGGAAAGCTGGACCTTGATGAAGCCATGGTCAGCCGGTGGCATCCCCTCCCTCGCTCTGCGCGTAATTCTCGACCCGGTGGAAATGCCCATGACCTGCGATTTTGAAGCGGCCATGGACGCGCACGGGCAAGTGCGGATCACCAAGATCCTGGCCCAATTGGCCCGCCGCCCACAACTCCTCCCGGACTTCCTCCGCCTCGCGAAGCAAAGCCGTCGCGCCTTAGTTATCTTAGCTCGCTTCTTGGATCGATTTTTCGAACGCCTGGACCGTCAATCTTAGGTTGCTAAATTCTAACTCTTGCCCCCCCGGCCCCTGACCCCATTGTGGATATTCCGCAAATGCCCACAAATGAGCGAAGGTACCCACCCATGAACTCGCCAACCAATTCATTCTAAACAACTTATCATGATGACGCGGTCTTCCATTTTGTTTTCAATAACTTGCCAAGATAGGCCCTCAATCTTTCGTTCTTGGAGGGCCGCCCACATTCAACGAGTCACCCTTACGCCTGAGGTGGCGATCGCTATTCATACCTTAGAGCGATCATGGGATCGACACGCGTGGCGCGTCGCGCGGGCAGATAGCACGCCATCAGGGCCACGGCCGCCAGCATCACGGCGACGACGCCAAACGTCAGCGGATCGACGGGCTTAACTCCGAAGAGCATGTCCCGGATCAAGTGGGCTAGACCCAGAGCCATGGCCAAGCCGGCGCCGATTCCGATCAGGACGAGCACAAAGCCCTGGCGCAAAACTATCTTCAAGACATCGGAGCGTTGCGCGCCCAGCGCCATGCGGATGCCGATCTCGTGCGTGCGCTGGCTCGCCCCGTAGGACACTACGCCGTACACGCCCACCAGCGCCAGCAGCAAGCCCAGACCTCCCAGCACTCCGGCGAACGCCGCGCCCATGTTCAGCAGGAAGAGCGCGTTGACTCCTTGCAAGGCTTGCTCCATGGTCATCACGTCATAGACAAGGAGGTTGGAATCCAGGGCGCGGATTTCCTTTTGCACGGTAAGCGCCAATTCTTCGGGCGCGCCTGTCGTGCGCACCTGCAGCACGCGCAGCGAATGGTAATCTTGCGCCAGCGGCAAATAGAAGTGCATCTCCTGGTCTTCAAAGATCCATTCGTACTTGCCGTTTGGCGCGATTCCGACGATCTCCACGGGCTTACCATGCAGGTTATCGTAAAAGAAGCGCTTGCCGAGCGGATCCTGGCCGGGCCAGAGGCGCTTTGCCATGGCCTCATTGACCACGGCGACGAGCGGAGCAGATTCGTTGTCCTGTGGGTTCAAGGCGCGGCCGCGCAGGATGGGAATTCCCAGGGTCGCGAAGTAATCGCTGCCGACGGCATTGCACCCCGCGCTGGGACCGGTCTTTCCCGGTTCGGGGGCCTGACCCTCGATGTGGACACCGCCAAATTCACCGTAGTAGCCAAACGGGATGGAATACCCAAAGCTCGCAGATTCGACGCCCGGCAGTGCGCGGACTCGTCGTTCGGCCTCACGGTAGAACGCCTTGCCATGCGCCTCGTCATAACCTTCCTGCGCCGGATCCATGCTCAAGATGAGGAGCTTTTCAGGGCGGAAGCCGAGGTTGGCGTTTTTGGCATTTCCCAGGCTGCGGATAAAGAGTCCGGCAGCGATCAGCAGCACTAGCGAGCCGGCCACTTGCGCCACCACCAGCACATCGCGTGTGCGGTGACGGCTGCCGCTGCCCGACGGCGCACGTCCGCCCTCGCGAAGTGTGTCGTTCAGATGCGCTTTTGAGGAGCGGAGCGCGGGCACCAAGCCCACCACCAGGCCCGTGGCCAGGGCGATGCCGAAGACATAAAGGAACACTCGCCCGTCGAGACTGAAGTCAAACCGGATGGGCAACTCGCCGGGAAGACGAAAGGCGCTCATCAAGCGGGTGGTCCACCAGCACAGCAAGGCGCCGGCAGCGCCGCCGAGCAACGCCACCACCACACTCTCCGTGAGCAGTTGCCGGACAATGCGAACCCGCCCCGAGCCCAGCGCCACACGGATGGCCAACTCTTTTTCGCGGACAGTGGCGCGGGCGAGCAGCAGATTGACGGCGTTGACGCAGGCCACCATAAGCACCAGACCCACCAATCCCATGAACAAATTGGCAGCCGTCGGGTTCGATTTCACGGCCCCCACCCCGGGCCGGGCTCTGGTCTCGGGGTAAACATGCATTTGGTTTGCCTTGTTGGTGTCGGGATACTGCTGCGCGAGCTGACCGGCGATCACCTGCAACGCGGCCTCGGCCTGCCGGAGTGTCACTCCCGGCTTCAAACGGCCGAGAGTGCGAAAGCTCTGGTTCGCGCGCTGGGTGAAGAAATCTTTGCGCTCGGGGTTGAGCGCGGCCATGCCCAGAGGAAGGTAAGCGTCCATATCGGCGAGCGCAAAAGTGCCGCGGAATTTCTCGGGAGCCACGCCGACAATCGTATACGGCCGGGCGTTGAGGTTCACGCTCTTCCCGATGACGGTGGGATCCGCGGCGAACCGGCGTTTCCAAAACGAATATCCCAGGACAATGACCGGATCTGCGAGAGGTTTTTCTCCCTCGCTGGGAAGGATCAAGCGGCCGAGTTGGGGCGCAAGACCCAGCATGGAAAAATAATTTCCGGGAACATAGCTCACCAAAATTCTGTCGGAGCGCCCTCCCGAGTTCAAGCCGGCGAACCCCATCATGAATCCGGAGATGTCCGCAAAAGCATCGCAGTGCGCCCGATAATCCTGATAATCAAGGTAGGAAAGGTCGTGCGGGTCCGTGTTGCGCTCATCCGAATTCGCCAGCGCCACGATACGCTGCGCATCCTTGACCGGCAGAGGCCGCAGGAGAAAGGCATTGACGACGCTGAAAATCGCGCTGTTGGCGCCGATCCCGAGGCCCAACGTAAACACCACCATGGCGGTCAGCGCCGGCGTCTTCGCCAGCATTCGGAAGCCGTAGCGCACGTCCTGCCAGAAAGTTTCCATGTGGTTTCCTCGCTGAACCGGGCTCCGGCGCGCCGCGCCGAGATCACACCGTGCGGAGGAACCCGTGAAAGGCACGGGTGCTCCTGTCTCCGGAGAATACGAAGGCCCTTTTTCGAATGGCTTCGCCCACCTTGGTCATGATACTGCGGTCAATTTGATCGAAAGCATATGGGGACGGGTATTTATTGCTTCCACCACACGTATGTGACGTACGCTAAACTGACCACGGCCACAATCATAAGAATAAGAAGATAGCCGCCAAGAAAAGCATGCCAATAAGTTCCAATGGCAATTCCTAAAGCTAACATTCCCAATTTAAAGAAACCGGCCTGCCACCATTTCAACGAAAACGTCTTGAAGATATTCATGGGGCGCCTTTCTTGGTCAAATCATTCAAGCGCGGACATGTTTTCTTAGATGCGCGGCTCGTCCCCCGCGTCCCGCCCAAAAGCCGCGGACCTTGCGAAACAGGTCCGCGCTACCACGCTTCTTGGGGCAGGATATGTGTACGGTTTCGGTCAGCCTCGCTCGCTCCTTGATCGCCTGGGGCAAACGTTTCCCCGCGCCGCCGATTCTCATCCGACCTGAGCGCTGGCACCCTTCCCGGTGGATTGCGCAGAGCAAAGCTCTGCGTCTGGAGTTTCTACATTTACTCCACTGTTTTAGGTCTGGCATATCATTATTATGTTGACAGACCGACGTAAGTCGGTTACACTCCTCCTGAATCTATGCTCAGGAGCCCACCATGAACGA
>JBEKNU010000056.1:0-31289 GCA_049522495.1 Terriglobia bacterium
TTGATGGGCAACCTGGGCGCCAACAACAGTCTGCAAAACCTCTTCTCGCCGAATTCCACCCGGGCCTTAAATGGCCAGGCCCAAACGTCTTCTGACGCCACCCTGACCACCAGCCTCTCCGGCCGCGTTGTGGACGTTTTACCCAACGGATTCCTGGTGATTGAAGCCGAGCGGCAGATGTACATGAACAATCAGCACCAGACGGTCATTATTCATGGCGTGGTGCGTCCGGGGGACATCGGCTCGAACAACGCGGTGCCTTCCACTTCCATCAGCAACCTGGAAGTGGAACTGCAAGGGCGTGGGGTGATTAGCGATGGGGTGGCGCCTCCCAACAAGTTGGTGCGTTTGATCTTGAAACTCGTGGGGTTCTAAAGCCATGCGATCAAAGCTATGGGTTGGCGTTCTCGGTCTGCAAATGCTCCTGCTACCTCCCACGCTGGCGGGCAGGGAATCGGCGCCCCGAAAAGTCCGCCTGGGTGACGTGAGCACGGTGGAAGGTGTGCGCGACAACCTGCTGATTGGCTATGGGATGGTGGTAGGCCTGAACGGCACCGGCGACCGCCAGCAGACCGTGTTTTCAGTTCAGACCTTGGCTAATCTCCTGCAAAAGATGGGAGTTCAGTTCACGGCCTCGGCGGTAGTGGTCAAAAACGTCGCAGGGGTTTTCGTTACGGCCACGCTACCGCCTTTTTCCCGCCCCGGCACGCCGATTGATGTCACCGTTTCCTCGATTGGAGACGCCAAAAGCCTGGAAGGCGGATTACTCCTTTTCACCACGCTGCACGGTCCCGACGGTCAAGTCTACGCAACGGCGCAAGGGCCCTTGGCCAATGGTGGTTACACGGTGGGGGGAAGGGGCAACTCCGTTCAGGTTAATCACCCCACGACGGCGCGCATACCCGCCGGCGGCATAGTCGAGCGGGATGCGGCGATGGACCTCAGCCACCTGACCCGGCTGTCCCTGTTGCTGCGCGACCCGGATTTCCAGACGGCCACGGAAGCGGCTGCGGTGATTGAGGCCGAATTGGGAAAGGGTTCGGCGTGGGCCGTCGATAGCCGGCGCATCGAGATTCAGGTTCCTGCCCAGAGCTTGGTTTCCGGCTTGTTGGCGAAAGTGGAGGACTTAAGGGTGGCCATTCACCCGCAAGCCAAAGTGATTGTCAATGAACGTACGGGAACCATTGTCATGGGCCAGGAAGTGAGTTTGGGGGCTTGCTCCATCCTGCACGGCAATCTGTCTGTGGTGATCACCACGGAGTTCAAGGTCTCACAGCCTCTGCCTTACTCCCAGGGCCAGACTCAGGTGGTGCCGCAAACCACGGTTAAAGCTACGGAAAGCCCTGCCCGGCGCATCGAGCTCCCCGAGGGTGCCAGGGTCGACGATTTGATCAACGGCCTGCAAGCCATCGGCGCCACACCCCGCGATATCGTGGCGATCATGGAAGCGCTGCGCGCGGCGGGGGCCTTGCAGGCGGAATTGGAAATCATATGACGCTCGCCGCACCGCATCCCGCGTTACCGACAATCGCGAACCGTCCGGAGGTCGCCTCCGCAGGCAGCGCGCCGGAAACCCCCGCCCACAAAAAGCTGCGCAAAGCTGCCCAGGATTTTGAAGGTATTTTGATCTCGCAGCTCTTAGAGGATTTCAAGGTGGGGTCCTCGTCTCTTACGGGAGATACTCCGCTGGCGGGGTCAGATACTTTGAACTCAGTGGCAATCCAGACCTTATCGACGGCCTTGGCCAGTCGCGGCGGGTTGGGAATCGGGCAAATGCTCGTACATCAACTCGAGCCCAGTTTGAACCGGGGCCAGCAAAACCAGGGAAGGGGAAAGATTGGGTAATGATACAGAGAATTACGGCACTGGTTTACTGCAATTATATACACTGCGGATGTGGAGCTACTTCCAGCGGGTGCTGTGTTCCTCCAGCGCAATGCGGACGAGCTGGCTGCGGGTTCTCACCCCTGTCTTCTGGAAGAGTTGTTGAAGTGCAGCTTTCACCGAACTCTCCGAGATGTTGAGGCGCGCACCAATTTCCTTATTGCTGAGTCCCTCAAACACCCCCTTCAGCACGTCACTCTCCCGTTCCGTAAAGGGCTTGGTCTGATTCGCTCGTTTCTGGTGTTTTGACGCCCTCACCAAGGCCTGGATTGCACCTTCATCCAACCAGGTTTCTCCCCCCATGACCTTGCGGATCGCCTGTGTGAGGGCCACGGGCGAGCGGTGTTTGGGAAAGATTCCGCTGACGCCCAGATCGAGCGCCTGTGCGGATTCTGCATCGCTCATCCCGGCCGTGACCATGAGGAATCGTCCCTGAAAGCCCCACTGCCGAGCTTGGGTAATGAACTCGAAGCCCCGCTCTTTCCCAAGGTCATAGTCCAGCAAGACGAGATCAATGGGCTTCTGGCGCAGGACCTCGGTGGCTTCACCCACCGATGCGCAACAAGCGACCATCTCCAAATCGGGCTCGCCCTCCAGCAGCCGGCTCAGGCCCTCTCGGAAGAGAGCGTGATCGTCCACCAAGAGGATGCGGATTTTATCCATTCGTTTCCGGCGCTCCCTCCTCGCCCGCCGAGTCCGCGAAGGGCATGAGTTCAATAGCGAAGCAGCAACCCGCGGGTCCTGGTTCATATCGAAGGTCACCGTTGAATGTCCTCACCAGAGCCCGCGAGAGGTACAATCCCAGCCCCGTGGCTTCCGCCCCTTCCTGAAACGGTTTAAATAAACGTTCCGGGTTGGGAATACCGTGCCCCGTATCACGGACTCGCACCACCACCCGCTCACCTTCTACACACGCGCTGACACTGAACTCCTTCCGCTCCTGGTCCTGCATGGCGCGCTGGCTATTCTTGGTGAGGTTCAGCAGCACCTGCAAGAGATTATGGCGCTCCGCCAACACCCGGGGCAGGACTTTGGGCATGTCCCAGCGAACGCTCACACCCGTCTCTCGCAACGGAAGGTCGGTCACAATGCGCAATTCGTCAAGCACAGAGCCAATGTCCACAGGAGCCAGCTCCTCGCTTCCCGCGCTTTGCCGAAGCTCCAGGGTGGCGATCTTTCCCAAACCCTCCACGAGATTCCCCAGGGCGCGGAAGTCCTCGCTCTGTGCCAGCTCGCGATGGCGCGAGAGGTTTTCGTATACGACGGAGATGGCGCCGCAAACGTTGCGGATTTCGTGCGATACGGCTCCGACTGCCAAACGCGACGCCACCAGGAGGTGATGGAAACTGGATTCCTCCTTGTCGCGCAGATCCTCGGAGCTATCTACGAGCATGGCCGCCAACCTTGGCCCGGCGCTGGTTGGGTAGGTGGAAAACCAAACGTCCGCGAGAAACACATCTCCATCCCGACGCCGGCCACTGCACTGCATCGCGGTCCGGAAGCTGGGCGTGGATTCGTCGGCCGGCGGGACTCTGGCCAAGGGCGGGAGGAAGTCCTTGATGGATTCGCCCGGCAAGGTCTCGGGCTCAAAGCCCAGCAAGCGATGGGCGGCCTGATTGGCCATCAGGATTCTACCCGCAGAATCCACCGTCACGATAGCCGCGGGGCTGCTTTCGATGAGTGCCTTCAACTGGTGTTCAGCGTCGCGCCGCAACAGAGCCTCTTGCTCAACCTCTCGGACGTGCTGCGCGGTGAGTCGCCAGTTTTTGGCAGTTTCATGAGCGAAGAGCGCGGTGCCAAAGTAGGCAGCGAACATGAAAATGTCGCGGGGAACCCCGGCGGAGGGATCCCACGCAAAGGGGGCAAATCGTTCGGCCAGAAAGGTACACAATCCTCCCAGCAATGCCAGTTGCCAGCGCGGCAGGCAGCTCCCCACAATCAGCATGGGGAAAAGATAGAGAAAACCAAAAGAGACGTTCAGTTCAACACGCCAATCGATCAGGGCGACGGCCAAGATTATCGTCGCGGCAACGAGGAGAAGTTTGGTGCGGCTTAACCGTTGAAAGAATGAAAGCATTTCGTTTCTACCCGCACGATGCCCGACTACGCCTTTCTACAAAACAGACCTGCCTCTGCCCGCAATTCTACCAAAATACCCGGCTACCGCTGCACCGATGGCCAAAAGATAGGCCCAAGCTACCCAAAAGATAGTGCCCAAGAGATAGGCCGTGCTGCCCGGAAGATAACTGGAAGACCGGCGAGCCGAAGTCCTAACCTTGTTGTTTTGTCGGGTGGTGGCGACGTCTCATGGGCCTGGACTTAAAGGTGTCGCAGGCGCGAAGTGCCAAAGGTCCGAGGGGACAACATTCGGGGGCGCAGGAAGGTAAATCATGAAACATCGCGGATACTCCATCGCAGGGCTCGGCGTGGTGGCTTGCCTCGCCCTCCTGTCGTCAGGGTGCGCCAGCGGCAAGGCTGATCCCAGATCCGAAGCGCCGCCGCCCGCACAAGTTGAGCATGAACAGGATGGCGGCGCCTTCAGCGTAGATCATCCCGAGCAGTTTCCCTTGGCCATTGCGGGGAAGTACGAAGCCTCCCCGGAGTTGGATGTAACCGGCACCGTCAGCCCCGACGTTTCACGAAACTTCCCGGTGGTTTCGCTCGCCTCGGGGCGCGTGGTAGATATTCACGCCCGACTCGGCGACACGGTGACGAAAGGGCAGCTCCTGATGCGGGTGCAAAGCCAGGACATTTCACAGGCATTTTCCGATTACCAGCAGGCCGTTGCGGATGAAACTTTGGCACGCACCCAACTCGATCGCGCGAAGGATTTGTACGCACACGGCGCTAATTCCCAAAACGACCTTCAGATTGCCGAGGACACCGAAGCCAAGGCCAGGGTCACCGTTGAAACCACGCTGAATCACCTTCGTATCCTCGGAGCAGACCCCCATAACCCTTCGGCGATTGTCGATGTCCGCGCTCCCGCTTCCGGAGTGATCACCGACCAACAAGTTACTGCGGCCGCCGGTACGCAGGGCTTGGCATCACCGAATGCGTTCACGATCTCCGACCTATCACACGTCTGGATTCTGTGCGACGTTTACGAGAACGACCTCCCTTTTGTTCGTCTCGGCGAGTTCGCGGACATTCATCTGAACGCGTACCCGGACCAGGTTCTTAGGGGCAGGGTTGGCAATATCGGGTCCATCCTCGATCCCAACCTCCGCACCGCGAAGGTCCGCCTGGAGGTTCAGAATCCCGGAATGTTGCGCCTCGGCATGTTTGCCACCGCAACCTTCTATGGCTCCAAGAAAGATGTCCGCGCCACCGTTCCCCCAACCGCGGTGTTGCACATGCACGACCGCAACTGGGTTTACGTTCCGATGGGAGGCAACCGATTCCGACGCGTCGAGGTTGTGGCGGGCAAGATGCTTCCGGCTACCCCCAGCGAAAAGCAAGAGATCCTCTCGGGCCTTGAACCGGGTCAGCAAGTGGTTGCGAATGCCCTGGATCTTCAGGCTACGGTGGAACAGTAAATGATTCGCCGCCTCGTCGACTATGCCCTCAACAACCGCCTTCTGGTGCTCGCCCTTGCGACCCTGCTCTTTGCCTGGGGCGCGGTCTCATTCCATAGGCTTCCCATCGAGGCCTATCCGGATGTGGCCAACAACTATGTTGAGATCATTACCCAATGGCCGGGAATCTCGGCCGAGCAGATCGAGCAGCAAGTAACGATTCCCTTGGAAACCGCCATGAATGGAATCCCTCAAGTGGTGAATCTGCGGTCCTTCTCTCTCTTCGGGCTTTCTGACCTGAAGTTGCTCTTTGATGACGAATCGGAGAATTCCTGGAATCGCGAGAGGGTTCTGGAGCGGCTCTCCCAAGCGACGCTACCGCCGGGCGTGACACCTCAAATGGGTACCGATTGGAGCCCGGTCGGCCAAATCTACTTCTTCACCCTGCACAGCACCAACCCTCAGTACGACGTCATGGACTTGAAATCGCTCGAAGACTGGGTGGTGGAAAAAAATCTCAAGGCCGTTCCCGACATCGTGGACGTTGCCAGCTTCGGGGGGCCGACGCGCGAGTATCAGGTTCGCGTCGATCCCAATAAGCTGATTGATTACGGGTTGAGCCTGGCCCAAGTGGAGCAGCAGCTTACCAACAACAATGTCAACGCCGGGGGCAGCTTCATCGAGGCGGGCCTGCAACAGATCAATATTCGCGAAGTGGGGCTGGTCAGGAACGTGCAAGACATCGAAAACACGGTCCTCGTGACCAAGTCCGGCACACCTCTGCGGGTGAAGGACATTGCGGTTGTGGCGCAAGGCCCGAAGATCCGCCTAGGGCAGTTCGCCCGAGCGATTCACCGAGAGGACGGAAGGGTTGTCGACAACGATGATGTTGTTTCAGCGTGGGTCCCCATGCGCAAAGGCGCCGACACGGAAACCGCACTCGCGGGGCTCGAAGCCAAAGTGCAAGAGTTGAACGATCGCATTTTGCCTCCCGGCGTGAAGATCATTCCATTTATCGACCGTACGGATCTCATTCATTTCACCACCCACACCGTGCTGCACAATCTGGCGGAGGGCATGATCCTAGTTGTCATTGTGCTGCTTCTTTTCCTCGGGAATGTCCGGGGCGCGCTCATCGTGGCCGTCACCATCCCGTTTTCCTTGCTGTTTGCCTCGATCTGTCTGGACCTCAAGCATATTCCTGCCAACCTTCTGTCGCTCGGCGCGTTGGATTTCGGCATGGTTGTGGACGGCGCAGTGGTAATGATCGAGAACATTGTTCGTCATTTGAATCGAAGGGAGTTTGGCTCCATAGAGGACCGCATTCGGGCCGCCGCTCACGAAGTTCAACGGCCGGTCTTCTACGCCATCGCGATCATCATTACGGCTTACCTTCCCATTTTTACCTTGCAGCGAGTCGAGGGCCGTTTGTTCAAGCCCATGGCGTGGACCGTGGCCTTCGCCCTATTGGGCGCCCTGCTCTTCTCCATCGTGGTGACGCCGGTGCTGGCAAGTTTTCTTTTCCGGAAAGGCTCCCGCGAGTGGCGCAACCCTCTCGTGAAGTTCTTGACAGACCGCTACCGCCAAGCCGTGCGATGGGCCATTCGGCGGCGTGCCCTGACGGTTGGACTGGCTGGGGTGAGCATGGTCGCTGCCATTTATCTGGCCGTCGGGGGGGTGATCGGCTCGGAGTTTCTGCCTCATCTGGATGAGGGTGCGCTCTGGGTGCGCGGCACTCTGGCGCCGAGCACCGGGCCGAGCGAGGGTATTCGGGTGGCGAATCAGGCTCGTGTATTGCTGGCCTCCTTCCCCGAGGTTACAGAGACTACCAGCCAGGTGGGGCGGCCAGACGATGGAACGGACACGACGGGCTTCTTTAACACGGAGTATTTCGTCGGGCTGAAACCAAAGGAACAATGGCGCCCGGTTTTTCACCAGAACAAAGACGAGTTGATCGCCGCCATGAATCGCGATCTGGAAAAAATCCCCGGCGTCGTCTGGGGTTTTTCTCAGCCTATTGAGGACAACATGGAAGAGGCGGTCAGCGGGGTGAAGGGAGAGCTCGCCACGAAGGTGTTCGGTGACGATCTTAAGGCCCTTGAGGGAAAGGCCGACCAGATTGTCAATATCATGCGCACCGTCAGAGGGATTGAGGATCTTGGGGTTTTTCGATCCCTGGGCCAACCCAACGAGAACTTTGAAGTGGACCGTCAGCAAGCTGCACGCTATCAAATCAACGTTGCGGATGTGCAGGATGCAATCCAGACGGCCGTCGGCGGCAATGCTCTAACCCAGGTTCTCCAAGGTGAGCAGCGCTACGACCTCGTCATGCGGTTTCTTCCCCAGTACCGTGACACTCGGGAGGCACTTGAAAACATTCGGTTGCTCTCCCCCACGGGCGAACGTGTCTCGCTCAAGCAACTCTGCAATATCGAAGAACGGGACGGCGCATCGGAAATCTATCGCGAAGGGAACGAGCGCTATGTTGCCATCAAGTATAGCGTCCGGGGCCGCGACCTGGGCGGCGCGGTTGAGGAAGCGATTAAGAAGGTGAGCGCGCAAGTTCAACTGCCGCGTGGGTATCACATCGACTGGGAGGGCGAGTACGAGAGCGAACAACGCGCCGAAGCGCGCCTTCTCTTCATCGTGCCGCTTACCGTACTGCTGATTTTCCTCATCCTCTACATGATGTTCAAATCGTTCAAATGGGCGCTGCTGGTCCTCGCCAACGTCATGATGGCGCGCATTGGCGGTCTGCTCGCTCTGTTGGTTACGGGCACCAACTTCAGCGTTTCCTCGGGCATTGGCTTCCTGGCGCTGTTCGGTGTATCGGTCCAAACCGGCGTGATTATGCTGGAATACATCAACCAGCGCCGGGCGAGAGGGCACTCGATCGAGGAGTCAGCCATTGAGGGTGCAGTCTTGAGACTCCGCCCCATCATGATGACCATGCTGGTGGCGACTCTAGGCCTGCTGCCCGCGGCCATGTCCCATGCTATTGGCTCCGACTCCCAGCGACCCTTTGCGATCGTCATCGTTGGGGGCCTGATTTCAGACCTGGTGATGAGCATCTTCTTGCTACCGACTCTGTATGTCTGGATCGCGGGGGACCACGATCTGCTCCCCGCCCCTGATTCCTCGCACTTTGAAGCAGCCTGAGGTTGGGGATGGGCAACAGTATGAAGACAAGAAGATTACGTTGCAAAAGGCCCCGATCGAGTGATTGGGGCGCAGACCGGGCAGTCATAACGGTTGTTTTGGTGGCCGTCACTATCGTGCTTCTCCTCGTTGGGTTTTCCGGCCCCTCGGTTTACTTCGTCCTCCCTGGGCCTACCGGTTGGCTTTATATTGCCGCCGTCATTATCGTCGCTACCTGTGCCCTGGTCTGGCTCTACTGCATTGATGACAAGCGAAATAGGGGAAACCCACCCGGATCACGAACGGTCAACCAAAGGTCAAAACGAATCCCTCTTCAGTAAGTCTCCGAATTAGGGCGTGGGGCGGGTTGGCCAATCTCCAGTGGATGCGTTTATCATTCCAATTCCAGCCAAGCACCAATTCAGCAAGGTTTCTGAGGGGGCAGGCGCATTGGTGACGGTCTGGCAAGTGCCTCAATTGAGGCACTTGTGCCGCAATTCGGACAGGCATCCACCTGGTTGCCCGGCAAGCTCAGTCGATAAGAGGGATAGTATCCCCAACTCTGGCATGGCAACTCGGGCCTTCCGTCCGTTTTTTCATCCTTCGGCAGTTGCCGCTTAAATGGAGATCTGATTGCACCTTGCGAGGCGGATGGTCGAGACGTCGGCGCTCGCTCGCCCCATCAGTTGATAATGGGAAAGCAGGACACGACCGCGCTTATGTTGTGCGGTTGAAGATCGGAAGAAATCGGCGTACCCTCAGTGAGCGACGATGGCAACGCATCCTAGTAAAACAGCAGAGGCAACGCTGGAAGGCCAGACTTTGCCTTCTATCACCAAGTTGGGTCCTATTGGGAACAAAGGGTCGGGAACCGGGGAGGGATGGCGGTTGCAAGCCATGCTTTTGGCCGTGGTTGCAACAATCGGGGTTCTCCAGTATCTCACGCCTCTGACCGCGGCCCACTGGCTTTATATATTACAAAGGTTGTACTACATCCCGATCGTCCTGGCAGGCTTGCGCATGGGCTTGCGCGGCGGCCTGACCGTCGCCCTCCTGTCAGGCATCGCCTTTATGACCGGGACGCCATCCATCTGGAACGTGTCAAGAGTGGATGTGCTTGACCAGTGCCTGGAAACCAGCATCTTCTGCCTCGTAGGGGGGGTGGCCGGGGCACTGACGGACCGGCAAAGAAGGCAGGAGTTGACCCTTCGCCGGACAAGCGCGCAATTGGACCAAGCTCATCGGGAACTGCGGGAGAATTTTGAAACCATGAAGCGCGATGAGCGGCTCTACGCCTTGGGTCAACTGTCCGCGGGTTTAGCTCACGAGATCCGGAATCCCCTGGCGAGCATTGAAGGCGCGGCCGCGGTCGTGCAGCGTGAGCGCGAATCCGTGGAGCGCCGCCGGGAGTTTCTCGAGATCATCCAGAAAGAGAGCCGCCGGCTCAACCAATTGCTGACCAGTTTTCTCAACTTTGCCCGGCCCAGCCTGCCTGATTTGAAGACGGTCGAAATCGACGATTTGCTGGATTCGGTGATGGTTCTGGCGCGACACGCGGGAGATACCAGCCGGTGGGAATTGAAGAAGGACATTCAGCCGGGGTTGTCGCAACTGGTGTGTGACCCCGAGCAGTTGAAGCAGGTTTTGCTCAACCTGATCATGAACGCCATCCAGGCGATGCCGCAGGGCGGGACCGTGCTGCTCGCGGCGCGGGAGGACAGGCACAAAGTCATGATTGACGTTCAAGATCAAGGATGCGGAATCAGCGCGCATAATCTCGACCGGGTCTTCGATCCCTTCTTCACCACCAAAGAGACGGGCACCGGCCTGGGACTGTCCGTGGCGCACCAGATCGTGAACCGGCATGGAGGGACGCTGACGGTGGCCCGCAACTCGCCCGGTGGGGTCACGATGCGGGTTTCGCTTCCTCTTCCCACGAGCCACCTATGAAGACGAGCCGAATCCTCGTAGTCGACGACGACGAGAGTCTGCGCCGAGTGCTGCAGGTTGAATTGGAACAGGACGGCTATTCCGTCGTTTCCGCGGCGTCGGCCCAAGAGGCCTTTTCGCTACTGCAGCTTCGAGCGTACGATTTGGTGATCACGGATCTGAGAATGCCCGGCCTCTCGGGTATTAAGGTGCTCCAGCAGGCCAAGTCGCAGTATCCGGAAACCGTGGTCATCGTCCTCACCGCCTTCGGAACCGTGGAGACGGCGGTGGAAGCCATGAAGGCCGGCGCCTATGACTTTCTCACCAAGCCTGTGCATCCGGAGGAGCTGTCACTGGTGGTGGCTCGTGCCCTGGAGCATCTTCGACTCATCGAGGAAGTTCGGGCCTTGCGCGCCAATCTCAATCAGAAATACGGGTTCGAGAATATCCGGGGGCATTCCGACGCCCTCCTGCACGCTCTGGATGTCGCGGTGCGGGCGGCGGGAACGAACTCCACGCTGCTCATTCGAGGAGAGACGGGAACCGGGAAGGAACTGCTGGCGCGAGCCATCCACTTCAACAGCGCGCGCAAAGACAGCCCGCTGATCACCATTAACTGCGGCGCGATTCCGAAGGACCTTCTCGAATCCGAACTCTTCGGCCACAAGAAAGGGGCGTTCACCGGGGCGGTCGCCGACAAGAAGGGCAAGATCGAATTGGCCGACGGGGGAACGCTCTTCCTGGACGAAATCGGCGATATGCCTCTGGATTTGCAAGTCAAGCTACTCCGGCTGATCCAGGAGGGGGAGATTGAGAAGATTGGTTCCGAAGAGCGACACCAGGTTGACGTCCGCATCATCGCCGCCACCCATCGAGATCTCCAGGTCATGATCGAGGACGGCACGTTTCGCGAGGACCTCTACTACCGCCTCGCCGTGATCCCTCTGGCGCTGCCGCCCCTCCGGGAGCGCATGGAGGATATCTCGGAACTGGTGCAAGGTTTCTTTGCCAAGAGCCAACAAAAGAACGGCCGGCCGAATCTGGTGATGCCCCCCGCCCTACTGCCCTATTTCCTGCGCTACCGCTGGCCGGGCAATGTGCGCGAGCTTGAGAATGTAGTGGAGCGTGTCGTGGTCCTGGCGCGCGGTAATGAGGTCACCCTCCAGGACCTGCCGGACTTCCTGCGCGAGGGAAGAGCCGGAGTAGATGCTCTGGAAATAGACTTGCCGCCCCAGGGCATCAGCCTGGATGCAATTGAAAAGGAACTCATCATAAAAGCGCTCGAGAAGTGTGACTGGAACCAGACCCACGCCGCTCGTTATCTGGATCTCAGCCGGAAGACGTTGATTTACCGGATGGAAAGACATGGGATCCGGCGGCCTCAGGAGGGCCAGGTTTCCAACTGATGAAGATAGGGCCGACTGAATTCTCTACCGTTTCCAACCGGCCGCTCCCGCCAGTCATCGGCTGCGATGCCTCATTTAAGCCAATCCACCTTTCGACGAGCCGGTCAAGCCCATCGCCGGCCGGGCAGCGTGCTCGACCAAACCGGCCAAGTAACAGGGGTTTTGTCCATTTTTTAAGCCCCGCCGGCGTTAATCCCTCCGAATGACACCTCCTGTCCGCCGAAATGAAACTCTGGCAGCGCAATTGCTCGAAAACACGGTTAATGACATAAACCACTTCAAGGAGTGTGTAGATGGATGGGAATCCATCCGCGGCGGTGGGCGTACGCGTTAGCGTGGCCAGGGCGGTGGACGAGGTTTCAGCTCCAGCTATGAGAGAAACGCCTTGCCACAACTTCGGGTTGACTCGCCGCGAGTTGGATGTCGTCACCAGGATGGTCACAGGCAGCATGAACAAAAGCATTGCCTTCGATCTGGCCATCCGTGCAGGGACTGTCAAGCGTCACATCGCAAACATCTATGCCAAGCTGGGCGTCTCCAATCGGCTGGAACTTGTGCTCTTCGCAATTTACCACCAACTGATCGATCTTCCGTGATTTCGCGGCGAATAGCCCAAACGTGCCTCGGTGCTGACGAAGAGTGTGGAACAGATTGGGGGCACAGGTTTAAACAGAGTCGATGCTCCGGTATGCGGAGCCTGATGCGCACTAAAAAGTATGCAGACTCGTGAAATTGACCCCGTTCGGGACCCGTCGTGGCTTGCCTTGGTAGAAAGGCATCCCCGAGCCTCCGTGTTCCACACGCCGGAGTGGCTGGAGGCTTTGAGGCGAACCTATGGCTATGAACCGGTGGTCATCACCACAACCCCACCCGGGCGCGAACTCGCGAATGGCGTGGTATTTTGTAGTGTGTCGAGCTGGTTAACCGGGCGTCGATTTGTATCCTTACCGTTTTCCGACCACTGCGATCCACTAGTTGACGAGCCCAGGGAATTGTCCTGCATTTTGGCGGCGCTGCGCGACCAGTGGAAAGGCAATGGGCTAAAGTACATCGAGTTGAGGCCCCTCGAGTCCGACTTTGGACTCTCTACCGACCTGAGCAAATCCGATACTTTCTGCCTTCACCGACTGGACCTGCACCCCAGTGTCGAGGATCTCTTTCGGGGATTACACAAAAATTGCGTTCAGAGGAAGATTCGGCGCGCGGAACGGGAATGCTTGACTTGCGAAGAGGGTCGGTCGGAACTGCTGCTGGAGAAGTTTTACCGTCTGGTCGTGCTGACGCGCCGGAGGCAACTGTTGCCGCCCCAGCCGCACGCCTGGTTTCGCAATCTGATTCTGTGCATGGGCGACAAGCTGAAGATCCACGTGTCTTCCAAGGACGGTCAATCCGTAGCGGGCATCCTCACGCTCAGCTACAAATCCACGCTCGTATACAAGTATGGGTGCTCCGACCGGCGGTTCGACAACCTGGGGGGCACCCAACTCTTGTTGTGGAAAGCTATCCAGGAAGCGAAGGCCAATGGCCTTCGGGAATTGGACATGGGACGATCGGATTGCAACGACCTCGGCCTCATCAATTTCAAGAACCGCTGGGGTGCAGCCCAGTCCACTTTGACGTATTGGAAATATGGTGGCGATGTGGCCAATCTCGAAAGACGAAGTTGGAGCACCCCAATTGCCCGCTGGCTTTTTGGGCACATGCCGGGTCGCCTTCAAACCGCGGCAGGGGGCCTTCTTTACAAGCACCTCGGCTAAGACTGAAGAAACTCACCATAAGGTGTGAACTGCCTTGTTGACAACGGATGAAATGAGTTCCCAAGCCCTCCGGGTCACGGAAACAGATCCTCAAACTGACCCCCGGTGGGCGTCTTTTGTGGCTGGGCATCCGAACGGATCGATTTATCACCACCCCGCGTGGCTGGAGGCTCTGGAGGGAGAGTCCGGCCAAAAAGGTGTCTATTTGAGTTGTGTGGATGCCGCTGACCGGGTTCTGGCGATTCTCCCCATGATTTACACTCGAGGGCTTCCGTTCAAGCTGGGTGGACCGCTGGTGGGGCCACGTCTTTCGTCTCTTCCACGCACTCCCCTAGCGGGCCCGCTTTCCATAGACTCGCGGGCCACCCTTGCCGTGCTCCAGGAGGCAGTCCGGCGGGTCTCGCAGAATCCCGGGACTCGACTTCAGATCAAAACAGAAGGGCCTGAACTTGACGGATTGGTCGAGGGGGTTGCCTGTACGCCCTGGCGCTTATCGTACGTATTGAAACTAACACCCAGTGCGGAAGAATCCTTTCGGATTGCTAACAGTGATCACCGTTACAGCATCAAAAAAGCGGTCAACAAGGCGAAGAGGCTCGGTTTGTATGTCCGCCCCGCAGAAACGGAGGCGGATCTCCGTGCATGGTACATCCTTTATCTCGACACGATGCGCCGCAATGCCGTCCCCGCTCGGCCTTACCGGTTTATTGCCACTCTTTGGGGGAATTTACGGCCGCAGGGGGTGATGAAACTACTCCTTGCCGAGCAGCAAAAGGATGGGCGCAAGAGGATCCTGGCGGGAACTATTTTCCTACAGCTAGGCAAGACCGTGTCCTGCGTCTTTAACGGTTCGCGGTTTAAGGATCTTTCGTTGCGGCCCAACGACGTGCTCTACTGGGAAGCGATCAATGATGCCTATCGAAGCGGTTTTCAGTACTTCGATTTTGGTGAGGTGGCGGAGGGGAATTCCGAGTTGGCCAGATACAAGACCAAGTGGGGCTCAACGCCCGTGCGTTTGTATCGATACTATTATCCGGCCCCTCCCGCGCCGAAAAACGCTAAAGTCGACTCGTCCTACAGCCTCGGGTCGATTTCGGGGATGATATGGAAGTACGTGCCCTTGAAACTGACGGAGTGGATGGGTGATCAGGTCTATCGCCGTCTCTAGTGTACCTTCCCGCTGAGGATTTCCCAACTGGCAGGGGGGCGGCGCAGACATGGAAGTCGATGAACGCGCCCACCCTTGAGTTCCTCACAGGGGATTGTAAGAACTTATTAACGTTTCATCCTGCAATTTTGGCTTGCAATCAGTGCCTCGCGCAGTACTATTGGAGACACTTTTTTCGACTAGGGAGGGACGAGCAATTCCGGCTGAAGAGTATGGAGGAGGCACGAACCGTGCGGATGACCAGACTGGATGTCTCTCGGGAAGGTTAACTTATGTCACGCGTCTCGATATTTCTGTCGCCAGAACTTGCCTACCCCACCTCCGTGGACTTTTCTCCTGATGAACGCTACCCGGAGTACCCCTTCCAGGAAATCGCGACCCATAAGAACCTTACATATGCGGGTATTCGCGAATTGTTGCGCATGTCGGAGGCCGATTGCGAACGCTACTCCTCGCCCCACTGGAACCCACTTGGCAAGTGGATTAGCAAAGGCGATCGGGTGTTCGTTCTGCCTAACTTCGTTACAGACCGGCAACCTCGAGAGAGCTTGGGTGAGTTCCTGGGGAAATGTACGCATGCGTCAGTGCTCCGAGCAGTGATTGATTACGCTCTGATCGCAGCGCAAGACATGGGGATGATCTCATTTGGCAATGCTCCGATGCAGTCCTGCGACTACCGCCGCGTCCTCGAAGAGACCGGCGCGAGAGCACTGGCAGATTTCTATAGGAGGTCTCTGAACTCGTCCATCGCACCCTGCGACCTTCGCGGATTGATCTCACGGTGGTCTCGACTGAGGACACTGCGGTCGAGGAGGACAACGGAAGAGGAGACAGTCGCAGTTGATCTCGGCAAAGACAGCCTGTTGGAACAACTTAATTACGGTTGCGCAAGGGCGCCGAGGTTTCGCGTGCGTGATTACGATCCCGCCATGACGGAATCGTTCCACGGAAAAGGGCGGCACGTGTATGTCATGAACAAGCGCATCTTGGAATCGAAGGTTGTTATCAGTGTACCAAAGCTGAAGACTCACGAAAAGGTGGCCCTCACGTGTGCTCTGAAGGGTACGGTCGGCACGATTGCGCGAAAGGAGTGCCTTGCGCATTGGAGCAGAGGAGGACCGAAGGAGGGCGGGGACGAGCACGCCTCTAGCAACTGGCGGCGGAGGCTTACCGACACTTTGGGTGACCAGGCTGATTGCCGCGGTGAAACCTTCTTAGCCAATAGCATACGTTTTCTATGCAAAGCACTCACCAAGGTATGTAGTTATGGGCCTGCTAGCTACCGCGACGGAGCGTGGTATGGAAACGATACCGCATGGCGGATGACCCTGGATATCGCCCGGATAATCCGTTACGCACGCGTAGACGGGTCCATGAGTTCGGAGCCGCAACGAAACCACCTGGCATTTATTGATGGCATTATCGCTGGAGAGGGCGAAGGCCCCCTTCTACCGCGCCCGAGAAACGTCGGCGCCCTGCTGTTTAGCGATGACGTGGCTGCAATTGATTACGCCAGCGCCCTTTTAATGGGGTTCGATGCTATGCAGGTTCCCCTTGTACGCAACGCCTTCGGCCAGATGAGTTACCAGGTTAGCGACGCGTCTCTGGAAGGTTCGGACCTAGTCGTCAATCATCGGAATGTTTCGGCTGCCGAACTACGACGCCTCCTGCCCCGGCCCTTTCAGGTCCCGAAAGGTTGGATCGGCCATTTAGGCACCGAAACAGTAACCGTAGAATCACCACGACGAGCAGACATCATGCCCCGCAGCAATGTGCACTTCTCAAAGGAATGAGCCAGGATGGGACACTCGTGGTGGCAAGCTCGATCCGGCGAGAGCAGAGGTGCGAGTGCCACGATTTAGTCTTGTGATCACATTTTATAACCAGCGCGATTTCATCCGAGCAGCGGTGGAGTCGGCACTGTCCCAGAACCCGAGCCTGTCCAAGGAAATCATCTTAGTGGATGACGGTTCCACGGACGGTTCCCGGGAGGTGCTGGAAGAATATCGGGATGAGGTTCAATTGCACTTGCTTCCAAGCAATCGCGGGCCGCTCGAAGCCCGCAATCATGGCGCCACCCAGGCCAGTGGTCAGTATCTGGTTTTTCTGGATGGGGACGATGCGTTCATGCCTTGGGCGCTGGACGTGTATGAGCGGATCATCGCGGACCGGAAGCCCACGGTCATTCTCGGCCAGATGCGCTGGTTCGAAGGTACCATGCCAACCGTGAAAGCCGAGGACGTCCCGCACCAAATCCAGTTTGTGGAATACAAGGGCCTGTTCCGAAAAGATCGGGGTGTCAATCTGAGCGCGAGCACGTATATCGTCGATCGGCAGGCCTTCTGGGACGTGGGGGGATGGTCAGAGGGGATTTTCCAGATGGACCTTGCGGATCTGTCCGCCAAGCTGGGGCTCATGCCGACGGCACTTATCTGCGCGCCCCAAACGGTCTTCTATCGGATCCACAAGGGGAACAGCATCCACACCGTTCCTCCGTTTGTCAAGAACCTGTATCGACTCCTGGGTAAGGAGAGGGCCGGAGAGTATCCCGGCGGGCAAGAGTACAAGATGGACCGCCGCGTTTGGTTTGGGGGGCTGTTCGCATTCTGGATCAAAAGGGCGGTACGCGCCGGCCTCTACAAGGATGCCGCGGGACTGATGCTTACCGGCTGGACGATGGTGCTGGCGGCGGTCGTTCGCAGAGCCACCACGGTTATCCGTGGGCGCCGGCCGATTGAGACGATGAATCTCCTTTGATTTCGGCCACGTGCCGCCTCACCCGTTCCACAGCGGGAGAGAGCGCAAGCGCAAGACGGCCTGCCGCGCCCCGCCAGCGGTCATGCCGCGTTCCCCCGAGCCCGCGCATAGGGCTGGGCCTCTTACCTCCTCCGACCGTACCCCTTCCGAAAGATTAAAAAGGCATCAGAGGGCTAAAGTTTCCCCCAGGACCGTCGATAGGATAATTGTAATGTTTAGGAGGCAGGATATGCGAGTTGACGCTCCTCTTTCGTTTCCCGAAAATCTGCAACCGCAGAAGGTTGCAAGCTCAGGGTCGCCGACCCAGCAGAACCGCCCCGCCCCGGTCGATTCCGGCCAAGATCAGGCACAACTGTCGGTCAGTAACCAGATGATTCAACAGTTGAAAACTAACCTTTCCCAAGTGCCGGAGGTTCGGCAAGAGCGCGTGGACGCGCTTCGCCAAGCGGTGAGCAATGGCAGTTATCAAGTTTCGGATCAGCAACTGGGCGATGCCATCGCCTCGGACATGCTGGGTCGGATGGTTGGATGATCCGCTGGTTAAGTGAACAAAGTGCCGCCCACAGGAATTGGGCCTTTCGTTCGCCAGATCACCCCATCTCCCGATCATCTGATTCCCTGGAGGGGTCATGGGCGACTTGGCTCCTGCCCCAGCACAGCGGACCTCCGATGATGGAGGGCGGACACGGGAAGAAAACTTCGCGGCGCGCAAGAAGGCTGTGAAGAAGGTGCAGCCGCCGCCTGCCCAAGAGCCCGAGGCGGAACCGGAGCTCGCGCCTGAACCGGAAGCGGACCACCAGCTCGATGTTTTGGCATAATCATGAAACTTGAAGTGCAGCAATACCTGGAATTGCTGGAACGGCGTTTGGCAACCCTTCGTCTGCTCGCCACCGACCTTGACGAGAGCCGGTCAGCCTACGTCACGCTCGACTTGGGATCGATACACCAGCACATCGCGCGTCAGGAGAACCTGTGCACGGAAATTCGCCTGCTGGACAGTGAGCTGCAAAATAGGAAAGAGAAACTCCGAGGTTTGGCCGCGGCGGGCGAGATGCCCTCCTCACTCAGTGAACTCGATGCGCAGCTCGACCCCACGTCGGCGCGCCAGCTTCATCTATTGCTGGGCGGACTCAAAGCCATTCAGGCCGACGTCCACCGGCTGAGCCGCGTCCATTCGGAATTGCTCCGGCGTTCCCGGCGAACCGTAAACGTCTTGCTGAATTTCCTGGCGCACTATTCGGGCACGTATCCGCTCCCCCTTACTCGATCCAAGGGGCTGCCTTTCGCCTCGATGGGGAAATAGATTATGTCGAGCCTTTTCGGTACGATGTCTGTCGCCCTCCAATCCCTGCTGGTCCAGCAAGGCGCCCTGGAGGTGGTTGCCAACAACCTCGCCAACGTCAACACCCCGGGCTATTCGCGGGAAGTGCCCATCCTGGAGGAGAGTCCTCCCATCCTAAGCGGGAATACCATGGTGGGGACCGGCGTGACTCTGCAAAGCGTGCAGAGCGTGCGCGACAACGTCCTGAATCTTCGCATCGACCAGGAAACCTCCCGGCAATCGAGCTTGAATTCATACCTGGGTGCGATGAACCAGATGCAAGCCCTTTTCAACGAGACCCAGGGGACCGGCCTCCAGACCGATTTGAGCAATTTCTTCAATAGTTTTCAGTCCCTCGCCACCGACCCGACCAGTTCCTCCCTGCGCCAGGCGACCCTCATCGCGGGCCAGGACCTCGCCGGCGCGTTCAGCCAAACCAGCCAGAATCTGGCGACCATCCAACAGGGTCTGAATCAATCGGTGGTGCAGACCGTTCAGCAAGTTAACCAACTCACCGCACAAGTGGCCAACCTGAATCAGCAAATCCAGGAGGTTTCCAATTCCCGGGATGACCCTGGCTCCCTTGACGATCAGCGCGACCAAGCCCTGCAGAGCCTCTCCAACCTGATCGACACGGCGGTCATTTATTCCAACGATGGTACCGTGTCCGTGACCACCACCAATGGCACGCTCCTCGTATCCGGCAATCAAAGCGACGCCTTGACCACTCAAATCAATAGTGCCACGGGTATGAACGACGTGTATGCCCAGGGAACTGACATCACTTCCGGCATCGCGGGCGGACAACTCCAGGGACTCATCAGTGCCCGCGATGACAGCGTTCCGTCGACGCAATCATCCCTCGACAATCTGGCCGCCCGTTTGATCTCGGCCGTGAACCAGCAACAGAAAGACGGTTTTGACCTGACGGGCTCACAAGGCGCGGATTTCTTCACGCCGCCTACCCCCTCCGCCTCAGGTTCCAATGCCGGCGCTGCCGCCACCATGACCGTGGCGCTCACCAATCCTGACCAAGTCGCCGCCAGTTCCGACGGCACTCAGGGAGACAACCGCAACGCCACGGCGATGGCCGACCTCCAGAATGCCTCGATCATTTCAGGCCAAACGGCGGGAGATTATTATTCCAATCTGATTGACCAGGTGGGTAACAACGTTTCCAACGCCACCTCCGAACAGGAAGCGGTCGGTCTGGTCTTGCAGCAGCTCACCAACCAGCAGTCGTCGATTTCCGGGGTCTCGCTGGACGAGGAAGCCGCCAACTTGATTACCCATCAGCAAGCCTACGAAGCCGCCGCGCGGGTAATCAACGTCGTCGATGAACTCACCTCGGCGACCATCGATATGTTTACACCGAGCTAACATGGGAATACGCGTCAATCCCGATGTCTACACCATTATCCTGGATGGGTTGCAGACGAATAAGCAGCAAGAGGATCAAGTCTTGCAGCAGATTGCGTCCGGGCAAAAGCTGAACTCCCCTTCCGACGACCCTGCCGCGGTCGCTTCCTTGGTGGACCTGCGAATGCAGTCAAGCTCCGACACCCAATACCTGCAAAACATCACGTCCTTGACGGGGTCTTTGAATGTGGCGGACTCGGCGTTGAGCTCCGTCGTGGAGGCCTTGACGACCGCACAAACCTTGGGCGTAGAGGGAGCGAATGGAACCGTCAACTCCCAGAACCAGCAAGCCCTCGCCCAGCAAGTTCAGGGTATTCAACAGGAAATACTGGGGCTGGCGAATACTTCTTATGATGGCCAGTATCTCTTTGCAGGTACAGCCACGACCACGCAACCTTACGTGGCGGACGCCTCCTCCGCTTCCGGTGTGACCTATCATGGAAACGATAGTACCAACAGCGTCGAAATTTCACAGGGGCAGGCGATGCCCATCAACCTGCCGGGCAGCCAGTTGTTTAGCAATGGTGCAACCAATGCCTTCAAATCCCTCCAGGATTTGTACAACGCGCTGACGACCAATGGTGATGTTGCCAGTGCCACCACGGAAGTCCAGAACGCTCTGAATTATGTGAGCACCCAACAGACCTTCTATGGAAACTCCGTGGACCGGCTGAACAACGCCCAAACGTTCCTGACCCAGCAACAAACGCAATTGACCGAAAACGAAAGCAGCACGCTGGACGCCGACATGGCCACCGTGGTTACCAGCCTGAGCCAAGCTAAAGCCACCCAACAAGCTTTGTTGGATGCCGGCGGAAACATTTCGCAGTTGGACCTGTTCGACTACTTGCCCACAACGTGAGCTCTCCCTAGTGCTTTGAAAAGCTCTAGGAAAACAGGGGCCTTAGGAGATTTCGCGCAGGGAAGTGGCCCAGGCGCACGCGGCCTGCATGTTTGCTCGTACATTTTCCAGGCGCGCCTTTTCCGCTAGCAGGGAAAACTGCAGTGTTTCCATGATGCTGCGAAGGGTCTTCAGGTTCTCTTGGTACTTCAGGATCTCGTAGGCAGCTTCCGGCGCTTGTAGGGAGGACCGGGAATCCGCAGCGAGAAATTTAGAAACTTGTTTGAGTCGCAGGTCAACCTTGGTCAGCCGGCGAACCGCCCCGCGGGACTCCACCACTTTTTCGCCACTCTGTGCAACCTGATCAATAAACTCCTGGAATTCGCGATTGGCGATCCAAAGGACGTCCAGCAACTCGTTGTTCATCGAGTTTCCCTTCACTACTCCCTAGTTAAATCGGCAGGGGACCCCCGAATCTTTAATTTGCGCTAGTTCTTCCCGGCCAACGGCTTGGCGATGTCGTCGAGCAGGTCGGGTTTTCCCTCCACGCGCACCAGGCGGGGGTAGCGTTCACCTCCGTGATAGTTGACCGAGATGGTTTTGTAGTAATCGTCGTTCACCACCAGGAAACGGATAGGCTGATCATCCTTAGTGCCGGCCTTCAGGGCGTCGTGGAGCAAATCCGCCGTAAAGGCGCGATCGTTGATGGCCACCACCCGCATCCCCGGCGTGATCCCCGCCAAAAAGGCCGGGCCACCGACGAGCGATTCCTGAACGGTCCCGTCCATCCCCATTCGCAGGCCCAAGGAGTAAACCGCGTTTGCTCCCCCTCCGAATCGACCGCCCCCTCCACCCCCCCGGGCGGCCGGCGGCCTGTCGGAGAAATCCACTTTCCACCCTCCTGCCTCAATTCCTCCCACAGGGGCTTGCGCTGATGTTGAGGTCAACCGGTCATGGAAATATCCCGCCCAGTCATAGGGCGCAACCGCCTTTAAGGCCTCGACGAGTTCGTCAAAGGTGTAAGGCTTCACTTCCGGACCCCGGTTGGGGCCACCATAAAACGCGCGACAGAAATCCTCGAATGATTTTTTCCCTTGGGTTTTGTCGTGAATGATGGTCGCGACCTCCAACCAGATCAGATCGCCTTCCGGATAATAGTCAACGCCGCGCCGCCAATCCCCCCAGCCGGCGCGGCCGGGGGATTCGCCGGCGACTGCGTCCGCGGTGTCCTGGAGAGGCCGCCAGGTGCGGCCGGGGCGCCCCGGACCCATGTCCGCGGTCGTGGTCGCCAAGTCTTCACGATATTGCTCGGGAGTCCACATACCGCTGCGTGCCGCGAGCAGAGGGCCCAGGTAAGAGGTAAGCCCCTCGTAAACCCAGAGCAGATCGGTTTTCATCGGGACTTCGTAGTAGGGCACGGCGAGGTCGGCGGGGCGGCGGAATTTTCCGTTCCAGGAATGAACGAACTCGTGCCCGAGCAGGCCTGCTACCCCGCGCCTTCCTTCCGGCGTCAGCAGGCTGCGCTCGCCGGTGCGGCTGTCATCGCACTCGTTGTGTTCGAGGCCGAAATGCGCAACGTGGTCGCTCAGAGTGAGCAGGAAGTGGTAGTCGCGATAATGGCGCGCCCCAAAAACCTTTCCGCTTTCCGCCACCATGCTCGTGAAGGCTTTCTGCACTTCGGGGGACATCTCCAGCGCCGCCGCACTGTCCGCCACCAGATCAATTTCGTGATGGATCGGCTCACCGGGGGGTGTGACATCCACAGCGCGGTAGTACTCGCCGGCGATGACGGGCGAATCCACCAAGCGGTCGAGTGAGACGGGCTTAAAAGTCACCTCGTCGCCCGCCGCATTCTCCACGGGCAAAGGGGTTCCGAATTTCCAGCCTGAGGGCAAGCGCAGCGTGGGCTTAATAATGATATTCTCAGCCCGACTCCACGCGGGATAAAGCACGTTTTGGTTCCAACTGACGATCACCAATTTGTCGGTGGCGGAACCACCCCCGCTAAACATCCCGCTGCTGGGCTCGATGTAGTCGAACGCAACCTCTAAGCGTTCCACGCCCGAGGGCACGTTCACATGGAAGGTAAATACGTCGAGGAGGTCGCGCCTCCAGGGAAGGGTCTTGCCGTTGGCCGAGAAGGTGAGCCCGGCCACGTTCCCCACGGGGCCCGAGGGTGTATGCTCGCCGGGAATCCATTTAGGGTAATAAAGCGTGAGGGGACCGGATTTCACCGGCATGACCATGCTGGTGCGAACGATCTTTTCCGGCGCCTGGGTGGCATCGACGGTCAAACTAATGGTCACGGAAGACTGGGCGAGCGAGGAAGCTACGCCCCACACCACGAGCTCAAGCAACAGGATCGGTAAACGTGCGCGGATCGAATTCATCAAATTGTCCTTTCAATTGGGGGATCACCACCACAAGCTGGGCTGCAAAACCGAAAAGAGAAAGACGGAAATGACCATACGGAGTTTCCGCTCGCCCAGGGCAAGAAATGCTACCCCCGACTCCCGCTTGCGTCAACGCCAGTTCAGAAAAAAGGATGTGTAGCGTGGACCTGGTCGGCAGGTCCGCGGCTCTTTGCTTTCAATACGGGACGAACCGGCCATTTGGTGAGATAATCTCGCCGCTACAGCAAAGGAGGACTTATGGAAAGCGATCCGAAAGTTAACCGGCGGGACTTTCTGCGGACAGGCATCACTACGGGCGCGAGCCTGGCAACCGTAAGCGGCATCACCATTATTCCCGAGAAGGTCTGGGGAGCCAACGACCGCGTCCGGATCGCCGTGGTCGGCGTGCGCGGACGAGGGGGCGAGCACCTTAAAGGATTCGGCAAGCTCCCCGACGCGGAAGTCGCCGCCATTTGCGACATCGATGACAGCGTCATCAGCAAACGGCTGGCGGATATGGCCGGATGGAATCTGCCCAAGCCCCAAGTCTACAAGGATGTTCGCAAGCTTCTGGAAGACAAGTCCATCGATGCGATATCCATTGCCACTCCCAACCATTGGCATTCTCTGATGGGCATCTGGGCGTGCCAGGCGGGGAAGGATGCCTATGTCGAGAAGCCCTGCTCGCATTGCTGGTGGGAAGGCCACCAATTGGTTGCGGCCGCGCGCAAGTACAACCGCATTGTCATGCACGGAACCCAGGGCCGCTCCGCCGAAGGCTATATCGAGGGAGTGCGCAAGCTTCGCGAAGGGGTCATCGGCGACGTTTACTTGTCGCGGGGGCTTTGCTTCAAGTGGCGCGATACCATCGGCGTCGCCAAAGTCGAACCGGTTCCTGCCGGCGTGGATTACGATTTGTGGACTGGCCCTGCTCCCTTGAAGCCCTTTACCAAAAACCGCTTCCACTACAATTGGCACTGGATCTGGGACACGGGGAACGGTGACGTGGGCAATCAGGGTGTGCATGAGATGGACTTGGCGCGCTGGGCGCTGGGGGTGGGGTTCCCCAATAAAATCTCGGCCATCGGCGGACACGTCATGTTCAAAGACGATCAGCAAACCCCCAATATCTTGAATTGCTCGTTCGAGTTTGACATGCCGGATGGAACGCGCCGCATCCTGGAGTTCGAAGTCCGCCACTGGATGACCAATACCGAAGCGGACATCGGACTGCCCGGCTTTGGAGCCGGCGCGGCAAACTTGTCGGAAACGGCGGGCCACCCCCACATTAAGCAACCGAAGGCCATGTGCGGGAATCTTGTTTACGGCTCCAAGGGATATATGGCGTTGACGGGCTATGAATCTTATCGGACTTTTCTCGGGGAAGATAATGAGCCGGGCCCCAATGCGACGCGCGGCGGAAACTACTGGGCGAATTTCATCCACTGCGTCCGCACGCGCAAGAAAGAGGAAATTTTGGCGCCCATCGAGGAAGGCCACATCACCGCCACCTTGATTCACCTTGCGAACACCTCCTACCGGCTGGGACGCACGTTGAAGTTCGATCCTGTAAATCAGAGGGTGCTGGGCGACGACGAAGCCAGCCGTTACCTGCGCGGTGAGGACCGCGGCTTCCGCAAGCCCTTTACGATTCCGGAGAATGTGTAGAAGTGGACCTCCTGACATGCAGAGAGACTTGAGCGCATTAGCAGGGCGAACCTACGATCTCGCGATTATCGGCGGCGGGATCAACGGGGCGGCGACGGCGCGGGAAGCGGCTCTGCGCGGGCTGAAGGTAGCGCTGGTGGACGCGCGCGATTTTTCAGCCGGCACTTCCAGCCGCTCGTCGAAGTTAATCCACGGCGGGCTGCGCTATCTCGAGCAGTTCAGTTTTAAGCTCGTGCATGAATCCCGCACCGAGCGGCGCACGCTGCTCGCCCTGGCGCCGCATTTGGCGTGTCCCTTGCCTTTCGTCCTGCCCATCTATCGCGGCGACCCTTACTATCCCCTAAAGATTCGAGTGGGGCTCTCGATTTACGACCTGCTCGGCAATCTGGGCCGAGCGGACCGCCATAGGATGTTGAGCCGCGAGGAGGCCCTCCGGCTGATTCCCGCGCTGCGATCCGAAGACCTGCGCGCCGCAGCGGTTTACTACGATTCCGAAACGGACGACGCGCGCCTGACACTCGAAATGATCCTGGCCGCCGCCGAGCGTGGCGCCGCCGTGGCGAATTACGCGGAAATCCGCGCGCTCCAGACTTCCGCGCCCGGGAAAGAAATCGCTTCCGCGGAGGTCGAGGACCGCCTCACCGGCCGCCGCTACGAGCTCGCGGCGCGCTTTTGGGTGAATGCGGCTGGGCCGTGGGTGGATCGCGTGCGCGCTCTCTTGCCGGGGTTCGATGGTGCAAAAACCATCCGGCTCACCAAAGGCACACACCTCATCCTGCCGGGAGTGGACCCGGACCACGCGCTCTTTGCCGCCATTCGTCCCGGCGACCGGATTTTTCTGATGCTGCCCTGGCACGGCCATGCGCTGCTGGGAACCACCGACACGGACTTTGACGGCGACCCCGCCAACGTGCAGCCCGACCGCGCCGATGTCGATTATCTGCTCGCCGCCGTGAACCGCGTATTGCGCCAACCGCTGACCGCCCACGACGTACTGGGCAGCTTCGCGGGGTTGCGCGCCCTGGCGATTGAGCCTGGCCGGAGCCCCTCCGCAAACACTCGCGAGTATCGCTTTCACGAAGAATCCGGGGCCAGGAACTTCATCTCCATTTGCGGTGGAAAGCTGACCACCGCCCGCGCCCTGGGCGAAAAGCTGGTTGACCGTATCGCCGCGCAATTGGGCGTTGCCACCACCTCAGCCCAGGCGAGCCGGACCACTCCGCTGCCGGGCGGGAACACGGGGCCCTTTGAGGATTTCGTCAGCAAGGCCACGGACGAGGCCGGGAAGGATTACGGCGTTCCGGCGCCAATCGCCGAAAGGATCGCGCGGACTTACGGCAGCCGCTGGCAACAGGTTCTGGGGCCGATTCGCGAAAGCCCGGCACTCGCCCAGCCGCTCGCGGGGAATCCGCCCTTGCTCACTGCAGAAGTCCACTTCGCCATCCGTCATGAAATGGCCGTGAACGTGGAAGACTTCCTGGTACGGCGCTCCGGTCTGAACTGGCTCGCCGCGTGCTCAATGCGCGAGGCGGCTCCCGCCGTCGCGGAGATCTTTGCGCGTGAACTGAGCTGGGGGCCCGAGCGCCGGCAAGCCTCGCTCGCGGCCTTCGCGTCTTGTTGCTATGCGCCGGCAAGCTCCTAGTTGCTGCGGTGAACTGACGTGGTCACCTTCTCACCCATCCTTAAGCGTGTTCTCGATCGCCGCCTGGCGCCGCTCGTGTGGCCTCCGCTCAAGATCGGCCATCGAGGCGCGGCAGGCGAAGCGCCGGAGAATACCCTGGCATCGTTCGAACTGGCTTGGCGCCAGGGTGTGGACGGAATTGAGTTCGATGTTCAACTCTCCTCCGACGGCGTCCCCGTGGTCATCCACGACGCCCGTCTGACTCGCACCACTTCCGGCAGCGGTTGGGTGGGCGAGCATCGGGCGAGTGTGTTGCGCCGGCTCGATGCGGGGTCCTGGTTCAATCGCCGTTATCGCCTCCGCGCGCGCGAACGTTACGCGGGAGCGCGCATTCCTTTGCTGGCGGAAGTTCTCCAATGGGTCAAAGCGCGGCAGTGCCTGGCGTTTGTCGAAATCAAAGACTACCGGCCGGGCGTGGCGGCCAAGATTCTTGAGGAAATCGAGCGCGCCGGCGTTTGGCATTTGACGCGCGTGGTTTCCTTCGACCTGCCGTCACTTCAGCAGGCAAGGGAATTGAGCGAGCAAGCGCGTCTGGGGCTGGACTTCTCCGGCCGCCTGCTGCCGATCCGCCGGGCTCTCGCGCTCGGCGCGGAGGCGCTGCTGCCGCACTGGGCGATTGCTTCGCGGGGACTCATTCGCCGCGCCCACCGCGCGGGGTTGCAAGTCATTTCCTGGACGGTCAACTACCCGCTGCACATGCGCCGCAAGATCCTGGACGGTGTGGACGGCCTCATCACCAATTATCCGGCGAGACTCACAGAAGTCGTCGATCGCATCGAGCGGGTGCGACCTGAATTGAAGCGGTGAGATCCCACCCCCTTTCTGGAACTCACTCCACCATTTTAGGCTCTTACTTCAGGGCCGTGCGGCTACCTTTAAGAGGGGCAGTTGGCGTAAGATAGTGGATTCAGAGCTTCCGAAAACGGGGAAATCATCGGTGATTCAAATCCCGGCATGAAAATACGCATGTGGATGGCATCATCAGGGGTAGGCCTGACCAAGAAATCGGGGAGAGGTTGGAGAGCAATTCCCGTCGTCCTGGTACTGGCCGCCATGGCCGCAGGAGCAGGCGCCCTCCGCGCTCTGGCTCAACAAACCACACCCCCTGCTGCGCCCACTGCGCCTGCCCCAACAGGGACTACCACCCAACCGGGGGGAAGCGCACCTCCTGCGAAAACGCCCACCATTCGCGCCACCGTCGAACTGGTTAACGTGCCCGTGACCGCTTCGACCAAACGTGGGCAGCGGGTTATCGACCTCAGCAGGGAGGAAGTGAAGGTATTTGAAGACGGCGTGGAGCAGAAAATCACCCACTTCGAGCGGGAAACACGCACGCCGCTCCGCATCGGGATAATCATCGACACCAGCAATTCTGCGCGCAGCCGTTTATCGTACGAAAAAGAGGCGGCCCAGCAGTTTGCGGATGTTGTCCTGCAAACCGGAGGGACAAAGAACCAGGCATTCCTCGAGACCTTCGACGCTTCCAGTTCCATCATCCAGGACTTTACCAACGACCCGGACGTGCTGAGTGATAAAATCCAGGAACTTAAATCGGGCGGCGGCAAGGCCCTCTACGATGCCATTTACTTTGCTTGCCGGGAGAAAATGCTCAAGACCGGCCCGCGGGAAGAGATACGGCGGATCTTAGTCGTCGTGAGCGATGGGTTGGATGTTCAAAGCCAGCACACGCTGGACCAAACCGTTTCGATGGCGCGCATGGCTGAGACCATGATCTATACTGTCGGCACGGCCGCCTACGGCTTCTCGAATTCCGGAGACAAGATCCTTGAAGACCTCTCCACCGAAACCGGTGGCTACCCCTCCTTCCCCTTGCGCGATGCACCGGGCAGCGACCTGGGGTCGGGCGCTCTTTCCGATAATCAGATCGACGGAACTTCCCAAAACAAAGGTTTAGGGGCGGAAACAGGAAGATATTCCGCAGAGCGATTGGGCAACTTGGTTAACGCATTGCAAGCCATCGGGCGCAGTTTGGATGAACAATACACGATTGGCTATAAGCCGCTGCGAGATGCCCTCGACGGAACTTACCGGTCCATTAAAGTCGAGACCACCCGCCGCGGAGTCACCCTGCGTTGGAAGCCCGGGTACTTTGCCACGGCAGAGTGATGGCAAGGGTAAAGGATGAAGGTTGAAGGAAAAAGGGTGAAGGCTGAAAGTTTAAGGGGTAAAGTATGAAGGGTGAATTAGTCGCCGTGCCCTTCCCTTAATGAAAGGGCGCTTTCTTACACCCTTTACTCTTTAACCTTTATTGGTGCCATGGCCAAGACAGCTCCGAAAATCGCCAAAAAGTTCTTGATTACAGGCCGGGTACAGGGTGTCGGGTATCGCTATTTCGCGGAGCGCTGGGCCTCGCAACTGGGCATCTGCGGATATGTGAAAAACCTCTGGGACGGCAATGTGGAGGTCTACGCCATGGGCGAGGCGATGGTTTTGGAAGAGCTGAAGCGCCAACTGGCAGAGGGCCCGCGCAGCGCGCGCGTTGCCGCGGTTGATGAGTCGGACGAGCCCGTGGACACGCGGTACAATCGCTTCATCGTTGAGGGGTAGGCATGAAGGTTAAAGTGTAAAGGTTAAAGGCTAAAGGAATACGCCCCTCCACTACCGGCGACAGATGCCGCTCGATGTCCCATTCTCCCCTTACCCTTCAACCCTTACAGTTTACCCTTTAGCTTTATTCTTTACCCTTTATCCTTTACCCTTTAACCTTAATTAACGGAGGACATGTGATCGATCTGAAAAAGCTGATTCGCGAAATCCCCGACTACCCCAAGCCGGGCATCCTCTTTTACGATATCACCACACTGCTGAAAGACCCGGTGGGCTTGCACTGGGCCGTCGACGTCCTCGCCAATACCTTCCTGGCGCAGAAGATTGACCGGGTCATCGGCATAGAGGCGCGCGGGTTTATCTTCGCGCCCATGGTGGCCTACCGCCTGAACGCGGGATTTGTGCCGGCGCGCAAGCCCAACAAGTTGCCTGCCGAGCGTGCCAGCATGCCCTACAGCCTGGAATATGGAAAGGACGCGGTCGAGATTCACCGCGACGCCATCAGTCAAGGGCAGGAGGTGCTGATCATCGATGACCTGCTGGCGACCGGGGGAACCGCCGCCGCCACCGCTCGTCTGGTAGAATCACTGGGCGGACGCGTGGCGGGAATCGGGTTCGTGATCGAACTGGAAGAGTTGAAGGGCCGCGATAAGCTGAGCCAGTACGCGGTTTATTCGGTGCTGAAATACTAAGCAAGTGCGGTTGAAAGTTGAAAGTTAAAAGTCGAAAGTGACCGGCTCGCACTTTCGACTTTTAACTTTCAACTCTTAACTGCCTTTGGGCGGCTCCAGCGTTTTCAGGATCGCGTCCAGAAAAAAGCCTTCCGGGAGAGAACCTTCCACATACGCCCCCTCATTAATGATGGTCCTGGGGACGGCGAAAACGCGAAACCTTTCGGCGAGGTCCGGGAATTCGGTGGCTTCAATGCCATCGGCGCGGACAAGGTCGCTTTCCATGGCGAACTGGTAAGCCAGGCGCACGGCCGGCGGGCAATGCGGTCAGGTGGGTGTGGTGAACACCTGCAGGTGAAGCGGCTTGCTGAGTTGGGCCAACTTCTCGCGGCTTTCGGGCTGCAATCCCGAATCCCCTTTGGAAACGGCCAGAATTCCGTCGAGCAGGGACGCAAATTCGTACCCGGCGGGCAGGCCAAAGAAGCGAATGCCGTAGTCCTTGCCGTTGCGAATGACGGTGGCCGGGACTTTATCGACCCTGTATTCGGCGACTTTCTCTTTGTCCAGCAGAAAGTCGCAGGTCTCGAGGGAGAGCTTGTCGGAAATCTGCGTCAACTCCTCGAGCAACTGCCGGGCTTCGCGGCCGTATTCAAGATCCAACTCCTGGGTAAAATGAACCAGCTTGACGGGGTTCACCATTGCCTGAAGTCTCTCACGAATTTCCGCCACATCCGTATCGCGCAGCAATCCCATGGGTTCTCCTTGACCAATTGCGCTGAGGATTCGGGGACCAACATGCGCTGATCCACACGTACTGCTTATTTTCAGATGCGCGAGAGAAGAAAGAGATGCGGGAAAGGTGGGGCTGGGAAGGCGCAGGCTAGAGGTTTTGGTCGAATTCGGAAGCGCTTGGCGGGGAAGCGTCGTTACGTTTCCGCTTCCGCGTCAAAGCCGAACTTCTTCATCTTATAGCGCAGCGCGTCGCGGGAAATATCCAACAACTTGGCGGCATGGGTCTGATTGCCGGCGGTTTGTTTGAGCGCCAGGCCCACCAGTGCGCGCTCCACTTCCTCGAGTGAGGTGCCCTGCTTGGGCAGTTCGAGCACCGGGATCATTCTTCCCGAGGGAAGCGGCCGCCATGATGCAGCGGTGCTGGTGACCATCACGGGA
>JBEKNU010000057.1:0-31055 GCA_049522495.1 Terriglobia bacterium
ACCGGTCCCGGTCTCGCCCGCTCATCGCCAGCATCTCCTGTTTTCTCATCCCGCCAGTTTGACGGACTTCAACAGGAACTTTCTACTTTGCTGGAACAGGAACTTCTCACTTTGCTGCGACAATTTGCCCAACTCGCCTTGACAACCGACAACCCGCTTCGGTAACCTCGGCTTAACCCGAAGGGTGACCCTCGCCGCACCTGAATGGTGACGATTGTCTCGTTGTAGAGACATTTTGACGACATTGCCGCCGACCGATGCGCGTCCCTGACCTGACCGGTTGTCATCATGAACCGAACCAGCCGGCAAAAGCCTACGGTCAAGTCTGAAGGGCCTTGCGAGGAGGGTGCATGATTAACGCGCCTACCTTCTCTCCACCTCCCAGCTATTTCGAGAATTGCTTATGTGCCGGCGGGCGCATGCCGTGGCGTGCCCACGCCTTAGGGCGTCTGTTGGCTGTTCTGGTGGGATTGATGATTATGGCCGGGTGCGGTGCCGGCGGTTTAGGCGGTGGTGGTCGCGCCTCCGGCCCAGTCCTGATGTTCGGGCCCACGTCCTTGGCGTTTTCCAACCAAACCTTGGGCACGAGCAGCTATTCGCAGTTGGTCCAACTCGCCAACACGGGAACGGCAACGCTAACCTTGAGCATCACGGTGAGTGGTGATTTCGGCGAAGGCAGCGACTGCGCCACGAGTGTGGCCGCGGGAGCGGGCTGCGCCATCAGCGTGTGGTTTACCCCCACCGCCACCGGCACGCGCACCGGCACGATGACGATTACGGATAACGCCAGCGGCAGCCCGCAGACCGTCAGCTTGACGGGCACGGGCGTCACCGTCACGGCTGCGGCCTCGCCCTCCACCCTCACCTTCGGCACCCAGGCGGTAGGGATATCGGGCGCTTCTCAGGCCGTGACGCTCAGCAACCGGGGGGCAGGCGTCCTTACCATCACCAAGATCGCCACCACCGGCGATTTCGCCATCGTCAACAGCTCCGACACTTGTCTGCAAACGAACTTCGGCACCACAGTGGCAGCGGGCGCCAATTGCACGCTGTCCGTGAACTTTACGCCGACTGCCACCGGAACGCGCGCTGGCACGCTGACATTCACGGACAACGCCACCAACGCCCCGCAGACGGTGAGCTTGACGGGAACGGGCGCGATCTTCCCGGTCACGCTTTCGCCCTTCAGCCTGACCTTCAGCAGCCAATTCGTCGGTACCCTAAGTCCTTCCCAGCCCGTCACGCTCACTAACACTCAGGCGGTGGCCCTCTCCATTTCCACCATTGCGGCAAGTAGCGACTTCTCCCAGACGAACAACTGTGGCGCCAGCGTCAGCGCGGGCGGGAGCTGCACGATCAGTGTGACCTTTACCCCCACGGCCGCCGGGACGCGCAACGCCACGCTGACCGTCACCGACAATGCCAACACCAGCCCGCAAACGTTGAGCTTGACGGGAACGGGCGTGGCCTCCGCCAGCTTCGTTCCGGCAGGAAGCCTGAACACGGGGCGTTACGGTCACACGGCGACCCTGCTCAACAACGGCATGGTGCTGATTGCCGGCGGGGCCATGGACTCAGGTGGATCCCCCTTCTTCACCGCGGAGCTGTACAATCCCGCCACCGAGACCTTCTCGTACACCACCGGCAACCTGAACATCGCGCGCGCGGTTCACACGGCGACGCTGCTGAACAACGGTACGGTGCTGATCGCGGGCGGCTTGAATATTAACGCCGGCGTCTTCTTAGCCAGCGCGGAGCTGTACAATCCCGCCACCGGAACCTTCTCGTACACCAACGGCAAGCTGAACACCGCCCGGGATCAGCACACGGCGACACTGCTGAACAACGGTACGGTGCTGATGGCGGGCGGCTTTGGAGCTAGCGGCGGGCAGCTCCTACCCCTAGGCAGCGCCGAGCTGTACAATCCCGCCACCGGGACTTTCACCCCCAGCGGCAGCCTGAACACCGCGCGCCTGAATCACACCTCGACGCTGCTGAACAACGGCATGGCGCTGATTGCCGGGGGCTATGACTCGAGCTTTAACGCCTCAACCAGTGCGGAGCTGTACAATCCCGCCAGCGGGACCTTTACCCTTACCGCCAGCCTGAACACCGCGCGCGCCTATCACACGGCGACGCTGCTGAATAACGGCATGGTGCTGATGGCGGGCGGTCAGGACTCCAGCGGCGCTCCCCTGGCGAGTGCAGAGCTGTACAATCCCGCCACCGGGACCTTCACCGCTACCGGCAGCCTGAACACCGCGCGCACCCTCCACACGGCGACGCTGCTGGACAACGGCTTGGTGCTGATGGCGGGCGGCGGTGGCTCCAGCGGTGTTGCCACAGCCAGCGCGGAGCTTTACTAGCGCCATTCCAAATTGTGGGCGGAAGTATTCGGATCTTTCCCTTCACCGCGGCGGCCTGGGAAGGCGCGGGGTCCGCTCATTTTCCCAGGACAATCTTGGCGATGGTCTGAAGCTGCATAAACGACGTGCCCTCGTAGATCTTTCCGATCTTCGAGTCGCGCAGGAATTTTTCCGCAGGATAATCTCGCGTAAAACCGTAGCCGCCGTAAACTTCCAGGCACTCGGACGCCACCCGCTCCGCCACCTGCGAGCAAAAATACTTGGCCATGGCGGCTTCTTTCAGGAAGGGCAGTTTCGCGTCCTTCAGCCGCGCGGCGTTATAGGCCATCAGGCGCGCCGCCTCCACGTCCGTCGCCAGGCGGGCCAATTGGAACTGGATGGCCTGGAACTCGGCGATGGGCTTGCCGAACTGTTGGCGCTCCTGCGCGTAGCGAATGGCGTTTTCCAGCGCCCCACGCGCTACCCCCACCATCTGCGCGCTGATGCCGATGCGGCCTTCGTTCAGCGTCTCAATGGCCACCTTGTAACCCTTGCCAGCCTCGCCCAGCACGTTTTCCTTGGGCACCCGGCAGTCCTCCAGGATGAGCTCGCAGGTGGAGGAAGCGCGAATGCCCAGCTTGTCCTCTTTCTTGCCGACGGTGAAGCCGGGCGTGCCGCGTTCAATGAGGAATGCCGTAATGCCGCGATAGCCCGCCTCGGGATTGACATTGGCAAAGACGATGAACAGGCCCGCTTCCTTGGCGTTGGTAATCCATAGCTTGCGGCCGTTCAGAAGGTAGTCGCTGCCGTCCTCGCGAGCGCGCGTGGCCAGCGCGAAGGCGTCGCTGCCGGCGTTCGGCTCCGAGAGGGCGTAGGCGCCCAGCGTGTCGCGCACCAGGCGCGGGAGGAATTTCTGCTTCTGCGCCTCCGTGCCCCATTTCTGGAGCGCGTTGTTCACCAGCGTGTTCTGAACGTCAATCACCACGCCAGCGGAAGCGTCCACGCGCGAGAATTCCTCGATGGCAAGAATCGCCAGGAAAAATGAACCCCCACTGCCCCCGTAAGCCTCGGGAACTTCAATCCCCATAAAACCCTGGGCGAAGAATGTTTCCAAGAGCGCGTGGTTGAAAGCGCCCTCGCGGTCCATTTCTTCCACGTGGGGAAGAATTTCGTTCGCGGCGAATTCCCGCGCCATCGCCTGGAACATACGCTCTTCTTCCGTGAGCGCCGTAAGCGGCCCATTCGCAAGATTGTCTTCAGCCATCGTAACCTCCCCCGTTCATTCCTGCGGGCCTCCGCCATGTTCCCCGAAGGGGAATAGAAAATCGTAGAACCTCAGTGTTCCCCGAAGGGGAACAATATCATTAGCCGTAGGTGAAACCTACGGTGAGAAAACCTATAAAATTTGGTTCCGGCCCTGAAGGGGCCGAATAATTCGACCCCGCCAGGGTCGAAGAAGTTCTTTTCAACGTCGTCCCGATCCGTAGGTTTCACCTACGGCTAATGATATTCCTCCCCTGCGGGGAGTAGGGGCGGTTCGCGAACCGCCCCTTTGCATCGCCGTCCCGATTTTACCCCAACCATGGCCGCTTGATTTAAAACCTCAATTTCATGTAGCGGCGGCTTTACGCCGCCATTTGGCGTGGTAAACTCGCCGCTACTTACGGCCCCCAGCCCCGAGCCCCCAGGCCCCAGTCCCTGCCCGTTCCCCATCGTCGCAGGGTACTCTTGATGGCCTTACGCGGCACTGTTATCCTGACCCGGTATGAGCGAACTCCGCGTGATCCCCCTGCCTGACGCGACCTTGATCGCCGCTTATTGCATTTTCATCGCCAGTTACTTCGTATTTGCCCTGGGAAAGTTCCCCGGGCTCAAGATTGACCGCCCCGGCGCGGCGATTATTGGCGCCGTGGCGATGGTCGCATTCAGGATCGTGCCACCCCGCGAGGCCCTGCATTTCATCGATTTTTCTACACTCGTCCTGCTCTTTTCCATGATGCTCATCGTCGGCAATCTTCACCTGGTGGGATTCTTCGAGTGGAATGTGGAGATTGTCCTGAGGCGGCTGAAGCCCGCTCATCTCTTGCCCGCCGTGGTGTTTGCTTGTGGCCTGCTATCCGCGTTCTTTGTAAACGACATCGTCTGCCTGGTGATGGTGCCCTTCGTGCTCGCCATCACCAGGCGGATGAAACTTGCGCCTCTCCCCTACCTGCTGGCGGTGGCCACGGGATCGAACGTAGGCAGCGTGGCGACGATCACGGGAAATCCGCAAAACATGCTGATCGGCTCGTTTTCCGGAATCAAGTACCGGGATTTTTTGTTCCATCTCGGGCCGGTGGCGCTGGTGGGACTGTTCCTCAACTGGGCGGTCCTGCATTGGATGTACATGAGAGGGCAGTCGCCCGCGGCCCCGGCGGAAACCATCCCCCTCCCGCCCCTCGACCTCTCGCGTTTGACCAAGCCCGTGGTTGTGGTCACCGTGGTCGTTGCCGGATTCCTCATCGGCGTCCCCCCCGCCATGATGGCAGCGTTGGGCGCGGCAGCCCTGTTGATCACCCGCACCACCGAACCCCGCAAGCTTTACGACGAAGTTGATTGGGGGCTCCTGGTCTTTTTCGTGGGCCTCTTCCTGATTGTGGGCGGGGCTGAGAATGCCGGCATCGTGGCTCGCCTCCTGGCGTTCGCGCGCCACTGGAATCTGCAACGCCTGGACGTCTTCACCCTAGTGGTGACCCTGTTCAGCAACATGGTGAGCAACGTCCCGGCCGTGATGCTGCTCAAGTCCCTGGTGCCGGGCTTCACGGACCCGCACACGGCCTGGCTGGCGCTCGCTATGGCCAGCACCCTGGCGGGCAACCTGACGATCACCGGCTCGGTGGCCAACATCATCGTGGTGGAGACGGCGAAACCGGACGTCCACATCGGCTTCTGGGATTACTTCCGCATCGGCTTCCCAATTACTCTCCTGACCATTCTGTTTGGGCTGGGTTGGCTTGCCCTCGTAAGATGACGAGGCGCAGTTCTTGCTGCGGCGCGGTGTAATAGCGCGGGCTGGTAAGTGAGGTGCGCAATCTCCAATAGGTTTCGAAAAGAAGGAAATTTGACTTCCCCCGGAACTTGAATTCCGCATAATGGAGCATTATGCCTAACGATCCGCACCCATCATGCCCGAGAGCGACCGCTCTTCTGCGGGTTGTTTTGCTGGTCTTGGGCGGGCAGGTGGTCATATTTTACGCCCTGCACAACTTGTTTCGGAGTAAAGATCCGGCCCTAGCAGTTTTTTTCGACGGCGGCTTTGACTACACGTACTTTCATCAGGGGGCCCAGGCGTGGCTTGCCGGCCGCGATCCCTATGGCGTGTTCGGCTTTGTAACGCCGCCGCTCTCGCTCCTTATTCCGTCCTTACTTTCGCACTTATCCCTCGATCGCGCCGTCCTGGTGTTTGTCTGCTGCAATCTGGTTCTCGTCCCTATGTCGCTCTGGTGGTATGCGCGGGCGCTGGGGCTGCAACGGCGGGAGCGGGTGCTTCTGCTTCTTGTGGTCGCGCTGTTCATTCCGGCGGAGGAGTGCATGCGCGGCGGCAACATGGATGGAGTGATGTTTGCTCTCCTGGTTGCGGCGTTCAGCGTGCGTCACCGTCTGCGCGGTGCGGTGTGGCTCGCGGCCAGCATGGCCATCAAGCTCTATTCGATCATCCTGCTTCCCGTGGCGCTACGGCGGCGGCAGTGGCGCTTCGCGGCGCTCACCGCGGCAGTGACCGTGATATTACTTCTTCCCTTTTACCGGCTATGGCCTTCGGCGCTGCATGCGATGCTCGCGCGCAACGCCCGCGATACCCGCGTTTTTTCGATTGCTCCTGCGACGCTGATCTTTTCGATGCTGGGAGGACCGGGCAACGTCGGGAAGGGCCTCTTCCTGGCGTTTTGGGCTATAACTCTTGTGGTGGCGCTCTATCGCGACCAGGGGCGTGAACTTACTCCCCGCACACTGGCACGCTATATCCCCTGGATGTTCGCTTTACCCGCCCAGGTCTACTCCTACGAGGCAGTGTTGGCCCTTGCGGTCCTGGCGTCGATTGTGGCAACCGCTTGCGAACGTTTATTGCGCCGGGAAGAGTATTGCTGCTTCGTTGGATTCCTGCTACTGGGAATACGTGTCGAACAGGCGACCCGTCTTCTGCCCTTGTCCTATGCGACATATCAATTCTTCTGGAAATGCCAAGAGGTGTTACCGTCTCTCGGAGTCGTTTTGATCATGCTGGGCGCGTGCCTGTCTCCGTCCGCGGAAGGCTTTCCGGGAGGGCTGAAGAAAGATGAAGCGAGGGAAGGACTCGAGCCTCCCCCCGCAGTTGAGTCGTGAGAGGCGCGGAGGCAACGGTGACCCTTGTTAGGGATGGGGCCCCCGGTCCGGCGCTGCGACTTTTCCAGCGCTGTGGGAGCTTGCCGCGCCGCCAAATCCGCGTCGGAGTACAATGGAGCGGACTGATCCCAGGAGGTGCGTATGGCTGAAATGATCATCCGACCGACGATGAAATTCATATACATGGGATACGCAGTGGTGATTGTGATCGTGGTGGCTTCGGTGGTGGCGATGGAGCGCATTCAAATGCCGTCCCAGATTCCGTTGGCTTTGCAACCCTGGCTTCCCTGGTTGCCCGCGCTCCTTCTGCTGTGGCCCGTGAAACGCCATTTCCGCAACCGTCTGACCAAGATGACGATCCTCGATGACCGGCTGCGGTACGAATCGGGCCTTCTAAGCCGGACCACGCGCACCATCCTGATCTCGCGCGTGCAGGATGTGACGGTGCATCAGAGGATCGGGCAAAGAATTTTCGGCGTGGGCGATGTTTCCATTGAGACCGCGGGCGAGGCAAGCCGGGAGACAATTTTCAATATCGACCGGCCGAAGGAAATCGCCGACCACATCAACGAACACTCCCAGAGGGGACATTCCAAAGATCAACTCACCTGACCGCCCGGCGTCGCTGAGCAGCAAAAGAAAGTCAAAACGCCAAACGCAAAAGTTAAAGCCGCCGCTCGCGCACTGCCGGCAAATCCCACTTCGCCCGGCGCGGAAGTTGGCGTTGACGCCCGGCTGCCCCTAGGGCATATTCTGAGATGCAGTAGGGGCGGGCTCGACCCGCTGGAATGGTGGGCGCGTGTAGATTTGGTGCGGTAGTGGCGAGTTTATCCGTCAGCCGACGGACCCAATGGCGGCGTCCCGATAAGATGGGGATAGGTTCCACCGCCGCTACGTCATCTTGACACTGGCTCTCCCGACAGAAGAGCGATGGAAATGACTGAAACCTCAGCCGCCAGCGCGAATTTTGAAGGTCTGGAGGTGGTGGCCTTCGAAAGCCGCCATGCGCGGGAAATGGCTGCCTTGATTACCCGATTTGGGGGTGTGCCGCGCGTGGCTCCGGCCCTGCGCGAGGCGCCCCTGGAGGAAGACGCCGCTGCCTTGGCGTTTGGCACGGCGCTCTTCGCGGGGCGGCTCGATGCGGTCATCTTTATGACCGGAGTCGGTGCGCGCCGGCTGATTGAGGTGCTGGAGACGCGCCACCCCCGCGAAAAGATCGTGCAAGCGCTCAAGGGAATTACCGTGGTGGCGCGTGGACCCAAACCGGTCAAGGTCTTGCGCGAGCTGCAAGTGCCCATCACCATCACCGTGCCGGAGCCCAACACCTGGCACGAAGTCCTGGAGGAGTTGGACGAAAATCCCGGCGGCTCCACGCTGGCGGGCAGCCGCGTGGCAGTGCAGGAATATGGCGCACCTAACGAGGCCTTCCTCGCCGCGCTCCAAGAACGCGGCGTTGAGGTGCTGCGCGTGCCGGTTTATCAATGGGCGCTCCCCCTGGATATCCAACCCCTGCGCGACGCCATCCAAGCGCTGGTGGAGGGCCGGGCGCAGGTGGCGCTGTTCACGAACGCGGCGCAAGTGGAGCATCTGCTGCGTGTGGCTGCGCAAGACAGCGGGAAGGAACGGTTACTCGAAGCCCTGGAGAAGGTCGTGGTCGCCTCGGTGGGCCCTACCTGCAGCGAGACGCTGGTGGGTCATGGGATCCCCGTTGATCTTGAGCCCCTTCATCCCAAGATGGGACCCTTGGTGCAGGAAACCGCGCAACGGGCGAAGGAGCTTTTGAAAAAGAAGTCAGAAGCCTGGAGTCAGAAGTCCGTAGGGCCGAGCGGCGCTCGGCCTTCGGTTATCGCGGGGGCTGCTGGAGTAGTCGAGGCCGCCCGTGAAGGGGAGCGTGCGGCGTGGGAAAATTCGCGTTTCCTGAAGGCCTGCCGTTTCGAACCGGTTGACGCCACGCCCGTCTGGCTGATGCGTCAGGCGGGCCGCTATATGAAGGAGTATCGCGATTTGCGCGCCCGGGTGCCCTTCCTGGAGTTGTGCAAGAATCCCGCCTTGGTTTCGGAAGTCACCCTCACGGCGGCTGAAAAGTTGGGCGTGGATGCGGCCATCATCTTCGCCGACTTGCTGCTGATTGTTGAGCCTTTGGGCTTGCATCTGGAATACGACAAGGGGGAAGGGCCGGTCATCAGCCCCAGACTGCGGGAGGCTGCCGACATTGACCGCCTGCACGAGGTCGATCCGGAACAATCGCTGGGATATTTCTACGACGCCATCCGCCAGACGCGCTCCGACCTGAATCCGCGGATTCCCCTCATTGGATTTGCCGGCTGCCCTTTCACCCTAGCTTCCTACCTGATTGAGGGGGGCGGGTCCAGAAACTACCGCCACACCAAAGCCCTGATGTACCGCGACGTGGGCGCGTGGCGGGCGCTGATGGAGCGCCTGGCGCGCAGCCTGGCCAGGTATATCAACGCCCAGATCGACGCCGGCGTGCAGGCCGTGCAGGTTTTTGACACCTGGGTGGGATGCTTGGGGCCCGCCGACTACCGCCAATACGTCCAGCCGTATACACGGATGATGTTGCAAGCCGTCCAGCCGGACACCCCCATTATCCACTTTGGAACGGGGACGGCCATGCTGCTGGAAGCCATGCGCGACGCGGGCGGGGACGTGATCGGCGTCGACTCGCGCGTGGAACTCGACCAGGCCTGGCAGCGCCTGGGCGACGGCGTGAGCATCCAGGGGAACCTTGACCCCATCGTGCTTTACGGCGACCTGAATTTCATCCGCATGCGCACCCAGCGCATCCTGGATCAGGCCGCCTGCCGCACCGGCCACATCTTCAACCTCGGCCACGGCCTGCTGCCGGATACTCCTTACGAGAATGTCGTGGCGCTGGTTAAAATGGTGCACGACATCAGCAGCTACCAAATCGCCAAAGGCCACCGCCCCCCGCACGTCTGGAAAGGCAGCCGGAGAACCTTGGACAATGACTGAGCCTGCGGCAATTGGGGATTGGCGAGGCGTGATCGCGGAAGGCGAGCCACGCCCTCAGCAAAGAAGCGTCGCGCCGCTGAATCGCTTACGAAATGGAGGCGTAGTCTTTGACCGCCGCCGCGGAGGCGCCGTCCCATCGGACGTGCGGCAGAATGACGTCATGCCGGATGCGGTCGGCATGGTCGCGGATAGTGACGAGCATACTATCCACCAGGACGTCAGAGAGCAGATGGGGTTGCAGCCCGAGGTCGAGAAGTTTCTGATGGCGCGGGTTGTAGTAGTGCGCTTCCGCTTCCACACGGGGATTGGGTAGATGGTTGATGGCCACGCGGAAGCCGAGTTTCTGGGCTTGGCGCTGGACGGTTTGGGCGAGATCCAGAATGCTGAACATCTCCGTGAACTGGTTAAAGGCGCGGTACTCACCCGCCTGGGGTGGGTTGAGGATGGAAAGTTCCACGCAGCGCAGGGTGTCGCGAATATTCAGGAAGCCGCGCGTTTGGCCGCCCTTGCCGTAAACGGTGAGCGGAATGCCGGCAATCGCCTGGACGCAAAAGCGGTTCAGGGCGGTGCCGAAAACTTCGTCATAATGGAAGCTGGTGGCCAGGCGCTCATCCAATTCCGATTCGTCCGTGGCGACGCCATAAACGACCCCCTGGTGGAGGTCCGTTGAACGTAGCTTCCAAACTTTACAGGCGAAGGTGATGTTGTGGCTGTCATGCACCTTGCTGAGATGGTAGAAGGAGCCGGGTTGCTTCGGGTAGGGAAGGACGTCCTTGCGGCCCTTGTATTCGATCTCGATGAAGCCCTCTTCGATGTCGATGTTCGGCGTTCCGTACTCTCCCATGGTGCCGAGTTTCACGAGGTGGGCCGCCGGGGCGTGCTCGCGCATCGCCCAGAGAATATTGAGGGTTCCTGTAATGTTATTCACCTGGGTCATGAGGCAACGGCGCTGGTCGATCATGGAGAAAGGCGCAGAGGGTTGCTCACCGAAATGGACAATGGCCTCGGGCTGGAAGTCGCGCAGAACGTCGCTGGCAAAATCGTATTCGCACAAATCGCCGACCAATAAAGAAATGTGGCGGCTCGTCATTTCTTTCCAGGCGCGCACCCGGTTGCGCAGAGCGCTGACCGGGATGAGGGGCTCGGCGTTAAGCTCAAGTTCCCAACCCCGCTTGGAGAAATTGTCAAGAACTGCTACTTCGTGGTCACGTGCGGAGAGGTACATGGCGGTCGGCCAGCCCAGATAGCCGTCCCCGCCCAACACTAGGATTCTCACGGCTGTCCTCCTCAGATCGAATCAACACGTGTAATCGGAGGTTGTCGCGGCAATACCTCAAAACCCCCTTGAGACAATCCACTTCTTTCAGCAACGCTTTTTGAATCTAATACTTGACGCTGGAACTTGGGCGAAGGCCCCCTGGTGAGGCTCCCGACCCAAATCGACTCACTCCCAACTCGTTCACCTTGACCGAGTTGATGGTTATCAGGGATTCAGACGTAAGTCAATCCATTTGAGTTGCACCCTTTGGAAAGTTAAGGAGGGAGTCATCACGCACCCGGCAATCACAGTTGAGATTAACATGGTTTGAAATCACTAACTTGTATTGTTTATGGAATCACTGTGAAAAGGAGAAATTTAACATTATTTTTCATCTACTTGGCCTCGCCTTATAGCACTACCAGGAACCCCACACTGAAGCGACGGTGGAAATGGTTTTGAGAATGATCCGGATGTCGAAGAGGAGGGAGGCATTTTGGAGGTAGTAGAGGTCATATTCGAGTTTGAGGAGAGTATCCTCTTCGCTGGCGGCGTAAGGGCAACGGACTTGTGCCCAGCCGGTGATTCCCGGGCGCACCAAATGTCGCAGCGAATAAACGGGGGACTTGCTCTGGAGGGCTTCGACAAAGACCGGGCGCTCCGGGCGCGGGCCCACAAAACTCATCTCGCCTTTGAGAACATTCCACATCTGGGGAATTTCATCGATGCGAAGTTTGCGCAGCCATCGTCCCACGCGGGTAACGCGCGGATCGTCGCGCGCGGCCCAGACGGGGCCGGTGATATCCTCCGCGCGGCCCACCATGGTGCGCAACTTGTGAACGCGGAAGGTCTTCCCTCCTTTGCCCACCCTCTCCTGGGAATAGAACACCGCCCCTCCGTCGTCAAGCTTGATGAGGACTGCCGCCAGCGCCAGGAGCGGTGAATTCAGAAGCAACCCCGTAAAAGCGAGGCAGATATCCACAAGCCGCTTGAGGACCTGAAAGCTCGTTTCGTTGAGCGAACGGAAACCCTCGGCTGTGGCCACCCAGCGTTCATCGAGGTATTGCGCGGGGAGCCGCTCGGCGAATTCTGAAAACAGGCGCGGCAGGTTCCAAACCAACACTCCCCGGAGGCGAAGCGCAGCGGCCTTACGCAGGGTGGAAGGATCGAGTGAATGGCCGGCCAGGACGACGAGGTCGAATTCGTCCTTGCCGGCGGGCACTTCGTGGGGATTGAGGCTGGCGGGCGTGCTCCCCGATTGCGCTTCCGGCTGCCAGACAAGAGTTTGCGAGAGGGGGGAGAATTCCCGGATCAATTGGCGAGCTATTTCCACAGCAGGGGGATTCCCCATGAGGAGGATGGCCAGGGTTCGGCGGCGCAGGCGAACGAAGATCCCCAGGCGCCACAGGAGAAGCAAGAAGAAGAACAGAAAGTTGGCGATGGCGAAGATTCCGCGGCCGAAACGGATGTCCGGAGCGAAGAAAAATAAGAAAGAAGTGGCGGTGGCCGCAAACAGCAAGCCCACAAGGGGCCGGCGCAGGTTCTCGGCGGGACTCGCTTCGGGCTGCACTTCGTACGATCGGGTCAGGTAGAGGCTCAGGGGGTAAATCATGAGGCAGAGGATCCAAGCGGTGCTGTATTGCCCAAAGAGAGGCGCAATTTCGGCGCGGCGAATGTAAGATGCCGCGAGCAGACTTAGGGAGAAGAGAATAAGGTCCCCGGCCAGCAGAGCCAGTTTGATTTTGATTTGCAACGGGGCTTTCATCGCCGTCCCGAGTTCTCCTTCAACGAGCCGCCAATTCCTTCAGTAACATTTCGTACTGCTCAAGCACCGCGTGTGGGGAATAGTGACGGGCCATGTATTCTGCTCCGCCCCGCCCCAAGCGGTCACGCAGGGCGGCGTCATGGTAAAGGGTCGTGAGAGCCCGGCAAAAATCTTCCACATTCCCCGGCGCGGTAACCATGCCGGCGCTTCCGCTGCGCAAGACTTGTGCCAGGTCTGAGTCCTCATCCACGCTCGCCACCACCGGACGCGCGGCAAGCAGGAAATTATAAATGCGGCCGGGAAACGATGTCTTGCCCACGCCCAGCTTGGAGGTCAGGACGAAGACGTCGGCAGTCGCCAGCATTTCGGGGAGCGCCTCGCGGGGCTGCGTCGGCAGAAACCGCACGTTGGCCAGACGGCGTGCCCGCGCCAGTCGCGCCAGATCCGCCTGCTTCGACCCTCCGCCGATAACCAGAAAAAGGAGGTCGGGAATTGCGGCCAGCTTCGCCGCCGCGTCCACGAGCATCTCCGTACCATGGGTGTACCCGATGTTGCCCGCGTACATGACCACATACTGGTCATCGAGCGCGTGCCGCCGGCGGAAGGAGTTGGCTCGGGGAAGTGGCGTTACGGCGGAGGTATCGACGAAATTCGGAATGATGACCACTTTCCCCCGGTCAATGCCCCGCGCCGCAATTGCCTCCGCAAAAGACCCCGTGATTACCGTGATCCGGTCCGAGGCCCGATAGATGCGCGTCATAAGACTGCTCATGGCGCGCGTGAGCCATCCAGCCCGGACTTCCTGGCTGGCAAGATATGCCTCCGGAAACAGGTCCTGGGCATTGTAAATCACGGCGCAGCGGCGGAATACCCGCAGGAGAAGGGCATTGAGCCCCAGCCAAAATGGTGGCGAGACGATGATGACGGCCTCGGGGCGCTCTGTAAATAAGCTTGCGATCAAGCTGGTCAGCGTGAAACTGGCATAGTTCAGGAACTTCGCCGCTTTTCCCTCGGATTTCGGGAACGCCCAACACCGAATCACCTTCACGCCCTGGAGGACTTCGCGCCGAAAAGGCCGCCACCCGTAACCCGAGGGAACGCGTGGGAGTTGGTAGTGGGGCGTGCCCGCGAGCACGGTGACGGGGTGCCCGCGTGCGGCAAGCTGCTCGGCCAGGCCGGTGATCACGATGGCATTGCTCGTGAATTCGGGAGCGTATCGGATGCTGAGGATCAACAGTCGCAAGGGATTCTTGTGGGCCGAGCCGCGAGAGTATGGTTGCGGTTAGGTTCTCCTTTCCGAAGGGGTGGTTTCGGACTCATTGCTTCTCACGCGGGGCGCGGGTGCGAGCTGCTGGACGGCCCGGTGTACCTTTTCCGCACCCTGCTGCCAGGAAAACTGCGTGGCACGCGCCACGGCGCGGCGTGAGAGCGCTTCCCGGAGGGGCGCGTCCGCGAGCACTTCGAACATTCTATCGGCAATGTCGCCGGGATCTTCGCCCTCAAACAGAACCGCCGCGTCGCCACAGACATCGGTCATGGGGCGTCGCCGGCAACAGAGAATCGGCGTCCCGCAGGCGAGCGCCTCAATCAGCACGGTGCCACACGCCTCCAGCAGGGAAGGGAAGACAAAACACGTGGCGTGGCCGAGAAGCAAGGGCATGTGCTGATGGGGAACATAGCCAAGAAACTTGACCCGGTCAGCGCAGCCTTCCGCGGCGAGCAGTTTCTTGACCCTGCCGATATATTGCGCGTCCCACACCTCGCCCGGAATCACCAGAGGCTGGGTGACCTTGCCCGCCTTCACCAGGGAGGCGTAGGCCTTGGCCAGATTCAGTAAATTACCGTAACCCGCGAGGCGTGTCACCGAGAGAATATAGGGTGGCTCCAGCCCCAGGTGCGCGCGCAGCGCGGCGGCGGAGCCCGGCGCGGGGGGACGGAAGCCCTCCGTAACCCCGGGGTAGGTGACGATGATTTTATCCGGCGGCAGGTGATACCACTCGACCAACAATTCTTTCTCCCACGCGGATAGGGCGATGATTCTGTGGCTCCGGCGGAGGGAGAGTTCCGTCATCATTCGCAGTAGCCAAAGCCGCGCCCGCAGGTGAAGCGCGTTGGGGAAATGGCCGGCGAAGAAGGGCTCAACATTCTGCACGAGGATGATGCTGGGGGTGGGCGAGAGGAGAATTGCCATATTGTGAGTTGTGTAAACAGCATCCACCCGTTGCGCGCGGAGAATCCAGGGGAGAATTAGCTGTTCCCAAAGCACCCGCAAGCTCCCGGACTTGGGCGCCCAGCGGTTCGCGTGAATGCGGAAATTGGGCTGCCGCACGTCCAACTCGCCGGCATCGTCAGCGGGAAGAAAAAGCTCGAAGTGGTTTGATGGGTCCAACTGCGCCAAGCGGGGGAGAAAGTTCTTCAGGTAGGTAAGGCTGCCGTAGGACGTCGCCGTGAGGCCGAGAATGGCGATATTCATTTCAGCACGCGGGGCCGCAGGGCGCCTGGGCAGGAGCATCCACGCGCGCGCATAGGACTTGCATGGCCACATGGAACAGCATCATGTGAATGTCCTCGACCATTTGCATGTCGTTTACCGGAACGTGCACGGGCACTTGCGCCAAGGCCGCCAGCTTCCCGCCCTTAAAGCCGCACAGCCCCACCGTGACCGCGCCCTGCTGGTTGGCGTATTCGATTGCTTTCAGAATGCTGGGAGAATTGCCGCTGCCGGAAATGCCAATCACCAGGTCACCGCGATTCAGAAAATTCTTGAGCTGCTCGACATAGGCATCGCTGTAAGAAACATCGTTGGCATAGGCCGTGACCGTCGCCATGTTGTCGTTCAGGCTCATCACGCGAAAGCGCTTCTCGCGGCCGTACGAGACGCCTTTGTTCAAATCGCCCGCCGCATGGGAGGCGCTGGCGCCGCTTCCCCCGTTGCCCATGATGAACACTTGGCGGCCGTCCACGTATGCGCTCTCCAGAAGCTGTAAGAATTTTTCCGCGGCGTCCGTGGGGATGACGTCAAGCGCCTGCTTGAGGCCTTGGCAATAATCCAGAAACTGTTGACGAATCATTCGCTTCCTCCTTGCCAGGATTATTCCTCATCGGGCCACGAAGGGCAAGCTTTGCGTGCATCGGATCATCGAGCCATCTGGCCATCGGGCCATCGGGTCATCGGATCATTTTCGATTGTCGATTTTCCATTTGTGATTTGGTGAATTGCGATTTCTGAAGTCAGCGAATTGATTCATCTTCTCAACTCACACTGCCGATAGCCGATGTGGGGTAGTGTGTCACGCGGGGGTTTGGCCGTCGGCCCTGCCCGTCTTCTCACCCTTGGGTTTTGCCTCTTCTCGTCACTTGGCACTAGTCCTAGCCACTGCCCTTAGCACTTGTCACTAGTCACTGCCCTTGTCATCGGCTCATTTTCGATTGCCGATTTTCGATTTGTGATTTGCGATCAGATGCCTCGGACTTCGGGCCTCGGGATGTGTTCCTCGTCACTCGTCATTTTTTCTTGCTACTGCTTTCGCGTGCGGGCGATTTAAATTTTTTTATGCAGCAAGAAATTCAGCCCCCCCCCTAGAATTCATTGTGGATAGTCCACAAATGCCCGCAATTCCCCACAGATGGTCGCACGATGGCTTGTAATACGTTCATTTTAAATGAGATAGGCTGGAATGCCGTTCTCACGGTTCAAATTATCTGTATTGTTTTCATACACTTAGCGGAACTGATCGGTATTTCGGCTTTTTTGCTGGCACGTCCCCAGACGGGTTCGGGTCGACCTTGCCAAGCACAAAATTCGGTAGTGGTGCAGTTTGATGTAGCGGCGCTCTCCGAGCTCCGACCGGCGGTCGGAGACCGCCGCTACAATACCAAACTGCACCACTACCCAAAATTCTGCCTTTTTTCAGAATCTCGCTGAAGAGGGCGCGAGAGGCACGGGGTCGGGCTTTTGGGGGATCGCGCTGACGGAAACGGCGGCGCGAGCTGAAGCCCGGTAGCCCGTTGGGGGGGGCCGTGGTTCTTCATTGCGAAAAGGCGCGGACCTCTAAATCGGAGGTTTGCTCCACGACTGCTGCGGGTGTTGAACCCCCCAGACCCGTTGACTCGGAAATTGGTGGAGCAAGAGCCGCTCGCGGCCTTCGAGCCTGTTGGGGCCGCGCATGACCGCGCAAAGGCTTCGCCAGCGCTTGTCGTCTGAGGTTGCGCCGCTGGACGCACACGTGCCGAAGGTGCGGGACGAATGACTCCGCGCCGGCACTTGTAGCGCGGCTGTCCCCACCCGCGACGCCGCAGTGCCGATGGTGTTGGAGGAATGGCTCCGCGCCGGTCGCGGTAGGGGCCAAGCGTGAGAATTAAGGAGCAGTCACGGCCTCCAGCTCTATGCGGGACGCCCGGAGAACGCAGCATGATCGCTGCGGTGCGAGGCAAGCGCGCAATGCTTGGCCCCCATAAGTTGGAACGGCACTAGTACAGCTCAGCACTCGCTAGGGGAACAAAGGTGGAGGTATCGCCTCCTGCCATCAGCACCATGCCGTTGTTCAGCAGCGTCGCCGTGTGATACTCGCGCGCGGCGTTCAGGCTGCCGGTGGGGGTGAAGATCCCGGTGGCGGGATTGTACAGCTCCGCACTGGATGAAGCGTTGTTGCTCGAGTTAATCCCGCCCGCAATTAGCACCATGCCGTTGTTCAGCAGCGTCGCCGTGTGGGAGTAACGCGGGGTGTTCAGGCCGACGCCAGGGCCGTCGGCGGTGTACGTGAAAGTCCCCGTGGTGGGATTGTACAGCTCCGCACTGCGTACCAAAGCGCTGGAATCGTAGCCCCCCGCGATCAGCACCATGCCGTTGTTCAGCAGTGTCGCCGTGTGTTGCGCGCGCGGGCTGTTCAGGCTGCCCGTGACGGTGAAGGTCCCGGTGGCGGGATTGTACAGCTCCGCGCTGGCTAAGTCACCGGCGTTGTAGCCTCCCGCTATCAGCACCATCCCGTTGTTCAGCAGCGTCGCCGCGTGATAGTAGCGCGCAGTGTTCAGGCCGCCGCCGACGCCGCCGGTGGTGTACGAGAAGGTCCCGGTCGAGGGATTGTACAGCTCCGCATTGGCTAGCAAGTTGCCGTTGACGTCCGTGCCTCCCGCGATCAGCACCGTGCCATTGTTCAGCAGCGTCGCCGTGTGATGGTCGCGCGCGGTGTTCAGGCTGCCGGTGGGGGTGAACGTTCCGGTGGCAGGATTGTACAGCTCTGCACTGCTTGAGGCGTAGCCGCTTGAGTCAAAGCCGCCCACCATCAGCACCACGCCGTTGTTCAGCAGCGTCGCCGTGTGGCCGTCGCGCGCGGTGTTCAGGCTGCCGGTGGGGGTGAAGCTCCCGGTGGTGGGATTGTACAGCTCTGCACTTGCTAAGGTGCTGGAGCCGTCATAGCCTCCGGCGATCAGCACCATGCCGTTGTTCAGAAGCGTCGCCGTGTGACCGACGAGCCCGGTGTTCAGGCTGCCGGTGTCAACAAAACCGGCTGGGCGCACGGTGAGCGTGGCCGAGCCGCTTACGCTCCCGACCGTGGCCGTAATCGTGGGGGTTCCAGGTGCGATGGCAAGGCTCGTTCCGGGATTCGTCACATCGTTGCTGATCTGCGCCAAAGTGGTGTCCGAGGAACTCCAGGTCACCGCGGCAAGCTGCTCCGTGCTGGAGTCGCTGAAGGTGCCGGTAGCGATAAACTGCTGCGTGGTCCCGGGGGATAGCGTGGACGATGCGGGGGTGATAGCAATCGACACGAGGCCCGGCGGCGTGAGCATGGCCGGTTCGTAGAGCTCCGCACTGGCGAAGTACCCGCTGGAGCCCAGGCCGCCCGCCATCAGCACCATGCCGTTGTTCAGCAGCGTCGCCGTCGGGGCGCCACGGGCGCTGTTCAGGCTGCCGGTAGCCGTGAAGGTCTGGGCCACCGGATCGTACAGCTCCGCGCTGGCCAGGATGCCGCTGGCGCCGTAGCCGCCCGCCATCAGCACCCGGCCGTTGTTCAGCAGCGTCGCCGTGTGCCAGTAGCGCGCGGTGTTCAGGCTGCCGGTAGCGCTGAAGGTCCCGGTGACGAAATTGTATAGCTCCGCAGCGGCAAGGATATTATTTCCGCTGCCATCCATGCCGCCGGCGATCAGCACCATGCCGTTGTTCAGCAGCGTCGCCGTGTGAACGTAGCGCGCGTGGCTCAAGCTGTCGGTAGCGGTGAAGGTCCCGGTGTTGGGATCGTACAGCTCGGCACCGGCTAGGGCCCCGCTGGAGCCGTAGCCGCCTGCCATCAGCACCATGCCGTTGTTCAGCGGCGTCGCGGTGTGCCAGTAGCGGGCAGTGTTCAGGCTGCCGGTTAGCGTGAAGGTCCGGGTGGTGGGATCGTACAGCTCCGCGCTGGCCAAGGAACCGCTTGTGTCGTAGCCGCCCGCAATGAGCACCATGCCGTTGCTCAGCAGCGTGGCCGTGTGATAGGCGCGCGCGGTGTTCAGGTTGCCGGTGGTGGGGGTGAAGGTCCCAGTGGCGGGATCGTACAGCTCCGCACTGGCTAAGTAACCGCTGGAGCCGCGGCCGCCCGCCATCAGCACCAGGCCGCCGTGCAGCAGCGTCGCCGTGTGCGCGTAGCGGGGGGTGTTCAGGCTGCCGGTGGTGGGAGTGAAGCTCCCAGTGGCGGGATTGTACAACTCCGCGCTGGCTAAGTAACCGCTGGAACCATAGCCGCCCGCCATCAGCACCAGGCCGGTGTTCAGCATCGTGGCCGTGTGCAGAGCGCGGGGGGTAATCATGGGGCTGCTGGTTAAAACAAAGGTCGCGGTGACGGTCAAGGTCGTCGAGCCGTTGATCGCACCGGAAGTAGCCGTAATCGTCGTGCTCCCTGCGAACAGAGCGGGCGCCAGTCCTCCCGCGTTGATCGTCGCCACACCCGGAGCGGATGAACTCCACGTTGCTGTGCTCGTTAGATTTTGCGTGCTCGCATCGCTATAAGTCCCCGTAGCCGTGAACTGCTGCGTGTACCCCGCGGGAATCGAAGGATTCGCCGGCGTCACCGCGATGGACACCAGCGCCGGCGGACCTACGATCACTGTCGTCGACGCGCACACGGCGCCTGCGCACGCGCTCACGGTCGCCGAGCCGACCGCCGCGGCATAGGCCGCACCGAGATTGCTGGCATCGTCGGTGATGCTGACGGCCGCGGGGTTTGACGAACTCCAAGTTACCAAAGCAAGCTGTTCCGTAGTGCCACTGCTGAACGTGCCGGTAGCGGTGAAGCGCAGCGCGCTGCCGAGAGGAACCGTGGGGCTGCTCGGACTCAGCGCGATGGAGACGAGGTTCGGCGGCGTGAGCGTGGCCGGTTCGTACAGCTCGGCACTGAATAAGGAACCGCCGTGGTAGCCTCCCGCCACCAGCACCATCCCGTTGTTCAGCAGGGTCGCCGTGTGACCGTCTCGCGCGGTGGTCATGCTGCCGGCAGCGCTGAAGGTCCCGGTGGCGGGATTGTACAGCTCCGCACTAGATAAGACATTGAAGGTGGAGCCCAGGCCGCCTGCCATCAGCACCATGCCGTTGTTCAGCAGCGCGGCCGTGTGGGTGAAGCGCGCGGTGGTCATGCTAGCGGTAGCGGTAAAGGTCCCCATGTTGGGATCGTACAGCTCGGCAGTAGCTAAAATACCGTTGGGGCTGTTGTAGCCCCCGGCCATCAGCACCATGCCGTTGTTCAGCAGCGTCGCCGTCTGGTAGTAGCGCGCGGTGGTCATGCTGGCGGCGGGGGTGAAGGTCCCGGTGGCGGGATTGTACAGCTCCGTGCTGGCCAAGTAATCGCTGGAACCGCTGGAGCCAGCGCCTCCCGCCATCAGCACCATGCCGTTGTTCAGCAGCGTCGCCGTGTGAACGGTGCGCGCCGTATTCAGGCTGCCGGTGGTGGCGGTGAAGGTCCCGGTGGCGGGATTGTACAGCTCCGCACTGGCTAAGGCAGGGGCGGAGCCGAACGGGCCGGCAGTGCCCCCCGCCATCAGCACCAGGCCGTTGTTCAGCAGCGTCGCGGTGTGATTCTCGCGCGCGGTCGTCATGCTGCCCGTGGTGGCGGTGAAGGTCCCGGTGGCGGGATTGTAGAGCTCCGCGCTGGCTAAGGCGCTATTGCCCGAACCCTGCCCGCCGGCGATCAGCACCATGCCGTTGTTCAGCAGCGTCGCCGTGTGGGAGTAGCGCGCCGTGTTCAGGCTGCCGGTGGGGGTGAAGGTTCCGGTGGCGGGATTGTACAGCTCCGCATTCGCAAGGGGAGCGCTGCTGGAGGCCTGGCCTCCCGCCATCAGCACCATGCCGTTGTTCAGCAGCGTCGCCGTGTGGCCGGCCCGCGCCGTGGTCATGCTGCCGGTCAAAATAAAGCCTGCGATGACGGTCAAGGTCGTCGAGGCGTTGATGGCGCCGGAGGCCGCCGCAATCGTTGTTTGCCCAAACCCGATGGCGCTCGCGAGCCCCGTTGTGCTGATCGTCGCCACACCGGGAGCCGATGAACTCCACGTCGCCGTGGGTGTGAGATTCTGCTTGCTTCCGTCGCTGTAGGTCCCCAGGGCCGTGAATTGCTGCGTGGTGCCGAGGGTAATCGAGGGATTCGCAGGCGTCACCGCTATCGAAACCAGCGCCCCCGTCACCGTCAGCGCAGTCGAGCCGGTGATACTGCCGCTGGCGCTGGTGATCGTCGCGGTGATAGTCGAGATGCCCGTGGTCACACCCGTGGCCAGACCTGCTTGGGTGATCGTGGCCACACCCGGAGTCGATGAACTCCACGCTGCCGTGCTCGTCAGGTTCTGCGTGCTCCCGTCGCTGTAGGTTCCCGTGGCCGTGAACTGCTGCGTGCTGCCGACTACGATCGAGGGATTCGCCGGCGTCACCGCCATCGACACCAGAGCCACGGTCACCGTCAGCGTGGTCGAGCCGGTGACACTGCCGGTAATCGTGGTGATCGTCGCGCTGATACTCGAGGTGCCCGTTCTCACACCCGTTGCCAGTCCTCCCGAGGTGATGGTCGCCACACCCGGAGCCGATGAACTCCACACCGCCGTGCTCGTCAGGTTCTGCGTGCTCCCGTCGCTGTAAATTCCCGTAGCCGTGAACTGCTGCGTGTTGCCGCTGCCGAGCGTAATCGAGGGATTCGCCGGCGTCACCGCCATCGACACCAGCACCGGCGCCGTCACGAGCAGTTGGGTCGTGCCCTGCACCGCACCCGAGGCAGCCGTAATCGTCGTGCCTCCTGCGCTCAGCCCGCTCGCCAGTCCTCCCGTATTGATCGTCGCCACCGCCGGCGCCGATGAAATCCACATCACTGAGGAGGTCATATCCTGGGTGGTGCCGTCGCTGTAAGTCCCGGTGGCATGGAGCTGCGCCGACAAGCCGGCCGCAACCGTCCCGTTGGCCGGCGTGACCGCGATAGAGACGGGCGCGGGCGGACCTACCCTCACCCTCGTCGAGCCGCACACGGTGCCCGCGCAGGCGCTCACCGTCGCCCAGCCTGGCGCTGCGGCATAGGCCGCCCCCAGATTGCTGGAATCATCGCTGATACTGATGACCGCGGGGTTGGATGAACTCCAGGTTACCTCGGCAAGCGGCTCCGTGCTGCCTTCGCTGAACGCGCCGGTAGCGGTGAAGCGCAGCGCGCTGCCCAGAGGAACCGTGGGGCTGCTGGGAGCGAGCGAGATGGAGACGAGGTTCGGGGGCGTCAGCGTGGCAGGTTCGTATAGCTCTGAATTGGCTAAGGGGCCACTGGAGCCCTCGCCGCCCGCCATCAGCACCATGCCGTTGTTCAGCAGCGTTGCCGTGTGGCTGTCGCGGGCGGTGTTGAGGCTGCCTGTGAGGGTGAAGGTCCCGGTCGTGGGATTGTACAGCTCTGCACTGGTTGAGTCGTTGCCGCTCGAGTCAATGCCGCCCGCCATCAGCACCAGGCCGTTGTTCAGCAGAGTCGCCGTGTGCAGGTAACGCGCGGTCTGAAGGCTGCCGGTGGGGTACGTGAAACTCCCGGTGGCGGGATTGTACAGCTCGGCGCTCGCTATGGGCTGGTAGTTGCTGTCCAGGCCCCCCGCCATGAGCACCAGGCCGTTGTTCAGCAGCGTCGCCGTGGGCCGGTAACGCGCGGTCTTCAGGCTGCCGGTGGGGGTGAAGGTCCCGGTGGCGGGATTGTACAGCTCTGCACTAGTTGAGTTGTTGCCGCTCGAGTCAACAATGCCGCCCGCAATGAGCACCATGCCGTTGTTCAGCAGCGTCGCCGTGTGCAGGAAACGCGCGGTGTTCAGGCTGCCGGTGGGGGTGAAGGTCCCGGTGGCGGGATTGTACAGCTCTGCACTGGTTGAGACGTGGCCTTCATAGTCAAGAAGGCCGCCCGCGATCAGCACCATGCCGTTGTTGAGCAGCGTCGCCGTGTGCAGGAAACGCGCGGTGTTCAGGCTGCCGGTCGCGGTGAAGGTCCCGGTGGTGGGATTGTACAGCTCCGCACTGGCTAGGACCTTGCTGCTGGAGCCAACGCCGCCCGCCATCAGCACCATGCCGTTGTTCAGCAGCGTCGCCGTGTGATTCCAGCGCGCAGTGTTCAGGCTGCCGGTCAAAACAAAGCCCGCGGTGACGGTCAAGATCGTCGAGCCGTTGATCGCGCCCGAGACCGCGGCAATCGTCGTTTGCCCTGGCGCGATGGCAATCGCGAGGCCCGTCGTGCTGATCGTCGCCACACCCGGAGCCGAGGAACTCCACGCAGCCGTGCTCGTCAGATTCTGCGTGCTACCGTCGCTGTAGGTTCCCGTCGCCGTGAACTGATCCGTTGTCCCTGCGGCAATCGAAGGATTCGCCGGCGTCACCGCCATCGAGACCAGGGTCGGGGCGGTAACCGTCAGCGTGGTCGAGCCGCTAATACCGCTCGTCGTCGGGCTGACGATAGGCGGAGTGCCCGTGGTCACACCCGTTGGCGGACCTCCGGGGAGGTGGGTGGGGGGGGCGGTGGCCGTCGCCAAGGTGGCGATGATAACCGGGCTGCCCGCCGAGACGCCGCTCGCGAGGCCCGCCGCGTTGATTGCGGCCACGCCCGGCGCGGAGGAACTCCACGCGACCGAGGCCGTCAGGTTCTGCGTGCTCCCGTTGCTGTATGTCCCCGTGGCGGTGAATTGCAGCGTGTTCCCCGCGGCAATCGAAGGATTCGCCGGGGTCACGGCAATGGAAATCAGTCCATTGGCGTTGCCGGCGCCACCCAGGGCGACCACGCTGGGGCCGCCGGAGGCGCGGGAGGGAAGGGTGCCCGGCCGTCCACGCGCAAAGTCTTCGCTGGGTGCCATGCCCGAAGATGCGGGTGCGCCGCTCTTGTCGTTGGGGAGCGTGCCCGACGGCGTCGCGCCGGTATAACCCACGGCCACAGCGCCCAAGTTCGAACTGCCGGGTGCACCGTCCACCGGCGCCACTCCCATTCCCCTCAAGGAGACTGTGGCCGTAGTGGTGGGCGCGTCGTCCGTAATGGTGAGCGTGGCCGTTCGCAGACCCGGCGCCGAGGGGGTAAACGTCACGGTAATCGTGCAATTCTGCCCTGGGCCGAGCGTGCTCGCGCTTACAGGGCAGTCCCCGCCCGCAACGTAATCGGCTGGAGCGATTCCGCCGCTGATGCCGATGCTGCTGATGCTCAGGGGTGCGGCCTGGGTGTTCTTGAGCGTTGCGCTCAGCGCCGGGCTCGACTGGTTTAAGACTTGGTTGCCGAAGGACAGCGTCGAAGGCGTCAGCGAAGTCTGTGCAAACGCCGGCGAGCCGGGAATGAGGAGAAAGAGGAAGGGAAAGAGGGCAGTCCTGCCCAAGAAGCGTTTGGTTCCATACTTCGCGGGCCTTGAACTGAAACTATGGAAATAACTGGAAGGTAGAGAATAGGCAGGGGTGCTCATGTTGGCAATCTCCTCGCAAATCCGTTCGGGCTCGGTCGTGGGCTCACGGGTGTGCGCTATCCTTCAACCCAGATGGAACTGGTTGGGCCACGTGTGGGGCTAATCGGGTTAAGACCACAGTGTGGTAGTTACTAGATAGAATAGACCTCATGAATTGTCAAGAGATTTGTTGGGGAGATTTTCGAGTGGGAACGAAGGGCAATCTTGAGGGCGAGCGTGATGCCTGCTGTGTACCACATCGTGGTAAGATACGAAGTCAAGGAGGAAAAGCCTGAAATGAAGCGAACCCAGTTCGCGGCAATTCGCCGCCATTTGGAGAAGACCCAAAGCCAGATGGCGCAGATCCTGGGTGTTTCTCCCAAAGCCATTCAAAGTTTCGAACAGGGCTGGCGGAACATTCCGGTGCATATCGAGCGCCAGGTCCTCCTTATTCTGGCCCTGAAAAGCCGCGCTCCGAAGAAGACCAAGCCCTGCTGGCTGACGCGCCGCTGTCCCGCGGAGACCAGGCAGAATTGCCCCGCATGGCAATTTGATGCCGGAAATCTTTGCTGGTTCATCAATGGAACGATCTGCGAGGGCACAGCCCAGGGAAGCTGGCAAAAGAAGATGAAAATATGTCGAGACTGCGAAGTTTACCAGTCGATGCTGAATTTGCGGGTTTGAGAGATTGCCGTTTCGGGCGGGTGTAGCGCGGGTAAGATCTATCGCTGGCTCCAATTCGCCCCGGCCTTGGTGGTTTTTGTCGCCCATACTGATCTGTGGGCAGGCCGAGTGCAACTCGGCACAACGGTATCACCCTGCCGGGGCCTGCCGCGGTCTGTCATTCCTCCCGTTCGGCGCCCGTACCTTCCCTTCAGGCGAAAATTCTCCAATTTGTTCCGCGTGCCGCATCTCCCTCGCGTGTAGTATTACGCAGGGCACGCTATTTTCGATCGGGGCGGAACTGTCGAATCATAACCAAGGTTCGGAGGGGTCTTATGAAACTCGAAGGCAAAGTTGCAATTGTAACCGGCGCCGCGCGGGGCATTGGCCGGGCCAGTGCTATTCGATTTGCGGAGGAAGGGCAAAGGTCACGGTGGCGGATATCCGCGCGGATCTTGGCTGGGAAACGATCAGCCTGATTGCGAGTGCGGGCGGCCAGGCCAGCTTTGCCTTAACCGATGTTTCCAAGGAAGAACACGTCAAGAAGCTGGTGGAGGAAGCAGCAGGAGCAGGTGCGCCGGTGGCCATAGGGGAAGAACGGTGAGATCCGGCAGGCGCACATCATTCTTCTTCCCGGTTTCGCTCAAGTTCCCCGTCGGCGGGGCTGTGGGAGGCGGTGCAGGTTGCCCCGGGACCGGGAGCGACGGTGGCGGAGGTGAAAGAACGATAGAACCCGGCGGGCGCACAATGGGATCTGTCCCTGTTCCACTCGAGGTCCCCGGCGGCGGGACGGTAGGAGGCATTGGAGGTTGCCCCGGGACCGGTTGCGACGGTGGCCGGGGCGGAAGAACTATGGGACCTGCCTAGCGCACAACGGGGTTCTTCCCGGTTCCTCTCAAGGTCACCGTCTGCGTGCTACCGGCTGCCCCATTGCTATTGTAAGTGATGGTCAGAGTGCCGGTGTGCGAGCCGGCGGCCGTGGGTGAGAAGTTCACGTTAATCGTACAGGAAGCCCTGGCCGCGACACTGCCCCCGCAGTTATTGGTCTGGCTGAAGTTGGCGCTCGTGGCGATGCCGGTGAGAGTGAGCGTGCTGTTGCCAGTATTGGTTAGCGTGATGGTCCGGGCGTGGCTGCTGGTGCCTACGCTTTGAGCTGAGAAGGTGAGTGAAGAGGTCGCCAAGCTTACGCCGGGTACTGGCACGGGCACGGGCACGGAGATCGGCGCAGTTACAGGTGGTGTCGGTGGGGCAACCCGTATCGGTTGCCCCGGGACCGGGCCCGGTGGCCGAGGCGGAAGAACTATGGGACCCGGCCAGTGCACAACGGGCACGATCCCGGTTCCGCTCAAACTCACCATCTGCGTGCTGCCCGTCACCCCATTGCTGTTGTCGGTGATGGTCAGAGTGCCGGCGAGCGTGCCGGTCTGCGGGGGTGTGAAAGTTACATTGATCGTGCAGGAACCGCCGGCCGCGACACTGCCCCCGCAGGTGTTGGTCTGGCCGAAGTTGCCACTCGCGGCGATGTCGGTGATGGTGAGCGCGGCGGTGCCCGTGTTGGTCAGGGTGACCGGCATTGATGCACCCGTCGTCCCCACAAGCTGAGCCGGGAGGGTGAGGTTGATAGGGGAGAGGGCCACAAAGGGCGGCAGCGGAAATTTGCGGACCCGGTTGTTGGCGCTGTCGCCGATAAACAGATTCCCGAACTTATCGACGGCAATTCCGACGGGATCATCCAACTCGGCGCTGGTAGCCGGGCCACCGTCGCCGCTAAAGCCGGTGGCGCCGTTGCCCGCCACGGTGGTGATGGTCCCCGAGAGCGCATCGACCCGGAGTACGCGCTCGGTCATCGCGCCGCTGATGAAAAGGTTCCCCAGAGAATCCAGCGCCAGGTTTCGGAACGGGCCGAGACCGGTCTGAGTGGCGGGACCGCCATCCCCACTATAGGTGTTGCTCCCGTTGCCGGCCACGGTAATAATGATGCCAGAGATGGCGTCCACACGGCGGATGCGGTAGTTAGAGAGGTCAGCAATAAAGAGGTTCCCAGAGTGGTCAACCACAACGCCTCGCGGAGAATTCAGCTCCGCCAGAGTCGCGAGGCCTCGGTCTCCGCTGTAACCAGCAGTTCCATTGCCAGCCACGGTGGTGATGATGCCAGTAACGGCGTCGACGCGGCGCACCCGGTGGACGTTTGAGTCTGCGATGAAGAGGTCCCCCACGGCATCGACAGCGACGCCACGAGGCTGGTGGAGTCTCGCGCTGGTGGCGGGCCCGCCGTCACCGAGGCCGTCAGGTCCACCGCCGGCAACGGTGCTGATGATACCCGTAACCGCGTCCACGCGGCGTATACGCCCGACCAGCCAATCCGCTATAAACAGGTTGCCGGAACTGTCCACGGCTAACGCCATGGGAAGATTTAATCCGGCGGAGGTGGCAGGAACGCCGCTGCTCACATCCGAATCGAGGATGCCGTTTCCCGCCACGTTTGAGATAATCTCCGTCGTCGCGTCAACGCGGCGAATGCGGTCTCCGTCCATATCGTCAACAAAGAGGTTGCCCGAAGAATCCACAGCCAGCGCAGCCGGAAACGCCAGGAGCCCATTCGTGGCTGGGCCACCATCGCCGCCCGATCCTCCACCTGCGAAGGTGGTGATGGTGCCGGTCTTACCGTCCACCCGGCGGACGCGGTTGTTGAAGGTGTCTGGGATAAACAGATCGCCGGAAGCGTCCAGAGCGATGCTGGTGGCCGGAACCACCGGAACCGTGATGGATTCAAACAAATTAAGCTGCGCGCTTGTCGCGGAGCCACCGTCGCCGCTGAAGCCACCGAAACCGGTCGCCGCCGGGCCATTGCCGGCCACCGTCGTAATGATGCCGCTTGTAGCATCCACCCGCCGGATCACCTCGTTGCCCGCGTCGCCAATAAAGAGGTCGCCGGAAGTGTCCAATGTCACGCAGCAGGGGTAAGTCAGCCCGGCGTTCGTCGCCAGGCCGCTATCGCCGGAATAAGAACCCCCTATGCTGTAGTCTCCCGCTACCGTCGTGATGATCCCCGACGACGCGTCCACCCGGCGGACGACACAGTTATAGGTGTCGGGGATGAGGAGGTTCCCTGAACCGTCCAAAGCGACAGAATTCGGATAGTTCAAACCGGCATTTGTCGCAGCACCGCTGTCGCCGGAATACGTGCCAGCGAGAGTGTAGTTGCCGGCCACCGTAGTGATGATGCCCGTCACGGCATCGACGCGGCGGATGACTCCGTTGCCGTCGGCAATGAAGAGGTTGCCGGAGGAATCCAGGGCCATCCCTTGGGGGAAGCTCAAGCTGGCGCTGGTGGCCTGCCCGCCGTCGCCGCTGTAGCCGCCCAAGCCGGTGGTCCCCGGGCCGTTGCCGGCCACCGTGGTGATGATGCCCGTCGTCGCGTCCACGCGGCGAATCACGCTGTTGACGGTGTCAGCGATAAACAAGTTTCCCGACGCGTCCAGCGCAATCCCTGGTGCTGTGCCGATATAAGCGCCGGAGAGGTCGAGCGTCGCGCTGGTGGCCGCGCCTCCGTCACCACTGTACCCGGCATATCCACTGCCCGCTACCACCGTCACATTTCCAAGCCCATCGATCTTCAAAACCTCATCCAGCTCGGTGGCGCAAACGTAAGTGTTCCCGTGTTTGTCAATCGCCACCGCGGCCGGCCAGAGGATTTGGGCCGCAAGTGCGCTGGACCCATTGGATCCTCCGCCGGCAAAGGTGGTGATAGTGTTTTGCGCCGACGCATCGAGCGGTAAGAAACTAGCCAACCCACAAAGGGCGAATAAAATACCAGGCAGAACTCGATATGTGGTGCGGTACATGTTCTTTCTCATGCTCGATCTCCTTCCAAACTGGGCGTTAATCGCAAGCCAAAACTAACCCCAGAACCTTCTCAGCTCTACCCTTCGTGAGCGGCTCCTCCAGAGCTACGGCACCGAAAATGCTTGGGCGCGAATCCGTAATCCTTCGGGTTTACGGACGCGCGCACGAGCCGCCGATTGGCGCGCTCTTCTTGCCTGCCCAGGTCACCATCGTGAACTAGGCGCGACTACCAGCACCTTATTTGGAAGGGCACTCTATGACGCACTAGATCGTCTCTTCCTGCCTCGGTGTTGCTCAGTGTCCGTGGGATCGTTGGAGGTCTATCTGAGGAAGTTCTTTCGTGGGTTTTGCTAGGAGGCTTCCAGCAGGTCCATTCGCGGGCAAACCACCCCTCAGCGCATCTTCGGGGCTTAAGAAATGTGCGCAACGGGAGACGGGAGTGAACGCTTTTCGGCATTGGCGCCCTCCCTCTTGGCCTCGCTGATGAGCTTGGCTAATTGGCGAAATTGTGCTCGCCTGAACTATGACTTGTCAATGAAAGATTACTGCAAATCTAATCTGTACATTTTGTCGGTACTCCCCGGCACATTCCACTTGTGACTGGGACGGCATCGCGCGCAGGTGAATCGCTTATGCCGGCGGCGGCGCCCGTTCCTCCTCATGGGACGAAGGTCCTGCAATTTTTCAGCGTGCCGAATCTCCGTCGCGTGTAGTATTACGCAAAGAAAGCCAATTTTTACCGGGGCGGAACGCAAAACCAGGGTTCGGAGGGGTCTTATGAAACTCGAAGGCAAAGTTGCAATTGTAACCGGCGCCGCGCGGGGCATTGGCCGGGCCAGTGCGATTCGATTTGCGGAGGAAGGAGCCAAGGTCACGGTGGCGGATATCCGGGGGGATCTTGGCTGGGAAACGATCAGCCTGATCGCGAGTGCGGGCGGCCAGGCCAGCTTCGCTTTAACCGATGTTTCCAAGGAAGCCGACGTCAAGAAGATGGTGGAGGACACCGTGGCGCGCTGGGGCCGGGTCGACATCCTGTTTAACAATGCCGGCTACGCTCAGGTCAAACTGGTGGAGGAGACTTCCGAAGCCGAATGGGATCAGCTTTTTGGCGTCAACCTCAAGTCGGTCTTTTTCGGAGTCAAGCATGTGGTGCCGATCATGCGCCGGCAGGGTGGCGGGGTCATCTTGAATATGGGGTCGATCAGCGGTTTGGTGGGCCAGATGCGAACTCCCGGTTATGTCGCCTCGAAAGGCGCGGTGGTGATGCTCACCAAGTCTCTCGCTCTGGATTATGGCCGTGACCATATCCGTGTGAATTGTCTTTGCCCCGGAATCACCGACACGCCGGCATTTCGCGAGCACATCTCGACCAGTGCGGACCCGGAGGCGCTGATTCGCGAGCGGCAGACGCGCGTCCCGCTTGGCCGTTTCCTGACTCCCGAGGACGTGGCTCGGGCGGCGCTGTATCTGGTCTCGGACGACAGCGAAGGCGTAACGGGAATCGCCCACCTGGTGGATGGCGGGATGCTTGCCGCCGCCGAATACAGCTCCACTTGGCTCCCCAAGCAAACCTAGCGCGGGCGTCCGAAGCTGTGAAAAAATCCGGAAAGAGCAAAAACACCTCACGCTAAGGCGCCAAGGCGCAAAGGAAACAAAGCAATTATCCTTTGCGATCTTTGTCCGTCGGCTGACGGACGAAACCGTCTATTTTTTCACACCTTCTCCCGCCCGTGCTACAGCAAATGACACCACTACCCCCCCGTCATCGGCATTTTCTTTTTGCTGGGGTTGGTGATAACCTCATTCCATGGCGGATCGTGACAAAACGCCATGCCCGAGGATGCACCATGACGCTTGAAGAGATGGACAAGAAGATTGAATTTATCCTGCAAATGCAGGCGCAGTTTGAAGCCAACCTGGCTAGCTCCGAAACCAATATCAATAGCCTCAG
>JBEKNU010000058.1:0-30888 GCA_049522495.1 Terriglobia bacterium
CGAAGGAAGGGATAGCGCGCTTCGAGAAGGATGTTGCCCTATACATTAGACCCATGTATTGGGCGGAGAAAGAAAGCCCGTGGATTCAGTCGCATGACCCTGAGTCTACTCGGTGGTGTCTTACCATCTACGAAGCCCCCTTGCGGCCGCCCAAGGGTTTCTCGATGACGTTATCGCCGTTTCGCCGACCAACTCTTGAAACCATGCCCGTCGATGCCAAAGCGGGATGTCTATATCCCAATAACGCTCGCGCGCTTTTTGAGGCGCAATCTCGAGGTTTCGACAATGCCGCCGTCTGCGACATGGTCGGAAATGTCGCCGAGCTCGCCACCTCGAACCTCTTCATGGCGAAGGATGGTGTGGTCCTAACGCCTATTCCGAATGGGACGTTCTTGGCAGGAATCACCCGCCAGCGGGTGATCGGACTACTCCGCGAAAGTGGCGTGACCGTCGTCGAGAAGACGCTCACCTACAAGGACTTCCAGAAGGCGGATGAAATCTTCTCGACTGGGAACTATTCCAAAGTTGTCCCGGTCACGCGAATCGACGACCGCCCACTTCAGCCGGGCACCTTCTATACCAAAGCTCGAGAGCTCTATTGGGCATTCGCACATTCCTGATTGTCAGACTCTCCGGACAATTGTGGAAAGCGTGCATGGGGAGGAGGAAGGGCGTGCTCCTCTTTCCATCTCCGCCTGTCCGGGCGCGGCATTCGCAAAACCGACTCAACATGTTGGCTCGACGTACCCTTGTTTATAGGTTACTCTGTTCGGTTTGGAAGCGCCACCCTTCCGGTCGAGCATTGGGCCGCCTTGAGGACCTTGGCGTCCACAGACGCAGGGATGCGCATCCTGGTACGAGATCATGCTGAAGACCATCCGGGAAATGCGAGCTCCGCGACGGAGATTGAGGGAGATTCCACCTGATCATGTGCAGCTTGAAACATGAGCCCACCTCCGCGATGATCGAGGCGCTTACCCCGATTTGGCAGCGGGTGCTGCAACTCCCCTCCATCGGTGTTGATGACAACTTTTTTGATCTGGGGGGTGATTCTTCCTCAGCCCTGGAGCTTTTTAACGCCATCGCCGACGCCTGTGGACGAGAGCTGCCGCCTGTGATGATCTACCAGGCGCCAACCATCGCAGCTCTGGCTTCCCTCCTGGAGCAACCCAGCACTCCCCGCATCCCGCCTCTTGTGCTGCTGAAGGCCGGGGCCGAGGGGCCGCCGGTTTTCATCACCCATGGGTTGGGCGGCACTGTCATAGATTTTTATCAAGTGGTAAGGCATATCCAAACAGCTCATCCCATCCACGGGATGCAAATCAGGGGTATTGAGGGAGTGGACAAGCCTTTTGATCGCATCGAAGACATGGCCCAGTACTACCTTGATGCGGTCGAAGAAATACAACCCCAAGGACCCTACCTTCTGATTGGTTACTCGCTCGGTGGTCTGGTTACGTTGGAAATGGCTCAACGCCTGTCTGCAAAGGGAGAAAAGGTGGGGCTGCTCGCTATGCTGGACGCGTATCCGCACATCCGTCATCTGCCACCTGGACAGCGTGCGCGGCTTGTTCTGCAACGGATGAGGCGTAACGCTTCCCAAGCGTTGCAAATGCCGGTGCGTGAGGTGCTCTCCCAGATTAGACGCCCATCCAAGGGTCGGTCACCCATTTCTGGAACTCCTTACCAATCACCGGTTGAGGTCCAGTTCTCCCCAGCCATGCAACACGTACGAGACTGCGCGTACTTGGCGCTCAAGCGCTATCAGCATCGGTACTACAATGGCAAAATACGGTTTGTCAAGGCGGAAACCACTACCGACTTCCCTGAAGATCCCGTAGCCGTTTGGGGCAGATTTGCAGGGAAATTCGAAGTCGAAACCGTACCCGGGGATCATCTGGGAATTATGACGACGCACTTCCAGAAACTTGCATCTGTGCTTTCACGCTATATAAAGGAAGCGTCCTGTCAGGAATGAATCCGGCCTTGACTACCTACTATTTTTGCCATCGACTGACCTGGACTGGAAGGCTTCGGTGCACAGCCAGCGGAGACCCGTGCGAGTAAAATGCGACAGTACCCGGGGCGGACTTCCCAAAACGAATTTGTAAGAGGCATAAACAGATGAATGGGGCAGAGAGTTTAGTCTCCACGCTAGCCGCCGGAGGGGTTGATACTTGTTTCGCGAACCCTGGCACGTCGGAAATCCATCTCGTCGCCGCGCTTGATAGGATGGAGAAAATTCGTTGCGTCCTCGGCCTCTTCGAAGGCGTGGTCACGGGGGCGGCAGACGGCTACGCGCGCATGGCCGGGAAACCTGCGTGCACGCTCCTCCATCTCGGCCCTGGTTTCGCCAACGGCCTCGCCAACCTGCACAATGCGAGCCGCGCGAAGGTGCCGATCGTCAACCTGATCGGCCAACATGCAACTTACCACCTGCACCACGACACGCCGCTGACTGCGGACATCGAAGCCCTTGCCCGGCCCTATTCCAAGTGGTTGCGGACCTCTGGCGCGGCGGGCGAGCTGGGCCGCGATGCGGCCGAGGCGGTTGTCGCTGCGCGTATGGCGCCAGGCCGGATCGCCACTCTCATCGTCCCCGCTGATGTAGCCTGGGGCATGGGTGGGATCATTGCAGGGATTCCAGCTTTACCGATTGCGCCGCTTCCTCCCGTGGAGAATGTCGAGCGCGCCGCCACCATGCTCCGGTCAGGCTTGCGAACCGGTCTTGTGATCGCCGGGAATGCACTTTATGGCAAGGGTTTAACGGCGGCCGGACGAATTGCCGCCTCTACGAACGCTAAACTGCTTGCTCCCTACCCCTTCACGCGGCTCGAGCGTGGCGCCGGCGCCCCCGCTGTGGAGCGTATTCATTATGTTCTTGAACAGGCAATTGAGCAGTTGAAGGAGTTTCGACAGCTTATCCTGGTGGGAGCGCCGGCGCCCGTCGCTTACTTCGCCTACCCGGGAAAAGATAGCGTCCTCACATCGCTGGGATGTGAGATCTATGTGTTGGCCAGTGCCGGCGAAGATTTTGCCGGTGCGCTTGACGCGTTGGCGGCAGCGTTGTCACTATCAGGAACAGAGTCGGTGGGAGAGAAGGTGGAGCAGCGGCCGGTGCAGGGAGGAAATATCACTTTGCCAGGGCTTGCGGCTGCCGTAGGTTCGCTCCTCCCTGAGAATGCCATTGTGGTGGACGAATCCATGACCTCGGGGCGCGGTTTGATGGCAGCCACAAAAGGGTCCCCGCGCCACGATTGGCTGGCCAATACGGGCGGGTCCATTGGGATCGCCTTGCCGCTAGCGGTGGGTGCGGCCGTGGCATGTCCTGATCGCCGGGTCCTCTGCCTGACGGCCGATGGCAGCGGCATGTATACACTGCAAGCGCTTTGGACGATGGCCCGGGAGAGCCTCAAGGTTACCACGGTGGTCTTCGCAAACCGCGCGTACGCTGTCCTCAAGCGCGAGTTTTCCGGTCTCGGGATTGGAAATCCGGGACCTCGCGCCACGGCTCTGCTCGAGATCGGACGTCCCGATCTCGACTGGAGCTTTTTGGCAAAAGGCATGGGAGTACCTGCAACCCGTGTTGCTTCACTGAATGAATTTTCGCTGGCGTTGAGGGAGGGGTTTGAAAACGAAGGTCCGAGATTAATCGAGGTGGGACTTTAAGTCGGGGGCTTTTGGCATTGTCAATGCGTTGAAGCGGTGCTTTCTACCATTTTTGCGAGTTGGTCTTTCACAACTTTTCCGGTTAAAGTCAAAGGCATCGTCGGGACCAATATAATGCGTGAGGGCCTTTTGTAGGGCGCAAGATGCCGTGCGGCGTGTTCAGCCAAATCGTTGATCTTGAGGGGCGAATCCGGCAAGAGCTGAACAAACGCAACGACTTCCTCATCACCTTGCTCCCCGTGCACGGATCGGCCTATCACGGCGGAGCGGACCACGGCGGGATGAGAATTCAGAACTGCTTCAATCTCTGCCGGGTAGACATTGAATCCAAATCGGACAATAAGTTCTTTCGTTCGTCCCACAATAAAGAGATGCCCATCTTTCATCTGCGCGAGGTCGCGCGTGTTAAACCATCCATCTGGATCGATGGCAGCGGCCGTTTCCTCGGGGGCGCGGTAATAGCCCTTCATGATGGTGGGCCCTTTCACCCACAGTTCACCCACTTCGCCTTCGGCCACGGGTTGGCCATCTGAGCCCGCCAACCTAACTTGAACTCCCGGGAAGATCCTGCCCACAGACGTATCAGTTCGAGGCTCTTCGACCCTTGCCTGAGCAATGGTGGGCGAGCATTCCGTCACGCCGTAGCCATTGTACAGCACCATCCCGAAGAGGCTCTCCACCTTCGATTTGAGCGCGGGCTGAAGCGGGGCGCCCGAAGATGAAATAATCCGCAGATTGGGAAAACGCAGCGACTTCAATCCCTTTAAGTTGGCATATTCGACCAATAGAGAGAACATGGCTGGCGCGCCCAACACCACGGTCAGCTTGTCCCCCTCGAGCGCCTTGATCGCGGCCACGGGATCGAATCGCGGCGATAAATAGAGTGTCGCGCCGCTCAGCAACGACCCCAAAAGGACCACCGAGAGGCCCACCGCGTGAGACATCGGCAAGATGCCATAAAGGCGATCATCAGGAGTCAGTGAGCGTATTCTCGCCGACCCAGCCGCCAAAAACAGCAGGTTCCTGTGAGTCAGCATGACCCCCTTCGGGTGCCCGGTGGTACCCGAGGTATAAATCAAAGCAGCGACGCGGCTCGACACAACCGGCTCGACAGGTTCCGGCTCGACATTTTCGTTTAAAGGACCGATACCGATGGTCCCTAGATCGGACGCCTCTTCGATGACGGCGCCATGTCGCTTGGCGTGTCCGGTCGCATGCGGAGACACGCTGGTGGTGTAGATCACCCGCCGGGCGCCGCAATGATCCCGGATTTCATCGACCTCGCGTGCGGAGAGACGAGCGTTCACGAGGACTGGCCAAGCATCGAGGCCGGCCAAGGCCAACAGAACTCCGACGAGCGCCCGGGAGTTCTCGCACACAATCATGACCCGGTCTCCCGGACGCACACCGGAATCGAGAAGCCAAGCCTGGGTCTTGGCAATCACGGAACTCAATTGCCGATAGGTCCAAGTGCCGCTGGCCTCGACAAGGGCGGGGCGATCCGGCGAAAGCTCCACCCAGGGCTTCACCACGTCGCAGGTTTTTTCTGGGAGAGCCGCCAGGAGGTCAGGTACCTGATCTTCTGGTATGGGAGTTTGATATGGCATGTCGGTGCGGTACGGTGCGCAGTGTGCTTCTATCGTTCTGAGGTTGCAAACCGCTTCCGCTGCATGTAGTTGAATGCAACACGGGGAATGGCCGCAAATGCCGAGGTGTCAGTCTTCCGCGACACCAGATAATGCAACCAGTTGCCATACATAGATGTGGCTGCGGCGTGCCAGGTTTTCTGCAAATTGGCGGTCACGGCAGCTTCGGGAAAGTCTGCCATGAGTTCTTCGCGCGGCTGGGATAGAGCCTTCTCTCGGAACTCGGCCAGTATTTTAGTCGCTGCCGCATCAAAGTATCCGTGCGGGACATAGGGATACGTTTTTCTCTCTCCGGTGAGAAATCTTCGTAAGTCCCGCCGGTATTCCTTGAAAAGAGTTCTTGCTTCATATTCCGGATGACCCTGAAAATGTACAAACAGGCTCTTCCTTTTCTTCTTCACAAAGCAATCAATACCCGCTTCGGTTGATTTGGTGAGGACAATATAACCACACGAGGTCAAGTCATCCTCTCGCACTTCGTTCCATCGGGAATGAGGGAATTGAATCAGGTCAGAGGTCAGGTTTGTAAGGGCGTGGTCACAGAGGCGTTTGCATTCAAAGACGCCGCACATCTTGTACCACATGGAGTGGCGCGCAATGCCGTCGCTATGAAGAACCCCCGCATGCGCCGCCAAGCACGACAAGACTGTCGACGACGTCTGGCGCTCAGCCCAGTCGAGAACATTGACCAAGGCCTGCCAATAGGGCTCGCGCCGTAAGTCGGGCTGATGCGGCTCGGTTCCGGTTATAATGACACCGTCAAACCGGCTGTTCCAGATATCTTCTATGCTGTGATAGAACTCGCTGAGATGCCGGTTTCCCCGGTCGCCGCGAGGAACCCCGGGCAACGAGAAAAGTTTTACGGATACCGGAACCTGGTCGGCAGCGTTTTCAAGAAGCTCGAAGAATTGTATCTCGGTGTCTTCCAGCGCCGGGTCAGGCATGTTGTTGATAAGCGCGAGCCTGACACACCTCGCCCTCGGGATGTTCCTCTCATTCGACACCTCCGGGAGCAACCCCTTTTTCGCGGCCCAACGAGCAGGGATCCGGCCTCCGTCTATGACCAGTGGCATGACAATCCTCCCAAGCCGATAACCTCTAGAATCTCGGCGAGCTCATGTGGTTGCCTTGTCGAGAGCCTGATCGAGATCGGCGAGAATGTCATCGATGTGCTCGATGCCCACGCTTAGCCGAATCATTTCGGGTGTAACACCCACCCTTTGTTGTTCGTCGGGGGACAGTTGGCGGTGAGTCGTGGAGGCGGGATGACAAACCAACGACTTGGCATCGCCCATGTTGACCATCCGCTTGAATAAGCTCAGTGCATTGAAACACTTTCTGCCCGCTTCAAAGCCGCCTTTCACGCCAAAGGTCAGTAGCGAGCAGCGTCGCGAGCCCATATACTTTTGCGCAAGGGGGTAAAGAGGGCTGTCTGGGAACCCTGCATAATTGACCCAATCCACTCGGGGATGGCCGCGGAGAAACTCCGCCACCTTCCGGGCGTTTTCCACATGGCGTTCCACGCGGAGGGCCAGTGTCTCTACCCCCTGAAGCAACAAGAAGCCATTCAAAGGCGCCAGCGTGGCGCCGGTATTCCGTTGGCAAACCGTCCGGCAGCGAGCTACATAGGCCGAGGCGCCATAATGCTCGGTATAGACGACGCCGTGATAAGAGGGTTCCGGCCGGGTCAGCATATAAAAGCGATCGGGATACTCGTGCCAGGGAAATTTACCGCTATCCACAATCATTCCGCCCAACGTCGTGCCGTGCCCTCCCATGAATTTGGTCATGGAATGCAACACGACATCGGCGCCGTATTCGATGGGCCGCAATAAAATCGGAGTCGCCACGGTGTTGTCGACAATCAAGGGGACTCCATGCTTGTGCGCGACCCGAGCTAAACCCTCGATATCGGCAACATTGCCGGCCGGATTTCCAACGCTTTCGCAAAAGACCGCTCGAGTATTCTCGTCAATCAACTTCTCGACATCATCAGGACTTTCACTGGCGGCAAACCGTCCCATGATTCCCTGCTTCGGGAGGACACATGACAGGAGGGTATAAGTTGCGCCGTAAAGCTGGGGAAGAGAAACGATGTTGTTTCCCATCTCCGCTATGTTGATGATCGAATAGTGAATCGAAGCCATCCCCGAGCTCACGCTGAGCGCACCCACGCCACCCTCGAGTGCGGCAACACGCTTCTCCAGGATCGTGTTGGTGGGGTTCCCGATCCGAGTGTAGATGTTTCCCTCGACTTCGAGGTTGAATAAAGCCGCTCCATGTTCGGCGCTGTCGAACTCAAAGGCGATCGTCTGGTAGATCGGCACGGCCACGGCCTTGGTTGTGGGGTCACCGTCATAACCTGCGTGAATGGCAATCGTTTCTCTCTTCATATCCATCTACTTTGTGGTGCTCACCACACTGGGAGCCTGAACCAATGCCGGACCCTGCGAGAGTGATTTCATCATCGTTCGGGTGAGAGTTTGAGCGGCATAACCTGCGCCGAAGGCGAACCGCATGACCGGCCCAAAACTGTTTGCGGCAGCAAGCCCCACGAAATAAAGGCCGGGTATTGACGACTCGAAGGTCGACGAGAGCACCGGCGAGCCTTGGACGGTTTGAACCTTCGAACGAATTTCCGGGCTGAGAAACTGCAATCGTTGCATATCAACTTTGTAGCCCGTCGCTGTGATGACGTGCTCGGCCACGATCTCGCGCTCGGCGCCATCCTCCCCACGAAGCTGGAGACGCACTTTCCCGTCCTGGATATTGGCATTTGTCAGGGTGTACCCCAACAGGAGAGGCACGCGTCCTACAACTTTCTCTTTGCTGAACCACCCTCCGGAGGGTCCAAGGGTTCTTCGGACGGCCTCCAGGCGGAGTCGCTCCGGCAAATAGTAAAACATGCCTGGGGCATTGGCAAAGAATCGTGACCGAAGGCCGGGGCCAAGCCCGGATTTCGGATGACGGACGCGCTGCCACAAAGAACGGGGCTTGCCCGGGGGCATGCTGTGGAATTTCAATGCCTTCGTGCGAGCTACAAGATGCACATCAGCATCGCTGTCATGGAGCAATCCGGCCAAGTCAAGCGCTGAGGAGCCGGCGCCGATTACGACCACCTTGTGGCCTCTGAAGGGCTCAAGATCATGATGGCGGTAGCTGTGCGACACATATTCCGGCGGAAGGTGTGCCAAGTTGCCGGGTACGAACTCAAAGTGGGTGATCCCAACCGCCAGCACAACTTGCTGAGCAATGACCTTTTCCCCATCCTCGAGGCCCAAACGAAACCCTTCGGGTACTCGCTCGAGATCGACAACCAAGCGGTCCTCAAGCTCGGGTACCATTCGCTCCTTGAAAGCAAGCCCATACGCTGCAAAGGTATCAAGCCGCACGGGAATTCTATCGGCGGAGTATTCGATTCCATGCTCGGCACAGAATTTTCCTAAGGGAAATTCATCCTCAGGATCGTAGATGTTAGAGGCAAAACCATCAGACTTGAGCATCATGCCCTTAGGCATGTGGGTCAGCCAACTGTCCATTGGGCGACCGAAAATGCGGAAAGGAATACCCTTGCGCTTGAGGTGAGCGGCTACTGAAAGTCCGTAGGGACCTGCGCCAATGATCGCGACATTTGTCACAATGCTAACTTAGACCTCCGTAAATGGTATCTGTCCTTCACGAAGCTACGGGTGCAAACTGGCCATCCCCACCATCCGTCCGAACTGGCCGAAATTCGAAGAAGCGCTTTAGCTTCAAGAGTGGCTTTTCCAACAAGAACCAAGAAGCCGTCGCTATCACGTAGCTGACAGCCAGGCCCACCAGAAGTGCGGGAATCGAGTACCTGCCCAAGTTGAGGGCTTCCTCAGCATCGAAGGGCAGTTTGTGAAGCAGGTAAAGTCCATAGCTGATCACACCGGTGTGAATCAACATTCGGCTCCTCATTGCTATCTGAAACCATCGTTGCGTGGCAAATAACGCGAGATAGACAAACGAAGCTGAAGCGACGGTGCTCAACGAATAGGTAATCCATCTTGCTCGAAAGGATTCGGTGACAATTGCAAGCGAAAGTGCGATAAGCAGTGAAGACCATGCTGCCTTCAAAAACCTGGGCGCTAGAAATGTCTTGGAACGAACTAGCAGCGCCAGAAATCCCCCGGCCATAAGGCCATCGAGCCGGCAGAATACGTTCGGGTACAAATCCACATGGTGCCACACAAGGAAAACTCGCAGAATGGGAGAGAGGCAAATGACGGCGATGGCAATCAAACGAAGTTGCGCGTAAGAGCAGAACCGTACAACCACTGCCCACACCAAATAAAACTGTTCCTCAATTGCAAGCGACCACGTCGTGCTAAGTGGCCCTACTGAGCTGGTTGGTCGGGAAACCAGGAAGTTTTGTAGAAACAACAGATACGACCACCAGGGCGACGAGCGCGTAATTATGATGGCGCCTATCGAGGGGCGCAGTAATGGGATAGCGACAAACATTAAGAATAGGACGGAGTAGTATAAGGGCCAAATCCTCAGACATCGCCTTGCATAAAAATTCCTAAAGTAGCCCTCCGATTGTTTTGTGTCAAATAGAATTCCCGTGATCAGAAATCCGGAGAGTACGAAGAAAAGGTCGACTCCCATCCACCCATACGCCCACAAGGACTGGAAAGGCAGTGACGGGAGGTTATGGGAGCCATTGTGAATCATGACGACCAGGATGGCAATCCCTCGAACGGCGTCGAGTTGGGGTATTCTTTGCTTCATCGTTATTTGTCGCGCGGGCTTCAATAAGCCCTCTAGTCATCGGCCGTGGCTCAGCCGCTCGAATGAGGTATTCACATAATTACCGGAAGGCTTTTCAGGCCCCTGAATCCGAATGTGGGAGCCCACTCCGGTCGCGGGCCTGTGAGCTTCATCTCCGGAAAGCGCTGCACTAGACTCAGGATCGCAATCTGTCCCTCTAACCGCGCGAGTTGGCTTCCAATGCAAAAATGCGGACCCGCACTGAACGCCAGGTGTTGGTTGTTCAGCCTCTTCAGGTCCAACTGATTCGGTTCCTTAAATTGTTTTGGATCCCGGTTCGCCGCGCCGAGCATGCATAAGATCGAAAATCGCTTCGGTACGCGCTGGCCGCAAATCTCGATATCTTCCTTGAGCACACGAGCCGTAAATTGTACCGGGCTCTCGAACCGAAGCAGTTCCTCCACAGCCGTGCGGATCATCTCCGGGTTCTCTCGTAACTCCGCTGTCTCTTGCGGGTGTTTCAGCAGAGTGTACATCCCGTTACCGATGAGGTTTCGAGTCGTTTCGTGCCCGGCAAAAAGCAGTGCGACACACTGTGCGTAGAGCTCTTCTTCGGTCAGCACTTCTCCTTCTTCCTCGATGTCGATGAGAAGGCTGATCAGGTCGCTGCCTTTATGGCGTCTGCGTTCCGCCACCGTCTTGCGAAAAAAGTCGGTTAACGCAATGAGAGCATTTTGCGCCGCGCGCGCCTGTTCCACCGTGGAATTTGGCCTGCCTCGAAACGCCGCGATGTCCCGCGACCAATTGACGAAGGTGTCCTGCATTTCCAGCGGCACTCCGAGCATTTCCAGAATAATGAGCGCCGGCAAGGGGTTGGCGAACACGTCCATGAGTTCGACTTCGGAACCATGCTTTAGCGGCTTAAGCTTTCGGTCAACGATGGCCTCGATTTGCGGACGCAAGCCTTCCACCGCCGCGGGCGAAAACCCCTTGTTGAGAAGTTTGCGCAGCCGGGTGTGCTCCGGCGGGTCCATGAAAATCAGCCACAAGCTCAGCATGCGCGCGAGTTCGCGGAACTCGGACTGGCGGTCGAGCGGCAGAATCGATATCATTTTCTGCGCGCGTTTCGCGGAAAGCCTGGGGTCTCTGGCAATCGAGCTGATCTCGGCGTGGCTGAAGATCGACCATACCCCCATGTCGCTGCCAACCGCCAGGTAATGCAAGGGACCTTCCTCGTGCAAGCGGGCGTATGTGGGATATGGATCCTGCAGAATTTCGTCGCTGAAAATATTTTTTTTGTCCGGAGCGATAACCTTGGACAACCATCACCCCCACAGAAGATCAGAATTTCAGCCCCTCAGAAGCCGTGAACTTACTGATGATAAGTTTAGCACAGAACTGCCCTTTCACGGGCCGACCGCAAGACGCTGCCAAATCAATTCGACCGTTTGGATTTTTCCGTTCACTGGCGTCGGTGGTGTAACCAATATGATTTGATCACCTTGGAATTTAATGCTGCGGACCAAGTCCCTACCGACATAGTTCTGAATCGATGAGATTTCAATGTGATGGGTTACCTTGTCGCCGCTGAGCGTGTACCGTCCGGCATAGGCAAAAAATGTCTTAAACGCCTCCGCCTGTTCTTCCTGCAGGGCCAGACCTCCACCACCGGCAGAGAGTGGTTTCCGCCCACCGTAGCTGATCAGGGCGGTTACTCTGCCATCCCCGGTATAGGTGAGGTAACCCGCAGGGCTGTGACCATAGGGAGTTTCGCTTCGCTCGCCGGTCGATGCTGTGCTCGAGGCGGAAACCAGTTTCCACATGCCCACGAGTTTTTCGTGAAAATCAGTTGACACTCACCGGCCTTCTCATTGAAGGTATTTGAGCATACCCGATTGACGGAAGCTTCACGCAAACCCTACACTCTGCATTCCTATCTTGAGGCGTTTGGTTCGTGAAGGAGAATCATGACACCGGAATTGCAAGGCAAAGTTGGGCTCGTGACTGGCGGAACGTCGGGCATTGGCCGTGAAACCGCCATACTTTTCGCGAAGGCGGGAGCGAAAGTGGTGGTGGCGGGCCGGCGCGAACCGCAAGGCATGGAAACCATCGAGTTGGTCCGTGCCGCCGGCGGCGAGGGCCTGTTTGTGAAAGCCGACGTGTCGAAAGCGTCCGAAGTTGAGACGCTCATCCAGAAGGCGGTGCAGAGATTTGGCCGCTTGGATGTCGCCTTCAATAACGCCGGGATCGAAGGTGTCTTGGCGCCCATTATCCGACAATCCGAAGAAGACTGGGATCGCACCATCGACATCAATCTCAAGGGCGTCTGGCTCTGCCTGAAGTACGAAATTCGGCAGATGCTCAAGCAGGGCGGGGGCGGAGCTATTGTAAACATGGCGTCGATTATAGGTCTGGTCGGTTCTGTAGGGGCGGCAGCGTACAGCGCCAGCAAACATGGAGTGATTGGGCTGACGAAGACCGCCGCGCTGGAGAATGCCAAGAGCGGGGTTCGGATCAACGCTGTGTGCCCCGCATTTACCGAAACGCCGATGGCTGATCGGATCTTTCGCGTTCCGGAGGTCCACAAATACGTTCTTAGTTGCCATCCCATCGGTCGTTTTGGAAAACCGGCGGAAATCGCTGAAGCTGTGATATGGATGTGCTCGGACCGCGCATCTTTTATGACGGGCCAGTCCCTTGTTCTCGACGGCGGCTTCCTGGCAGGGCAAAATTCTCCGAGCTAAACGCAGCGTGTTAAGTAATTGTCATTCGAAAACGATCCGACGACGGCATGTTCATTGCAACCATCAGCGCTGCTCGATCGCGGCTGCGTTGGAAGTCGCGCTGGCTTCGCAGCGGCGAATCGCGGCGTCCATGGATTTCTTTAGTGCTGTGGCCAAGTGCTTGACGAAGGGCTCAATCAGCATCCCAGCGGGATAAACAGGCAGGACAACAACTTCTTCTCCGCCTTGGGCCAACTGTTCCCATTTGATGCCGGGCTTGTCGAACATTCGATACTGGCGTTTAGGACGGAAGTCTGTGACGGCGCCGGGATAGGGTTTGGGAACATAATTCGTGCACGCGCGGTCATTTATCTGCCAGATTTGCCCCAAGACCCGGGATTTTGAGCTATTACCTTTATCCTTGGAGAATTTGGCCTGTAGCATGCCTCTCCACACCGGAACCCTGTTGCGCAGTTGCTGCGCCTTTTCCGAAAGAAACTTCCTCCTACCCTGGGAATCAAGGGAAAGGATATTCGCGGCGTGAAACACCAGTCGCTCCATGCCATGATAGACCTTCGTCAAAATTGAAGGGAGGGCAACTTTGGACCAGTCGGAGGTGTCAAACAACGCCAACAGCGCAACCTGTTCTCCCTCCGCCTGGAGCTGTTGTGCCGCCTCGTAAGCAATCGTTCCCCCTGCGCAGTAGCCGCCCAGGAAATAGGGGCCGTGAGGCTGGATGCGCTTGACTTCTTTAACGTAAAGAGTCGCCATGTCCTCGATGAGAGTCAGCGGCGGGCAGCTACCGTCCAAGCCCTGGGCTTGCATACCGTAGAACGGCTGGTCGGGACCCAAATTCATTGCAAGATCGCGGTAGATGAGAACCTCTCCACCGGCTCCATGGAAACAAAAGAACGGTGGGCGTGAGCCCGCGGGCTGAATGGTCACTAGCGGCGACCACCCGGAGGCAGGGGCCGGGGAGTAGCGGCGAACGACCTCGGCAAGCTCTCCAACTGTTTGAGCCTCGAAAAGCGTCGCTAAAGGCAACTTGACCTTGAAGACCTTTTCAATCTCGGCAAACAGATGAACGGCCAGGGATGAATCCCCACCTAGGTCAAAGTAATTCTGATTGGGTTCAATATGAACCACGCCGAGGAGGCGTTGCCAAATCTCGGTGAGCACTCGCGTTGTGTCATCCGCCGGCTGTATCGGCACCTGCGGCAACCCCGAGGCGGGGGCTTGGCGGCGAATAACCTCGGAAAGCTCTCCAATTGTTGGAGCCTCGAAAAGCGTCGCTAAGGGCAACCTAACCTTAAAGACCTTTTCAATCTCGGCAAAGAGGCGAACGGCCAGGGATGAATCCCCACCCAGATCGAAGTAATTCTGATCGGGCTCGATCGGATTCACGCCCAGGAGGTGTTGCCAAATTTCCGTAAGCTGTCTTGTGGCATCAGTCTGCCGCAGGGGGATCTGAGCCGTCGATTTGTCAGTCCCCGACCCCGAGATCATGGTTTGCCTTTCGTTCGTCCTTATTGAGGATATGGCGAACTCTCGACGCCCTACTGGAACATTCCGATGTGCTCTTGTTCAACCCCGGTCATACAGCGACTGCGGCATAAGCGCATCAGTAAGACCTTGCCGGCCCATGCGGACTTGGCCATAGGCGGAAACATGAGCAAGCGACGGAGACAAATCGTCCTAGCCCTAGCCTGGCCAGTACTACAAACCATGCCAGCATTCCAATCGAATGCTTTCGCGATGCTTTCCACATCGACGACATCATGCCCAGACGCTCACGCGGACTCGCTCGAATTTTCACTCCCATTGAGGCAATGCGGTCGAACGTCTTTCCTTCCAAATAAGCCGATCGCATGTCCTTTCGCAGGCACTCCATTAAAGACAACGGAATGGCGTGTTGCACAATTGCATCGGCAACAAACAGAGGAAGTTCCCCACCCAGCATCAGTTTCGCCAGCAACAGAGTATCTTCAGCCCTAAGCGCGGCAGGGTCGAACAGGCCGCGTTCAACTTCCACGCTCTCTCTCCGAATCGCGAATCCGGACGTATTCAAGTATCGAATGCAACCATTGGGCTGAAGCAGGTGGTTCTGAAGCGTGATGAGCCGCAGATCCTCGGCTCTACCGACGAGTCTCGAGCTGTCTCCGGTTAGGTGGAGTTGAAAGCAATTGTGCTGCGGGGAGTCAGCGATAATTGCAGCAAGGGTCGAAAGGCAAGACGCTTGGAGTTTGCAATCCGCGTCCACGAATACAAGTAGAGAGCCTTTGGAGACCTGAATTCCGCGATTTCTGGCGGAGGCAATTCCCGCATGAGGCTGTCTTACGACTTTTAGCGGATAAGACTTGGCCCAGCCGCGAATGAAGTCAGGCGCAATCTCTCTGCTACCGTCGTCCACGACAATGACTTCTTTGTCCGGCGAATGGATCTGTTCCGCCAGGGATCGCAGACAGCGATCGAGCGGCACCCAGTCGTTGTACACAGCGATGATAACGCTAAAGAGCGGGGCTGTAGCTGTGGAGGGTTCGCACTTGACCATGACAACGGGTGGCCTTGACCCAGCCTATATCGTACCGCAGTTTAAGAACAGAAGCGATAAGCGGAGAAGCCTGGTCCCAGAGGCTTGCCAGGGGCTTCCCCTCCGGCCCCCCCGGTCACATCCCTATGACCGCGTCGCACGCCGGTTGCAAGGGTTTTTCACACGAAGGGCCTGTGAATTCGGCGCACCCCAGTTGGAACTCCCGATGGGCAGCAAGGAGCGCTGCCTTCAGGTCTTTCTGCGCCACCACCAGGGAGATGCTGCACTCCGAAGAGCCTTGAGCGATCGCCATGATCTTCACGTTCTCCCGGTCCAACGCGCCGAACGTCCGTCCGAAGATTCCGGACTTGCTGCGGAGGTTCTTGCCGACTACCGTGACGATCGCCAGGGATGAGTCGACGGAGACGCTTTCCAATTTTTCTTGCGCCAGGTGCGGTGCGAACTCGCTGCGCAACGCCTCGGCCGTGCGCTTGGCGAGTGCGAGGGGAACGACCAGGCAGATGTGGTTTTGCGAAGACGAGTGCGATACCAGCAGCACATCGGCTCGAATGGCCGCCATGGTCGTGAAAGTGCGGACCAAAACATCGGGCACTCCCACCATGCCCGGACCACCGACGGTGATCAAGGCAACGTCGCTGATCGCCGTCAGGGCTTTCACCCCTGCACCGTTCGACGAGCCCGCCGGCGTGATCTTGGTTCCGGGCCGCTCGGGCGCAAACGTGTTGCGAATCCAAACAGGGATACCGCACTGCATCATGGCGCGGAGAGTTTTCGGGTGCATGACCCGGGCGCCGAAGTGCGCAAGGTCGGCCGCCTCATGATAGGAAATCTCGGAGATGGGGTACGCGTCGGGCACCAGCCGAGGATCGGCGCTCATCAGACCGTCCACGTCGGTCCAGATTATGACCTCGTCGGCATCGAGAACCGCACCTAGGATGGTCGCAGAATAATCCGAGCCACCGCGGCCGAGCGTCGTGAGCGCACCCTCTGCGGTGGCTCCGATGAAACCGGTCACCACGGGGACGATGCCCTGGTGCAGGAGCGGAAGCAGGCGGGCTTGGCAGCGTTCCCGCGTCGGCTCCATCCGCGGCTCAGCGTTGCCGTGGTACGAGTCAGTCTCGATGAGTTTCGTGGCCTCGATGGCCTCGCTGGCCACTCCGCGCTCCATAAGCGCAGCCGCAACAAGAGGAGCAGAAAGACGCTCACCCAGACTCGAGATGGAGTCCAGCGCCCGGGACGTCAACTCGCGCAAGAGGATCGTGCCCTGGCAGAGGCGGTCGCCCTCTTGCAATAACTCCTCCATTTCGTGCGCGATGCGGGTGCGCTCCGCAGCCGAATGGATCAACACGCTGGTCACGGCTTCATGCTGTTGACGCAGCTTCTCGAGGGTCTTGGCGACCGACTTGTGATCTCCGGCCTCCGAATACCGGGCTGCCTCGATCAGTTGGTTGGTCACGCCACTCATCGCGGAGACGACCACCACGACGTCATTCTCGGGCGACGCGGCGCGCACGATTTCAACCACTTTCTCGATGCAGGAGGCATCACCCACCGATGTGCCGCCAAACTTCATGACGAGAAGGGGCTTCCCGCCGTTCCGGCGAATTTGACCCTGGAAAGTGGGATGCGGCCGGGAGTACTCGGAATGGGGCTCTATAGGCATGACGTTACCATCCAGCAGTGGAATGTTGTAACCAGCGCGTGAACCAGCGGTGGGCCCACCCAAAGGGCCGGCTAAATCACGGGACGTATCGGCACCGCAACGACAAGGATCAAGGCACGAAGCCCGCAACGCAAATTCATCAGATCAAGCGGGCACGTTCATTAGGGAATTCGGGATTTACTCTGCTTCGCTACCCAACCCGCACGGGGCGGCCCTTCGGTCAAACAGTCATGAGCCGGGGAAAATAACTCTCTAAAATTTCTAAGTTCTGCCTTGGGGGAATGCCAGGTTATCTTCCTATCGCGTCTGCGAATGCAGGCTAGAACCAGCTCAGGTGACTCCCACGGGACATCATGGTACGCCGACCGCAAAAAGGGGCTCGCTGAATCCCTTTTCCACTCCTGGGGGAAAAGCGCGATCGTGTCTTTCTCTGTCACCGCCGGAGCTGGTTGTACGGCCTCCCCGGATACCGTGGCATACAATGCTGCGGGAAGATCACGTCCCGGGCCGAGCGCGAGGTGCCCAACTTGCGTTGTGCGGGGATTCATCTCAATAAGGTAGGCGTTTCCAGTCTGTGCCTCCCGCATGAAATCAAACCCGTGCACACCTGAGAGGTTCAGACGGCGGACCATCTTTTCGGTAGCGGCTGACATTTCAGCGTCCTCGATCAAGCGCATTACCGTGGCATGACCTGTCGAATCCACCTTGCTGAGGACTTCAAAGTGGAGGGCGGCCAGGACGTTGCCCTTCCAGCAAGCTACGGTGGTGGTTGCTTCGCGCCCTGGCACAAAGGCCTGGGCATTGACGATGGGACGGCGGCGAAGGAGCGAAGGCCAAACCAATGTCGTATCCCGATTTATCAGGGCCCGCTTGGCGGCCCGTGCCAGCAGCGGAGGATGGGAGAGCGAGCGGAAGGCGCGCTCGGCTTCCTCTGTCGTGTGGACAATTCTTACACCATCGCCGCCGGAACTGCCGTCCGTCTTCAAAGCAGTGGGAAGGCCCCTGCTGGCAATCCATTTTCCAAGGCCTTCGAGGTTCGCAATCGTCTCGGTCCTGGGAACCCGGATGCCCTCCTCATGAGCCAGCTCTATGAACTTGGTTCGGGCGTAAACCACAGCGAAACTTTCCGGACTACCGAGCGAACGCTCTATCAACGCACGAATCGCCTCGCCTGCCTTCCCGGCAGAGTTCTTGCGATGATACATTTCGTGGAGGTGGTGCGTTGCAAGGTCGTCACCCGGAATGATCATGTCGGGCTGAGCCTCCGGAATTGCCGAGGCGAAGGAGGCGAGGGGTGCTAGCCCGCGGTAAGTATAAATTTCCTTTACCGCGCCCGTCTTGCCGAGAGGATGGCCAGAGGGGCAAAGGGCTTTGACCATGAAACCTGCTTTGGCCAGGGCCATCGCCAGGCGAGCGGTAGGGAACCAGCGAGTTGTTGTAACAACCAAAACCGTCGGTTTCACTTTACTCCGAGCCTACGTTGACATGGGCGACAGTTGCATCGTGCGATCCTTAGCAGTAACCCTTCGCCGTGCTTTCTTGGCTGAATACAGCTCCGCCCTGTGACTTACAAAAACAAGGCCCACTCTCGAACCGTAACCAAACCAGCGGTCAACTAATCGGTATGACGCTACGGGGCGAGAGACTTACCCAAGACAATCCTTGCAGTTTTCAAGGGTTATCGTTCTGTCCACCCATGCTTCCAGCCTGAAGCCGCCTGCCCTTATATCGAGACTAATTCTATAAGAGCCTAAGAACCCGTTCAATAGAACCCTAGTGCCATACCCAATAGCACTAACCTCTAGCGTCGCCATCCCCCACCCAAGCTATCTGGGGTGCTCAAGCGCTATCGATAGGCTACACCTGCCGGGTGTAAGAGTAGAGTTTTTGTGGCCGGTGTTTTGGCCCAGCACGAAATGGAGAACTGGCGCTCTCTGTTAGTATAGGTCCCGCGGGCTGGCGTTGAGCGCAGGTCTCGGGAGAGCCGTCACTCTCCAACCTCAAATTTAAGCCTTTTCCGGACAACCTCGAGTCAGGTTTATGCCGAGAACGGCTCAGCAAGGTGAGTGAACGAGCAACCCACCCGCCGTTTTCCCTCGGGGACCGGGAGGGAGTAAACAGGGTGTAAGGCCAATTCACCTCCGGGCGCCAAGGGGACCTGGAGACGAGCCGGGGAACTCTCGGGCAAGTCGGCTTGGTCAACCAACAGACAGACGCCGCCACGGCTCAGGTCCAACACCCTGGCTGGCCAGCTCTCCCCTCCTACCCGGACGATACCCAGCGCGGGTAATCCATCCAGCCGGATACGTTCGTCCTTTCGGGAGCCGTGGGCGCGATCAGAAGGGAGAAATTCCCCTTCGGTTGTCGCATGACTTGCCGGAGGTGACGAAAGATGGCCCCGGTGTTCGTCGCCCGAGCCCGCTTCAGTCGCGACCCCCGCTGCGGGTTCCGCGAAGGGAAGGGTCAATCCCGGTCGGCGGTGAATACCCCTTGCTGCATGCTTGTGGGCTCTTTGTTTTCGAGTATAGAGGGTCTTGTCAGCGGCAGCGAACAAGCTGGCGGAGTCATGTCCATCTTGCGGAAAAATGGCAATTCCATAATCGATCCCGACGGCCGTCTGAGGAGCAATGGCGCGCGCGTACTCCTCAAACTTCCTGGCGATTCTTTCTGCCAGTACCTCAGCACTGGGGCGTTCGGCACGAGGAAGAAGGATTTCAAACTCGTCCCCGCCGGTCCGGCACGTTATGTCCGACGCGCGAATGGCCTCGAGACATGCACGCGCCACGCTTCGCAAGATTTCATCTCCCGCCGCGTGCCCATAAGTGTCATTGACGCTCTTAAATCTCCGGAGATCTATGGAAATCAATGCAAAGGTGGTTCCGTAACGGCTGGAGCGGTTGATCTCGCGGCGCAAATGTTCCTCAAATATGCGCCGGTTGTTCAAGCCGGTGAGGGGATCGGTGGCTGCATTGTGACGCAACTTTTGGAGTTCTTCGTACTCCATGAGAATGGGGTTCTGCAAGATGCTCAACTCGCCAAAATAATCCACCGCGGCCGTCCGCAACGTCACCGGACGGCTAAGCTTCTCAGCCAAGTGACGTTGGTTGGCTAAGACTCCCTCCCAATGCGTAATGCTATCGTTCTCAGAAACATCAAGGCTCACCAGGCCCAGGAGAAATTCCTGCAGGAACGGCCCCTTAGCACCCTCGTCGAGATGCCTTAAAGTGTCGACGATAAAGTCGAGCCAATCCTCCAACCCTCTGCCTTTGCTAATCGCCATAATGCCACCCGGTCTCAGAATCTGGTCACCCAGCCGACAGCGTCTTCAAGAATAGGGCGCTGAGGGGTCTTCGTTAACTTTCAACCCGCCCGCAGCGGTGGGAGTGTGCCTCCCCCAGCCATGCCGCACCCGTAGGGCGTAAACTTTGATTCTTAATAGAAATCGACAGTGACCATTTTACCATGTTCTCGAGCGATTGCGATATAACGGCGAGCATGCCCCCTATTTAGTAGGCCCCACGGAATGTCGGTTGCCCGGACCGATCAAACTCTGGCCTGGGTCACCCTACTGATCGAGTTTAAACTCCCATTGCTCGATGCGCTTGCCCCCGCCCTCCCAGGCCAGAGCCCCCCTGAACCCCTTGCCCACCCGAATATCTGACAGGGACCAGTGGCCGGCGGCATTTCCGTTCTCCCCCCCTTGACACAACTCGGCTGGCCCATCGGGGTCAACGGACACAGAAAATCCCGATAGCGGGTACGAGAGCCCGAAGCCGGTTGCTTTCAAAAAGGCCTCTTTGCGAGTCCAGCAGGCGAAGAAAGCCTCCTGTCTCTTGTTCTCACTGACCGCGAGCAGGGCCTGGATTTCGCGAGCAGAAAAAAACCGCCTGGCAATGTCCAAGAGGTCCGGCATGGGACGAGCTTTCTCAATATCTACGCCAATCGCGATCCCGGAACCGACAGCAATCAGTGCTAATCCCCCCGAATTCGAGACGTTGAAGCGCAAACCACGGGACTCTTGCGGAAGGGCAACCTCCGGCTTGCCGTTGTTTTCGTACTGAAAGAGAATCTCAGCAGGCGGCGTCTCAAGGTATCGGCCGAGAAGAAACCTTAGCGTAGCCCGGCCCCTTACGTATCGTCCTCGATCCCTTTCGAAGTGAAATCGGGCGGCGCGGGCCAGCTCATCCGGCGCAAGGACTCCGCGCAAATCCTGTTCAGATTGCTCACGAGAATCGAGGCACACCCGCCAAACATCAATGCGGTCCGAGGGAAACGTCAATTCGGCAGTCGGCGTTTGCCACACCTCCTCCTCGCTACTCATTCATTCCTCCAACCCCCTCTGTTGAAGGATCCGGCGCAGCATCCGCAGATCGTTGAGTATCCGGCGGCTCGTCTTGATGTGGGAGGCAAGCTTCTCCAGGTTGTATCCAATCAGGCGCAACGCCTCGACCGTGCGGGGGCGGTCCGATTCCACATTCGCTTGGATGTCCGTTTGAACGGCCTGTTGAGACTCGAGAATAACCTGCGCCAGGAGCCCGAGGTAATCTTGGGCACTTTCGATACTTTGAAAAGCAGCGACGGCCTCAGAATTCATGGCGGCCTCCCTTCATGCCACAGTCCTCAGGCTTGTCTCTGGTAACCCTTCGTGATCTTCTCCTGTGTCTTCGCATGCCCGCAGTTCGTTCGTTACCGCGGATGCAAGGATCCCAACGTTTGGCTCGTCCAGCATGGTCTGACGGAAGCCCGGGATTTCCTGAACTCGAAACTCACCGTTGAACAACCCCGCCCACCCCAGCATCGGATCTACATGAAGACCAAATGGCTGGCGTTGCGCATACAACTGAATTACTTTCCCATTGTAAGGCTTGGGATTATAGGTAGCTCCTGCCCGATCATGCGCCTTCGCCAGGCGTTCTAACTGGTAAGTGACGGAATGAATTGGAATATGGCCATGCCATTTGCGCAAGAAGCTATCCAGCGACATTTCGGCTCTGGCCAGGGACACATCTCTCAACCGCCTCCCTCGCGCTAACATCTGAGCAAGGGTGCTTCGAAATGGCTTTCCCGACAGGTGGCTCCATTCGAGCGCGAGCCTATAGGCCAGCCTGTAGAACAGGCGCTGGGGCAACGGGGTCGCCATTTGGCGGTTCGAATACTCCGGCGTCGGGGCATTGATCATGATCAACAGATCCACCTTTTCGTTCTGAGCAGAGAGGTGGTGGGCTGCCTCGAGTGCGATCAACCCACCTAAGCAGAAGCCACCCAAATAGTAGGGGCCATGGGGCTGTACGGATCTAATTTCCTTCAGGTAATAGGATGCCATCTCTTCGATCCGCGGCTCCTCAATTATGTTTCCATCCAAGCCTCTCGCCTGGAGTCCATACACAGGCCGGTCCTTCCCCAGGTAGTTTGCCAAGGGATGATATTCCAGGACGTTGCCACCATGGCTATGCATCAAAAACACAGGGGGCTTCGAGCCCGAGGCGTTAAGCGGCACTAAGGAAGACCACGACGGTATCGCGCGCCCTTCGCCGAGGAGTATTGAAAACTGTTGAATCGTTGGTGCCTGAATCAGCGACGCAAGGGGAAGCCGTTTCCCGAAGACTCGCTCCACCTTAGTCTGGATCGCCACACCCAGAAGGGACTGGCCGCCTAACTCAAAGAAATCGTCGTAAATCCCGACGTTCTTTACCCCGAGGACTTCTCGCCAGATTCCTGCCAAAACCTCCTGGGTTTCAGTTCGTGGCGCCTCGTACCCACGTCTCATACCAAGTGTCCGTAGGGGTATGCCTTCGCGGACGTTCTCCTGACCCGCCAGAGCATATAAAACCTCGGCTGCTGGGGGCTTTCCTTTCCCATTCAATCCTGCGAGCTCCATCACCTCCTGGGATGGGTCCGCCACCATATCTCTGAGGATTGCCTCGAATGCCCCTAGCCAAGCCTGGACAGTGCCGCTCTTAAAAAGGTTTGTATTGTAATGGCACTTAAGCTCCAGGGCGTTGCCCACCTCCACGGCGTTCAAATACCATTCAAACGATTGATAGCTCATGGGGTTGGCGTCGTAATCTGCGCTGAAGCCAAACTGTGGCAGCTCATGAGGCTGAAATTTCTTCACGCTGGTTAGACCTGCCGAAGTCGGCGAAACACCGCGAACAGGCGTAACGGGACGCAGTTCCTCGAGCAAGTTCACCAGCGTGAAGGCAGAGTGATCCTGAGCGGCAGCCAGATCACGCTGCACTCTGGAGAGTAAGGCACTGATCGTTTCGCCCTCGACCAAATCGACGGCGAAGGGCAGGAGACTCACACATTGGCCAACTAAATCGGGCTGACCAACAGCGGGCTGGTCCGCCGTGGGCAGCGCAATCACGAAACGACGCTGGCGGGAAATGCGAGCTAGCAAGATGGACAGTGCTCCCAGAACCACCGCGAAGAAGCTGCAACCCTGCTTCACCCCGAGCGCCTTCATGCCCCGGACTACAGGTGCAGGGATCGGACGATCGATGCGCCGGGCGGCGAAGTCCCGCCGGGCAGGCCGAGCGTGTTCCGTGGGTAGGACAAGGGCCTGAAACCCGTCGGCGAATTTGCTGTGCCAGTAGTCGCGTGCCTCTCTGAATTCCTCAGAATTTGCGCGCCGCGTAACGCTACGAACATAGTCGGCATAGCTGTCCACCGGACGCAACCGTGCCGGCACGCCCGAAATCTCTTCGGAGTAGAAGGCGCAAAAATCGTGAATCAGAACATCCAACGACCATCCATCGCAGATGGTATGGTGCCCCGTGAACACCACCACAGCGGAGTCGGCGCCCATAAGCACAATCTGGTTACGGAACAGCGGCCCCGCAGGCAACGGGAAAGGGAGCGCCGTCTCCCGGGCGAGAAGCTTCCCAAGGCGCGCCCCCCGCACTGCGGGATCGGAGATTGCCGAGAGATCGGTCACCGCCACTTTGGCCGTCGGAGTTGGCGCGATATGCATGACGACGCCAGGCTCATCAAAGGCAGCGCGCAGCGCGTCATGACGTTCGGCCAACCGCTCAACGGCTCGAGTCAGCTTCTGCACGGAGATGTTCCCCTTGAGGCGCAGTGTCATCGACTGGTTATAGCATGCTGACAGCTGGTCAGAGAGGCATGATGAATAGTACATGCCGCGCTGTGGTACGGTCGAATCGACCGCCAGCGGACCCGATGGCGGCACAGCCTTGTTCTGCCCGGAACTCGTTCCTTGGGAGACCAACGCAATTCCGCCCCCGGGGGAGCTAGGTTTTCGCGTCGGGTCAATCCCCACTCTCTCGAGAAGGCTTACCAAGCGACCGATGGTGCGTGCCTGTTCGGCCACTATCTCCTCGATCGTGGCCCCGGTCGATTGGGCTCCTGAGGCAGCAAGAGGAACAACCGAAGAAGGAGCTGTCGCTGCTGGTTCTGCGGGCGCCTTGTCGGCGAAAAGATCGGGCGAGACGGTTCTCTCGAGATACGCGGCCAACATGTCAATGCTGGGCAATTCCTTCATGAGCTGGCTGAAGCTCACCCTGACGCCGAATTCCTTGCGGACGGCGAACGCGACCTGAGTCAGGGAAAGTGAGTCGAAACCTTGCTCCAGTAGGGTCGCGGAAGTGCTGATCTGCGACCGGTCACGTCCCGAAACAGGAACAAGAATATCCACCAGCCTCGCTGCCAAGCGGGCTCTTTGGGTTTCACCCGATCCCGACCGCTGCGCAGCAGACGAAGCAACGGGAACCGACGGCAATTGATCGACGGACGCCCTTTCGAACATTGCAGTAGAAGACGCAGATTTGGCCGAGCTTCCCACGGCAAGTAGCGGGGCAGCATCAACGGAGGCCCCATTCAAGAGCCACGTAGAGACCTGAGCCTGGGCAGAAGCTTCAGCAGCGCCGACGGCAGGGTCAACCCAGTAGTGCTGGCGCTCGAACGGGTAGGTCGGCAAGGGGATGCGGCGACGTTCCTCGTGGGCGTAGAAGGCGTCCCAATCAATGGTCACTCCGCTCTGCCAAAGGCTGCCGAGGGCAAAAAGCAAAGCGGCCCATTCTGAGTTGTTTTCGTGTGTGTCGGTGAACGACGGGATGGCGGTACAGGAATGATCCGGCGCGAAGTGCTGTCTGACCAGGGTGCACGATGTCGAGCGGGGACCACATTCGAGGAAGAGGTCGTAATTCTGTTCCACCAGCCACCGAACCGCCTTGGAAAATTGGACGCGAGCGCGGGCGTGGCGTGCCCAATACCCTGGATCGGTCGCCTCGGCTGGCGTGATGGGTTGCCCAGTCACCGTCGAGACAAAGGGGTGGGTTGGCGGTCTCAGGTGCACCTTTGCCACCTCGGCCCGCAATGGCTCCACAATCGGGTCCATCATGGAAGAGTGAAAAGCGTGGGAAGTGTGCAGATTCCGGCAGACGATTTCCTGACTTTTGAGCAATTCTGCGAAGGAAGCGATTTCGGCGTCAGGGCCCGAGACGACACAAAGGGAGGGGGCGTTGATGGACGCGATTTGGATTGATGGCGGCAGCATCTTCTCCACATTTTCCGCGCTGCTGCCCACGGCGAGCATCGAGCCGCGCGGCTGGCTCTGCATTAACTTTCCGCGCAGAGCAACAATTCTAAGAACCTCCGGTAAATCCCATACACCTGATAACGTCGCCGCAACAAATTCACCGATGCTGTGACCCACCATCATGGCGGGTTGCACGCCCCAGCTCTGCCAAAGCCGCGCCAAGGCGTACTCAATCACAAAGATGGAGGGCTGAGTAAAAAACGTGTCCTGAAGTGACAGCCGCGCTGCTTCTTCGTCGCCGCTCCGAGGGTAGAGCAATTCCCGAAGGTCCCGGCCAAGATGCGGATGGAGATGTTCGCAACAATCGTCGACGATGGCGCGAAAGAGACGCTCACCCTGGTAGAGGTTTTGGCCCATATTGACGTACTGTGTTCCCTGGCCTCCGAAAAGAAAGACGACGGGCGGGTCACGGCGCTCGCATCGTTTGCTCCCGCAACGCAGAGGGTGGGGTTGCCGCAGGAGCTCACCCGCTTCTCGGGAATCCGCAGCAACTACGAAACGCCGCTGCGCCAGTTGTTTTCGCCCCACCTGCAAGGTATAAGCAGCATCGGCAAAGCTACTCTCTGGCGCCTCTTCCAAATGCTTTGCCAGGGAGACGGTCGAGGTCTCGAGCGCGGACGAGGTTCGTGCCGAAAGGGGCAGGAGTTGCAGGGGGCGCGGCGCGGTGAGAGTCCTCGGTTGTGGGGCCTCCTCCAGAATCATGTGGACATTCGTGCCTCCGAACCCAAAGGAACTCACCGCGGTCCGGCGCGGTTCATTTCCCCGGGGAAATGGGACCAGCCGGTCCGCGGCCATGAAGGGGCTGTTGGCAAAATCGATCTTGGGGTTGGGCTTCGTGAAATTCAACATCGGAGGAATCTCCTCGCGATGGAGCATGGAAGCGGCTTTGATAAAACCCGCAACCCCCGCGGCGTTTGTGGGGTGCCCAATGTTTCCTTTGATGGAGCCCAGGTAGCAGAATTGCTTCCTATCGGTTTTCGCTTCAAAAACCTTACAGAGGGCATCGAACTCAATGGGGTCACCGACCGGTGTACCCGTGCCGTGCGCTTCGACATACCCAATAGTCTCAACTGGCACATTGGCACGGGCCTGCGCCATGGCGATTACTTCGGCTTGGCCTTCCACGCTGGGAGCCAGGAAAGACGCCGGGCGCGCCCCATTGTTGTTTTTCGCGCTGCCGCGCACGACCGCGTAAACCGTGTCACCGTCGGCCAGCGCGTCAGCAAGCCGCTTGAGGACGACAATGCCTGCACCGTCACAGAACATGGTGCCGGTCGCATCAGCGTCGAAGGGACGGCAATGCCCATCCTTCGAAAAGGTTCCCCCCTCCTGATAGAGGAACCCGCTCTTCTGGGGCACGGCGATGTCGATGCCGCCCGCCAGGGCCATGTCACACTCGAAGTTGAGCAGGGCGTTGTAAGCGTTGTCGATGGTGGTCAGGGACGTGGAGCATGCCGTGTTGAGGCTGATCGCGGGCCCCCGCAAATCCAGCATATAGGCCACCCGCAAGGCGATGTAGTCCTTTTCGTTGCCATACTCCACAGCGAGCTTCCCGGCCATGGCCAGCAGGTCAGGGTGGCTCAGCAGGTTCGTGGTGTAGTAGTGGTTGTCCCCGATGCCGGCAAACACCCCGATCATTCCCTTATAGCGGCTGGGATCGTAACCAGCGTTTTCCAGGGCATGATAGGCCAATTCCAGGAACACTCGCTGCTGGGGATCCATGACCTGAGCTTCCAGCGGGCTGATGCCAAAGAAGGGCGCGTCGAACAGACCAGCGCCGTCAATGATCCCCCGGGCTCGGACGTAATCGGGATCGTTCTTCAGATACCCCTCAATGCCCGGTCCTAATTCTTCCGGCTTGAAGAAAGAGATCGATTCCACCGAGTTGCGCAGATTCTCCCAGAGCTTATCGAGGTTATCTGCGCCTGGGAAGCGGCCAACCATGCCGATCACAGCAACCGCATCTCGGGATGAATCCGGGACAGGAGAGGTATGGCGGTGTGCGGTAATGTTACGTTCTATTTCTTTGGTGAGACCCGGAGCAGAATCGCATTCTTCGAGATATCGGCATAGTTGGGAAACGGTTGGGTACTGAAACACCTTGACCGCCGGAATTTCCCGCTCAAACCGGTGGTAATACAGAGTCGCCATCCGGACGGCCGCCAGCGAGTTGCCGCCCAGGTCGAAGAAATTGTCGTCAATGCCGATATCGTCCAGCATCAGAAACTCACGCCACAGATCGGCTATGCGTTTTTCCAAAGCCGTCCGTGGAGCAATGTAGTCCTGGGCGAGCAATGGCCTTTTTCTGGCTGGGGGTGGAAGTGCCTTCCGGTCCAGCTTGGCGTTAGGAGTCCGCGGAAATTCCTCGAGCCGCATGAAAACCGAGGGAACCATGTATTCCGGCAGAGTCGACTTAAGAGCTTGGCTCAAGGTGTCGGAGGTCAATTCTTTCCGGCCAATGTAATACCCCACCAGGCTTTTGTCTCCCGGCCGATCCTCCCGCAGGGTTACCACAGCCTCCCGAACACCCTCGATCTGCGCCAATCTGGTTTCAATTTCCCCCAGTTCGATACGGAAGCCGCGAAGCTTGACCTGTTGATCAAGGCGGCCGATGTACTCCAGATTGCCGTCTGGCCGCCACCGTACTTCATCGCCTGTGCGGTAGAGGCGCCTGCCGGGAACAATGCTGAAGTCATCAGAAATGAATTTCTGGGCCGTCAATTCAGGCCTGTTGAGATACCCTGCCGCCACCCCTTCGCCGCCAATCAGCAACTCACCGGCCACGCCCGCCGGCACCAATTGTTGTTCTTCGTTGACGACATGAAATTGGGTATTAGCAATGGGAGCTCCAAGAGAAATTTCATCTGCGGAGGTGATCCTTTGCAGTGATGACCAGATGGTGGTTTCCGTCGGCCCGTACATGTTCCATAGTTCGCGGCATCGGGGCAATAAAAGGCGCGCGAGGTCGGGTGTCATCGCCTCGCCCCCACAAAGAATTCTCAGATCGCTCTTTCCAGCCCAGCCGCTCTCGACAAGCATCCGCCAAGTTGTGGGCGTTGCCTGCATAACCGTAACGCCGTTGCTTTCCATCAGCCGCTTGAGTTCGCCAGCGTCATAAGACTGTTCTTTGTTGGCAAGGACAATCCGCGCTCCCGTCATCAGCGGAAGCAGCAGTTCGAGAATCGAGATATCGAAGGAGACCGTCGTTACGGCCAGTAATACGTCTGATGCGATCAACCCTGGCGTTTCGGTCATGGAGAGCAGGAAATTAACCAGCGCACTTCGCGGAACCATCACTCCTTTCGGGTTTCCCGTTGAGCCAGAGGTATAAATCACATAGGCGAGACGAGGAAGCGGGCTGATCGCTGCCAGGTTATCAGCCGGAGAATTGAGAACGGTTTGTTCCTCATCCAGAAGAATGATGCGAGATATGGTTTCAGGCAGGCTGCCCCTTTTTGAGGGTTGAGTGAGGACAAGGGAAGCTTGAGCATCCCCCAGCATGAATGCCAGTCGTTGCTGAGGAAAGCTCGGATCGAGCGGGAGATACGCCGCGCCAGCCTTGAGGATCGCGAGCAAGCTCACAACAGTGTCGAAGCAACGGTCGAGGTACACACCCACTAGATTGTCCGGGCCAGCGCCTTGCTCCCTGAGGAAGTGGGCGAGCCGATTTGCCCTCGCATTCAGCTCCCAGTAAGAAAGGCTTCTTGCTCCCATTAGCAGTGCAGGAGCATCGGGCGTCCGCTCAACTTGTTCTTCAACAAATTCGTGCGGGCTTCGCCCTAAGGGGTAATCCCGTCGAGTGTTCAGCTTGGGGTGAGTCATGTGCTCTCTGTATTCCCTGATCGTCAGCAGTTTTGCGTTTCGGTCAATTTGACCTGGCTCCGTGAATTTTCAGGTCGCAATGATCCCCGAACGCTAATGATATTCTCACGTTAGGTTGAATAAGGGTCAATGGCCGTTGGTACTAGGCGTATAGCCCTTTAGTGCCGTCCCACGGAAGTGTCGGACATTTGGACCATTATTTAGATTGGCCCCCATATGGTGGACCTCGGATTATGGACCAGCGAATAAGTCAATCCTTGGCGGACACGTCGAGACGCGGAGGATCGATGACGACGACGCGGAAAACGGGTACCGTACCACGTTCAAGGCGCAGGTGGCAATGGAGGCTATCCGGAGCGCGTAGACGCTGAACCAGCGGAGAGCGCACTTCGGAGGACATCCCGTGCAGATCCCCCCTGGGCGCCGAGCGGCGCTGGACCATAGGGAGGAGATTTTCGTGGAGGAGTGACGGAGGCAAACAAGAGGTTTTGCCTGTTTGTGGTCAGCAGCACCTGAGCCGCCCTGACTCGTGCACTCATCAGGCGAAATGCTTATAGATTACTCTTCCCATCTGCCGCAACAGAAAGACCGGCATGCGCCGGACCAAACCCGGCAATGGAAACACTCGATCCCTGCCTGCCAGGAACCGCTTCCGCAACAAATCAAAACGATAATAAAAAATCGGAAATTCTACACAGCCCCATCCCAGCTTGAAGCGCCTCAAGCCCTCATTGGATATATCCGTGCGTCCAAAGTCTAAACTTACAAAGGATTTCCGGCCGTACCATTTGATAGCTTCCCACATGATGAGGTTGTTTGCTCTGACCGCCTGATACCGCTTGTCGGATGCCCCGAACTTATAGACCGCGCGATTGGAAAAGTGGAAAAACACAGCGCCGCCGATGCACTTGTCTTTATGCCAGGCGAGAATTACGAATCCGTGCTTCTGGCGGATGACATGTTCCCAAATCTTACGGAAGAAGTTAAACGGCTGTGGCGGCAGGCCGTGCTCTTTTCTCGTCCCGCAATGAAGCCGATAGAATTCCTTCACGGAGTTCAGGTCTTCCCCGAACTGGATTAGGACCTTCTCCCTCTCAGCTTTTCTGATGTTCCGCCGTGTGCTGCTGTTTACACCGCCAAGGGCTGTGCTTTCGTTCCCGTCAAGAACCAGGCTGTGCCCGTAATAGGTGTTCCAGACTGGTTCATCCGGGAAGAGGGCTCGCCGGCTTCTCCATTCAACGTACTTGCAGCCCTGGTTCCTGGCGTGCGCAATAACCAACTTCATCAGGGGTGCGATGTCCGTCTCCCGCTCACTCAGCGGGTCGCAGCAGTCTGAAAAAGGCAGGGATACGAATCTTCGGCCTGTCAATGGGCTCACGATTTTCATCATCGGCATGACTAAGGCAGGCATGCCTTCCCGGCAGCGCGCAAAGTACACAGGCTCGAATCCATATGTTTCATTCAACACTGCTGCCCATGCCGAAGAGTGAAAAGGGGTAGCCCCGTCGAGGGATTCC
>JBEKNU010000059.1:0-30447 GCA_049522495.1 Terriglobia bacterium
GTGATGTACTGCAACCGGTCCCACTCGCAATCGGCTGTCACCATGTCGCTGACGCCGAGGATGAAATGGCTTTCACGGGCATAGTGTTCCACGGTCTCAGCGATGGAGCGGCGGAACTCGTCTTCCGGAGTGCTGCTGGCGCAAAGCAGGGTGGAGGGAATCCCACCCCAAATCGTGACGCGCTCGCCGAAGTTGACGCGAATTTCTTCCAACCGGCATCGGGTCATCGGGTAGGGGCAGACGGAGTCAGCGATATCGAATCCGGCGCGCCGGTACAGGGGGAAAAGCCGCTGATTCTCCCCGTCGGTGTGGGTCATCAGGTATTTGCCCCGGCGATGCAGCACCACGGCGTAATCGCGCAGGGCAGGGAAGATATACTTCTCGAAAAAAGGCGGGTGGGTGATGGAATCGTCGTAGTTGCCGCCCAGCAGGAGGACCTCCGCCGGTGACTCCGCGCCGATCTGTTGGATTCGCTGAAAGAAGGGCTCGATTTGGTCTGCCAGCCGGTGAACTTTTTCCGGGTAGTCATGGAGGGCATAAAAGAACTGTTCGAGCGGCATGAGTTCTTTCAAGAGGTGCTGGATGGGGCAGGCGGTTCCCTGGAGATAGCCGATCGCCAGACCCTGCTCGCCTACCTCCTGGCGGCGAGCGAGGTAGCCAGCGAAGTCCGGTTGGATCTGCAAGTGCGAAAAGATGTGCCCGACGACGTCGAAGTCGCTCGGTTCTCGAATGGCATGTTGTGTGGTCCAGGACATGGAGGCGCCCGCATCCAGCATTTCCTCGGTGAATACCGCGGCCGTGCGAATCGACCCCGCTGGGGTGTGGTATTCCACGACGGTCTCCTGGCCATGCTTGGTGACCCGGCGATCCACGTCTTCAAGGGTTATGCGGTAAGGGATGACCGGCAGATGAAAGAGGCCGAGCGTGCGGTCGATCATGGCGGTCGCGTCGGTGAAGTCGGGGATGGAAGAGTAGCACCCTACTCCCAGGCGTTCCGTGATTTCGGTGAGGGAAAGGGAACGAAGCTCCGGAGGCAGCGTACCATGGCGCAGGCGCGCTCGATGCCAGAATTCCAGGCGGGGAACCCAGGGAAGCCGGTCAGGGACTTCGCCACGGATGGCCGTCAGAATGCGTTCGCGGTGGGTCACAATTATTCTCCTTAACTGAGCGCGACGTAGTATAAAGCCTCCGACACATGTCTAACAAATCCACTTGGCAAAACTCCTTCCCCCGGTTGATTATCCTGCTCCTTTTTGCGGGCTCGATGATCAATTACCTCAATCGCTCGTTGCTGAGTGTGGTCATGCCGAACGTGCGGCGCGACCTTTCGCTCAGCAATGCGAATTACGGACTGGCCATTCACGCGTTCCTGGTGATGTATGCGGTCTTCTACATCCTTGGGGGGCGGATTGCTGATCGCCTGGGATACCGGCGCACGTTTACCCTGGCAATTGTCTTCTGGTCACTCGCCTGTATGGCCCACACCTTTGTGAAAGGGCTCCGCAGCTTGTTTTTTTGCCAAGCCATACTGGGAATGGGAGAGGGCAGCTATTATCCCGCCGCCATACGCGGCGCCGCCGGGCTGTATTCACCTGCCAGCCGCGCCAAGGCCGTGGGCACAATCCTCTCGGCAATCAGCCTGGGGATGATGGTTGCGCCTCCGCTGGTGGCGTGGACTACCCTTCATTACGGATGGCGGGCGACGTTTCTCATCCTCGGCGCACTCGGGTTGCTGCTGCTCCCGCCTTGGCTCTGGGTCCATCGGCAAATCCGGCGCAAAGAAAAGACACCCGGAATGGCATCAGAAGAAGCATGCGATCCCGCGGCCGGAGCTTCCACCGAACAAGAGGTGACGCTGGGCGAGGTACTCAAGACACGCAAGTACTGGTGCGTCCTAGCGGCGCGGGCGTGTGGAGATGCAGCATGGTATTTCTATCTGTTCTGGATTTCCGGCTACTTTCAGGAAGCCCGAGGACTCTCCCTTGCCAGGGTGGGCAAACTTCTTTGGGTGCCCTACTTTTGCTCGTTCATCGGAGCTTTTGCCGGGGCGGCAGCGAGCAGTGCCCTGATCCGCAGAGGCTTGGGATTGCATCGCAGTCGCAAAACCATCCTGCTGGCTTCCGCCTCCCTCTGCGCCTTTAGCGCCTCAGCCGGTTTCGCGCCGACAACAAACCTGGCATTGGCGCTTGTGAGCCTGGCGCTTTTTGCCCATCAATCCTGGTCGACGAATATTCACACCGTCATCACGGAGATTTCTCCACCGAAGCACGTGGCCATCCTCTACGGAATGACCGGGGCTGCCGGGACTTTCATTGGCGCCGCCGCACAACTGGTTATTGGGCCTCTCATTGACCTGCATGGGTACAAACCGGCTTTCGTCTGGGTGGGTGGAATGTATGTCCTGGCGGCGGGCTTACTCGTTAGCGCGGGGGTGCTCGAACCCATTCGGCGGAGGGCGGGTGGGTTCCCGGGATCGTTTTCGGTTTCTTCACCGGGAGCATGATTTCAGTAACCGCTGGGGCCTTGTTAGCCCCTGAAAGCGGGCAGCGCTGCATGGCCAGACCGCTCGGCGAAATAGTTGGAACGGCACCAGCATCGGGCGCAGGGGGAGTCAAGAATTAGTGGGGGTGTGGCCACCGGCAGCCAACCTAAAATGCGGGGTGGTTCGACGCGTGCAATGCATTGAGGTGGCGTGCGGGGAACCCGTTCGCGAACCTGTGGGGCGGTAACGCCAACCGGCCTCGGTAGGAAGACGATTGACGACATTATCGTGTTGAAGATTAAGCAGATAGATTCCAAACTCGGGATCGCAAAGGCAACCCAGGAATTGCCCCCGGGCGGCTTTGGGGGCAGAGTTGACGCCGCGTCAATCCTCGCACCCCTGTGAGGCAAGGCCCGACGTTTGACCCGAGGAGGACAAGGAAATGGCTACTACCACTGAGCAGCGCGGTCCACGGCTTACTCTTGACGAACTGAAACAAGCCGCCGCTGAGATGCGAGCGGTTGACCTGATTGACATTTTTACCGCCGGATCCGGCCACCCTGGGGGCACGCTCTCCATTATGGATATCGCCGCGGCGCTTTACCTGCGCGTGCTGAATCACGACCCCAAGGACCCGGCTTGGCCGTTACGCGACCGGGTTTTCTGGTCAGCCGGCCACAAGGCCCCGGCACTTTACGTGGCGTTGGGCAAGGCGGGATATTTCCCGTTGGATGACACCGTGCTGCTGCGGCAGTTCGGCGCGAGGTTTGAGGGGCATCCAAATTGTCTGAAATTGCCGGGCGTCGAAGTCTCCAGCGGCTCTCTGGGCCAGGGATTGGGAGTGGCGGTGGGCAAGGCGTTGGCGGGAAGACTGGCGGGTCGGCCCTACCGGGTCTACTGCATTATGGGGGATGGCGAGCAGCAGGAGGGAAGCATTTGGGAATCCGCCATGGCGGCGGGGCATTACAAGCTGGATAACCTGTGCGGGATCATCGATAAGAACAATTTGCAGATTGACGGCCGGGTCTGCGACGTCATGGATGTCGATTCCCTCGCGGAGAAGTACAAGGCCTTTGGTTGGAACGTCCTGGAGGTCAATGGGCACGATCTGCATGGGATTTTGTCGGCCTTTGAGCGCGCTGCCTCGACGGGCGGCCGCCCCTCCCTGATAATTGCTCATACGGTGAAGGGAAAGGGCGTTTCCTTCATGGAAAATCAGCCGGGTTGGCACGGCATAGCCCCTGATCGCGAGAAGTTTGAAAAAGCCATGGTCGACCTTGCTACACCGGCGGTGCCGGCCGATCGGCAGGCCGCCATGCTGGCGCGGGGTCAAGCGTATGCCCAAACGGCCGCTGCCCAGGCGCAAGCCAAACTGCCGAAGTTCCGCCGCGATTACTGGTGGAATGCGGGCGCGATGATGAAGGTGGACATGGACCCCACGCGCATGGGCTTTGGGCGCGGGCTGGAAATCGCCGGCGCCGATGAGCGCGTGGTGACTATCCATGCGGACATCTCCGGTTCGATTAAAATCACGGATTTTGAGGCCAAGCATCCCGAACGCAAGAATCGTGTATTCAGCGTGGGGATTGCCGAACAGAACATGATGGAAGTCGCGGCGGGCCTGGCGAAAGGAGGGCTGATCCCGGTGACCGGCACCTATGGCGTATTCGCTTCCGGGCGCTGCTGGGACCAGATTCGCACCACCATCTGTTATTCCAACTTGAACGTCAAGATTGCCGGCGCGCACGGCGGCATCTCCGTGGGCGCGGACGGCGCCACGCACCAGGCGCTGGAAGAGATTTCCTTGATGGCCATCCTTCCCAATATGCACGTGGTGGCGCCGTGCGACTCGGTGGAAACGCAGCGGGCCACGCTTTACAGCCTGGTCGAGTTGGCCGGGCCGGCCTACATTCGCTACGCGCGTGAGGCCACTCCGGTGGTGACCACTCACGAGACGCCGTTCAAATTCGGCGTGGCCAACATCATCCGGTATCGTGGCGCAAAGCCGCGCTTCCTCGAGGCATTTGACACCGTGCTTTCCACGGAATACAAAGATGAAGGTGAAGAGGTTTCCATTGTCGCCTGCGGGCCGATGGTGGCGGAAGCGATGCGCGCCGCCTGGCTGCTGAAGGAAGAGCAGGGAATTGAAACGCGCATTCTAAACGTGCACACCGTGAAGCCTCTGGATGTGGCGGCCCTGGTGCGCGCGGCGGAAGAGACCCGGCTCGTCGTGACCGCGGAGGAACACCAGGTGGGAGGCTTCGGCAACATCGTGGCGGGAGCGATCCTCGAGAACCGCCAGAATTTCCAGTTGCCACTTTTGCTTGGCAGGGTGGGTGTTCCGGATTGCTTCGGCGTTTCCGGCAAGCCCTGGGAATTGATGCAGCATTTCGGCCTGAGCGCCGAGCACATCGCCGAACGCGTGCTGAAACTCCACGCCAAGCGCGCCACCTCCAACCGCTTGGCGGCGTGACAACTCTTGCAGGCAGGCCTTGGGGCATTCTTGTCGAGATTAGGTTTTCCGTACGACGGCATTGTGGATAGTCCAAGAATCCCCAAGAATCGTGGCGACTCCCCAAGTCGCAGAGTTCGGTAAAAATGTCACCTTCCTCCACCAAGGCGCGCATAAGGCCTTTTGTGTCAACAAATAGCTAAGGGGTGCCCCTACACAAGGTGCAATGACCTCCCGAGAAAGAGTAATGACTGCCTTTGAGCACCGCCCGCCGGACCGCATCCCGGCGTGGTGCGGGGCGTCGCCGGAGTTCTGGGAAAAGGCGAAGCGGTTCTCAGGCTTGGATGACGAAGGGCTGCGCGTGCGGCTGGGCGACGACTTTCGCCGGGTCTACGCGGTTTATGCCGGGCCGGAATTTACCCTCTCACCGGGCGCGACCTCCCGCACGATTTTCGGCATCGAGCGCGAGGGGTATGGGTACGGCCAACCCACGAGTCATCCTCTGGCGAAGGCGACGATCGCGGAAGTCCACGCTTATCCCTGGCCGGACCCGTCCTGGATGGACGTCTCCTCCATTCGACAGCACGCGGAACAGCACAAAGGGAAATATGCCATCCTGGGAGGGGATTGGTCACCCTTCTTCCACGATGCCGTGGACCTGCTGGGTATGGACCTTCTCTTTCTCAAAATGTACGATGAGCCGGATTTGGTGGATGCCGTCTTGCACCACCTCGTGGATTTTTACGCGGGCGTAAGCCAGCACATCTTCGACGCCGCGGCGCGAGCCCTCGACATTTTCTTTATCGGGAATGATTTCGGCACCCAGCGCGGCCCGGTGATGAGCGTGAATCTCTTCCGGCGTTTCATGTTTCCCCACCTCCAACGCCTCGCCCGATTAGGACACGCCTACGGCCTGAAAGTGATGATGCACTGTTGCGGTGGACACGCCCCGCTGATCCCGCAAATGATCGAGGCGGGGCTGGATGGCCTGCACGCCGTCCAACCCTCCTGCGAGGGAATGGACTTGGCCACGCTGAAGCTCTCGTTTGGCGACAAAATCCTCTTCAATGGCGCCATTGATTCCCACCACGTGCTGATCGGGGGAACACCCGAGTCCGTTCGGCAAGAAACGCGCAAAGTTCTTGATATCATGAAGACCGGTGGCGGATATGTGGCTGGCGCCAGCCACGATTACATCCTCGAGGAAACGCCGGTCGAAAACGTCTTCGCCATGTTCGACGCCATCGCGGAATTCGGGCAATACCATTAAAAAAAGGAGAGTCGAATGCCTTCAAGATTCACCAGAAGGGAAATGCTGGGGGCTTCGCTGGCGGCATGGCCGTCATTATCGCTGCTTCCGGCTTCATCTTCGTTCTCAAGTTCCCCCCGCCAAGCGCCCTTGGATTCCGCGTCCACAAAGCTCTTTCGGGATGATTTCTCCGGATTGCCTGCGGGCTGGCTCTCGGAACCCATCGGCCGATTGAATACCGCCATCCAGGAATTTCATTGGATTCCCAGCCGCGCGCTCCCTCACGGAGCGTGGAGCAACGGCGTCGTGGATCAGGATGCCTGGCTGGTATCGAGTGAAGACGGCAAATCCTATATGCAGCAGCAATTGTTTCACCCGCCGGACCACGTGAACGCCGTCTTGGTTGCGGGTGACCCGGAATGGAGCGACTACGCGGTGGAACTAAGGGTGAAGCCCCTCTTGTTGGACGGCATCGCGGGGATTGCCTTCCGCTACCAGACGAACCGGCAATATTACGTATTCGGGCTCGCTGGGGGGAACACGGCTCAGATCCTGGTGCAGAACCCGATTGCGGAAAAGATCCGAATCCCAAATTGGGAGTTGGTGGCAAGCGCGCCTTTTCCTTATACGGTGGAGCAGTATTACCACCTGAAGGTTGAAAACCAGGGGCCGCAAATACACGCTTATATCGATGGCAAGCACGTCCTGGAAGCGGTGGATGAGAAATTGCTGCGCGGCAAAGTCGGTCTGAGCGCCAACATGCCGGCGCGCTTTCAGGATTTTCGCGTGGAGGTTTCGGAAACCGTGCGAAGCGCCATCGACGGAAGAATCCACCGGCGCGACCAGGAGCTTGCGGCGCTCCAGGAAGAGAACCCGAAGCCGCGGCTATGGAAGAAGTTTGAGACCCCGGGATTTGGAGCCGGGAGTAACGTGCGCTTCGGCGACCTGGACGGCGATGGAGCGCTGGAGATGCTCATCGGCCAGAACATTTCCACCGTCTCGCGTGACGCTTTTGACACCCTCAGTTGCCTGACGGCGGTAAATCTTGACGGGAAAGTACTCTGGCAATCCGGCCGACCTGACCCGCGCAACGGGCTGCTGACCAATGACACGCCTTTCCAAATCCACGATATTGACGGTGACGGACGCAATGAGGTTGTGGCGGTCAGGGATTTCAAGCTCCAAATCCTGGAGGGGCGAACGGGGAAGGTAATGCGTTGGGTAGGGATGCCCAAGGCGCCGCAACGGAATGAGGACCCTTGGGTCACCGGGGACAGGCCCTACGAATTGGTTTTGGGCGATTCGATAGCTTTCGTCAATGTGTCCGGCAATCCCGCCCGGCACGAGATTCTGGTCAAGGACCGGTACGGGCATTTCTGGATATTCAACAACCAGTTGGAGTTGCTGTGGAAGGGAGCGGGGCAGTTGGGGCATTATCCCTATCCTTTCGCGGTGGGCAGCTACGACCGGCTCATGATCGGCTACTCGATGTGGGATCACACGGGAAAACAGCTCTGGACGCACGATCGAGATTTTAAGGATCATGCGGACTCGGTGGCGGTGGGGAATTTCAGCGGGAATCCGGGGGAAGAGCCTCGCGTGTATTCGACGGGAAGCGACGAAGGGTTCCTGATGTTCGATTTTCAGGGAAAAGTTCTGAAGCAAACGCTGATCGGGCATGCGCAGTGCGCGAGCGTGGGAAAATATCGGTCGGACTTGCCGGGGCTGCAATACATGACGATGCCTTTCCACTGGAATCCCGGCGTCATCACGCTTTTCGATTATGAGGGGAACATTCTCGAGCAGGGGGAACTGATTCATAATTGCAGCAGGATGTTTCCGGTGAACTGGCGGGGGGACGGTCAGGAATTTGCCTTATTGTGCGGCGACCCACGCTTCGGAGGGATGATTGATGGGCATCTGCGCCGGGCGGTGATGTTTCCGGATGATGGGCATTCCGACTTGTGCGGGCGCGCATTGGATGTAACCGGGGATGGGCGCGATGAAGTGATTTTCTGGGACCCGAAGAGCGTATGGATCTACACGCAAGACCGCCCGTTTTCGGGCGAGCGCACCTATGCTCCCGTGCGCAATCCGCTGTACAACGAATCGAACTACTCGGCAATGGTCTCCCAGCCCGGCAAATAAGAGCAGGTGTCAGGGACGAAGTGAGAGATTCGGGTAAGGAACGTCCACTGGATTGGCGATGACGAATCGGGAACGCATTCTGGCCGAGGCGGCACGATACGTCACCGTGTTGGGAATGATTCTGCCTCTGTTATACGTGCTGCCGATGGTTCTGTTCGCAGTTTCGAGTTATTTCGGCCGGCTGGATTTGTTGGGGTGGATGAGCGACCTGGCCATACTTCTCAGCGTTCCCTGGGAATTGATCGCCACGGTCCTGATCATCCTCCGCTGGCGCGACCTTCCCCAGCGCTTCTGGATTCTCTATTGCGTGAACGGCCTTTTGGCGTACATGTCCGTGCCCATTTACCGAATGCACTTCGGGCTCTACCGATAATCAACCCGTAGGGCGGTCCGGGTAGTGGGTTAGTTTGAAAATAGGAGAAAATCACGAATGATTTGATAAGGAGAGGCACCCCATGACTATATTCAAGACGTTCTCGTTGAAATGGTGGCAGGCAGGTTTTTTTAAATTGGGAATGTTAGCTTTAGGAATTGCCATTGGAACTTATTTCCATGATTTTCTTGGCGGCTATCTTCTTATTCTCATAATGGTGGCCGTGGTCAGTTTAGCGTACGTCACATACGTGTGGTGGAAGCAGTAAATACCCGTCCCCAAATGACCCACTACCGGCGGTCCGCGAACCCGCCCTGTCCGCATTACGCTCCCACCGGTCCGGCGGACACACCGCGCACAAAAGATCTCACCCCAAGCCGCGAAGCCGCAAAGGCCGCAATCAAAGCAAGGCCGTTGGTCTTGCCTTGTTCCGCCTCGACGAAGATGAACCCCAGCACCACAGGACGATAAGGCGACTACACATCAAAGCGAGCTATCATCAACTGGCGGCCGGCGAGTCCGAACCGGAGCAACGAATCTGCGAAGGACGGGGCGCGGCGGACGGAACGACCGGGCAGCTTGCCGTGCCATCAAGCGGTCGGGCAGAAGGCGGCCGCATATTACCAGGGCTTATCGGGAAGTCAGGCACAAGGTTACGCTCAGGCACGATTAAGGCCGGGGGTCGCATACACCCCGTCAAAAATCGTCGGGCCGTATGCGCCACGCGCGGGCCGTCAGTGGGCGCGGTAGATCAGATGATGCCATCCAGGAGAGCGGTAGATGTCACGCGATCTACCGGTCGGTATTACTGCCCCGATAAGGGCGCCGGTCCCAGCAACTACAGGCGTACCGATGAGGGCCCAGTGCGGATTTGTAGGAGGGGCTACATGGCTCCAGATAACATGATCAGTCTCTAGCCCAGCCGCGAGGCCGAGGCCTGCTCCAATGACCGTGCCAATCAGCACGTTTCGCGCCCGGTGGTTTTGCCCATTCATCTGGGAAATGCGAGAGATGTCTTTGCGGGCCAGCGTCTGCTCACCCGCTGGCTGCCGAAGCGTTATTCCGTCGTTGCTCAGCGACTCGAACCCACCCTGGTAGGATTTGTCGCTGTTCATTTGGACGCGAATTTCCTGACCCGGCGTCAGGGATTTGAGATTGTCCCAATTGCTCAATCGCCCCTTGGAATCTTGACCGCTCGCCGTCCAGGTGTTGAAGCTGGCTGCCAAAAGCGCCAGCACCAGAAAACCAGCAGATGAAAGCGTTCGAAGTGATTTCATGAATGCCTCCTTGTTCTTCTGACAGGCACCGAGTCTAGATGTGATAAGTCTAGATATATAGATAATGCGGTGTCAAGGTCTTTCTTCATCCCGGCTGGCGCAGACACGGCGCTTTTTGCAAGCGTTCCTGAGCGTTTCTCAAGGTGCCAGCCGTTCCCACAATTCATTGATTAAACTGGAAATAGCTCTGTTCTGGAGCAAGAGGTACTGGATTCAAACCCCAACGAAGAACCGTTCCGCACGTCCAACTGGCCGTGTAACGGCCATAGCACCCCGGTGCGCGGCGGCGCTGGCGATCTGGTCGTTTTGTCATCCTCGCTGGCAAGCTCGCGGGGTCATTTCCTACCGGTGCGGAATCACTGGCGGGAATTGTAAAATTTTTCCCCATTCGCAGCCGGTAGGGTAGAGTTGTGCGCTTTTTGCACCACTTCGGCTCTGTATACGATGAACGTCCGCGTATCTCTTAATGCGGTAGAACGAAAAGCCGATCATTATCGATTCTTGGGCAGGAGTGCCCGTGGATGAACAGCCTGGATGTCAGGATAAGGGAGTGCCCGGCATTTAGGCGCGGTCCTCATAGAAGCTTTCGCGCGTGAAACTCTCGGTCGGCAGATTCGGCAAACGCTCCGACCCTTCCGCCATGGAGGCAAGCAGGGTATGAAAATCGCCGACGGTGAGATCGCCAGAGGCGGTAAACCGAGAAGCCATCGCCTCCTCCAGTATACGCGCCGCCGCCCTTTCCAATGGCATGCCCTGGGCACGTGCCTTGGCAGCGAGTCGCGCTCCCAGTTCCGGATCGAGTTCCACCTGGATGGTCATGGCTCCTTACCCCCGAGTAATAGCTTGCCTTCCTGTAGCGATGCGGCTAACACACGTATGACATGTCGTCTCATCTGCTAGATTATCACAAAGGACGAAACAAAGTATTCTGCACGTTTGCCGATTCCGATCGCACCACCCCCAGACCCAGCAACAATCCACATTAACGGAAAACGGCCATACCACCCCGGTGCGCGGCGGCGCTGGCGATCCGGTCATTTTGGCACCCTCGACGGCAAGCTCGCGGCGCCATTTTTGCCTCCAGCCACTTCATCAGCGCTCAAGAGGCAAGGCCAAGCCGAAGGGGCAGGCAGAACGTCATCCTCCTCATGCCACCGAACGCTTTGTCATCCCGTGGGTTGAAGAAGACTGGAACTTGTTGTTGATTGAGGTTTAGAGTTCATCTAGACTGTAAGCTAGCTTATTCGAGAGAGGCGCGGATGCGTAGCATTGGATTATTTCAGGCAAAGAACGGGCTTTCAGAACTCGTACAGAGAGTCTCACAGGGCGAGGAATTCATGATCACGCGGCGTGGTAAGGATGTTGCCATGCTGGTGCCCGCCGGGCGGCGTTCACGACGCTCGCCGCGCGAGGTGATCGAGCACATTCGGCAGACCCGGGAGGGCGCCCGTCTGCCCAAGGGTTACACCCTCCGGCGCCTGATCGAAGAGGGGAGGCGGTTTTGACCCGTTTTGTCGTCGATGCGGCCGTGGCGCTATGCTGGTATTTCCCCAAGCAAAAGACGGTGTATACGGAAGCCATCTTTGATCGTCTGGCAGGCGGAGATGAGGCCCTTGTTCCAGCCCTCTGGCCGTTCGAGATGGTCAACAGCCTGGTCGTTGCAGCACGGCAAAAAGCCATCACCCCGGTGCAACTCGAAACGTTTATCGCCGATCTCAAAGACCTTCCCGTTTCCATCGATCTTGGCGGGGTTGGGCGGAGCTATTCTTCGATTGTCCGTCTCTGCCGCCAGCACCAGCTTTCCTCCTATGATGCCTCCTATTTGGATCTTGCTCTGGTTGAGGGAGTGAGCATAGCGACCTTAGATAAGAACTTGCGAGCGGCCGCTTCAAACGCCGGGGTGGAACTGCTTCGAGGCTAATCTCACCCCCCCTACTAAACTGCCCCATTATTCACGGCTTTTGTTCACGACGTGTTTACGGACAGGGGCAGTTGGTTTATTATGCAAACTGGCTTAGGAATCCCACAATTCAGGAGGGTTTGACGTTGACGTTACACGCGCATTCGTTGCCGTCGCCGGTTGAGCCGTTGGACGTACTAATCGACCGCCCCGGGGGGCTCGAAGACATCGGGTACATGACGTGTATGACCCTGGTGATGATCGGGAACTACGCACAGACAGGGCATTTCGGCGGGCCCTTGGCGTACACGCCCTACAACGTGGCGGCGCACCTGGCGGGGCCGGAGTTGGGCGGATTGCGCTACGACTATCGCCGCCCGAAGCACCCCTATGGCGACAAATTCATGCTGGCGGGCGGGCACAATATCCCTACGGGCTATGCGCTGTGGATGATCATGGGTCAAGCGTTGGAACGTAAATTCAAAGCTACGGGCGATCCGCGCTACCACGTGGACCCGAAAGTGGCCATTTTGCCGATCGACGCCCTGGGATTCCGCCGCGGCGCCGGCGCCCTGAAGCACCTCCTACAGGATCACGGTTTGGCTGACCATCCGTTGTTCGCCCAGGCCAAAGCGCGCGGCATCAAAGCGCTGGCCGGCCACGCGGAAAGCACTGATGTGACCAACGACGTGAACGGCGGCCCCTCAGGAATTGGCATCGCCACCGCGGCAGGCAAAGCAGCCTTCTGGAATATTGTGGGCGCCCCGAGTTCTCTGAAGGTGATTGCGCTGGAAGGGGAATTTGCTTTGACCGAAGGGCACGCGCAGGAACTCAAGACTCAGGCCCTGGCGCTTCAGGTGGGCAAGCGCCTGCGTGTCCTGCTATCGGACAACAACGCCGGCATCGACGACGTGCTTCTGGGGGGTGTGGTCGACCGCAAATTTGATGCCTATCGGCTGGTGGACCAGTGGACTTCCTACGGTTGGAATGTCTTGACGCTCGCGAATGGCAATGACTACGGCCAGGTTATTTCCGCGCTCAAAACCATGGAGGATTGGGACGATCAGGACCGCCGCCCGATCATCGTCATTGGCCTGACGACAAAGGGGTACTGGCCTGGGGCCGTCGACGGCAAGATTCCCGGCCACGGCGATCAGGTAGTCAGTTATCCCAGCCACCCGTACAGCCAGAAGATGAACTCCGACTATTTCGTCGCGCTGGCGAGCACTTTCGAAAAGCAGTATGGCGTGACCTTCCAGGGCATTCGTCAGGGGCCGGTGGCCGATCCTCGCGAGCGGCTGATCCAGTTCAAAACCAACATCGATGTGGTGATGTCGCTGCTCGACCGCAACGGTCTGGGCGACTGGCTCGCGGACCGGATGGTGGCGATTGGCGACACCGTCACCAACGACTTCCCGCTGCATTTTGATATTCACCGCGATCCTTTCTTGGATGAACGCCTCCGGGTGGCGAACCTTCCCACCGAACCGCAAAAGGTCACGGTCACGAATCGCTTTTCCGGCGCCGAAAAGCAGGTGGCGATCACGCTTTTCCGCAAGCCCGGCGAGCTGGCCGGGACACGGCGGGCGATCTCCGAGTTTATCAAGTGGATGAACTACGTTACCGGCAATCGCTTTTTCACCATTGCCGCCGACCTTTCCGAGTCCATCAACATGGAGCATGGGAGCTTGTGGGGGCATTACAATCCCGACACGAATCCGCTGGGGACGCGCCTGAAAGCCGCGATCCAGGAAGCGGGCAACGTTTCGACGGCCATCGGGCTTGTAAGCCAGAGTGCCAGTGTTGATCCCAGCCAATTCGCCGGGGTCTGGGCCATGAGCGGCACTTACGGCGCGTTTACGCCGCTGATGTACACGCCGGCCCGCGTCTGGAGCCAACAGAACCAGGACAGCCGATTCCGCATGGGGGTTCTGCACATTCTCGCCGCCCATTCCGGACCGGAAACGGCGGCGGACGCGCGCACCCACTTTGGGATTTTTGCGACGCAAGTGTGGAAGCTGTTCCCGCGCGGCCAAACCATCCACCTGAATTTCTGGGATTACAACGATGTGGCGCCGGGCTATTTTGCCGCCGCGGAGATTGCCGCTCGCGATCCCAAGGTGGGCATCATTTCCATTGAGGTAGCGCGGCCCGACTTTAAGGTGACCGACCGCAGCAAGTTCGCCGACTCCGACCTCAAAGCCGCGGCCAAAGGGCTCTACGTCATTCGCGATTTCACACCTGGCAAACCGCGGGCCGGCTACGTGCTGGTGCAGGGCTCCAGTTCCACCGTCAATCTGGTCAGCCTGCTGCCGCGCCTGGACGAAGCCGGGATCAATGTGAAAATTATCGCTGCCGTCAGTGAGGAACTGTTCGACCGGCAACCTGACGAGTATCGCTATTCGGTCCTGCCGCCCGGGGCGAGTTACGATCTGATGGTGGTGAGCACGGGCACGCGTCGGGTAATGCCGATCCGCAACCTGGGACCGCTGACGGATGCCTTCTCGCTGACTTCTGATTGGGACAATCAATGGCTCACGGGGGGCCTCGAGCCGGAGGTCATCGCCGAGGCGCACCTGGACCCGGAGTCAATCTTTGCGGGCATTCAGCGTTTTGCCCGTGACCGCCATCTTCGCATGTCCGGCCAGCGCGAATTAATGGCATAACGTAGGGGTGCACTTTCCGGCGTTAAGATTTTGCAGGTTCCCCGAAGGGGAGAACCATAAGTAGCCGTAGGTGCAACCTACGGTCACGGTGAATTGAGAAATCCTTTCGGCCCTGACGGGGCCGACCGTCCGACCCCTTCAGGGTCGGTAAGCTCGAGCGGAACGTCATCCGTGGGCGGCGGGCACAAAAACCGTGCCCTTGCCCACGGCTATTCAATGTAAACCCCTTCGGGGTTCAGGAGTGCAGCGCGAATTGCTGGTGTGAAGGTTGAGCGGCGTCACGCACAGAAGGAAGAGCCGGCTTGCGCAGAGCGCAACTCTGCGATTCGCGTCCATCTCCCGCGCTAAAACGCAGAGCTGCGCTCTGCGCAAGCCGGTTTCAAGCTGGCGCGATGAACCGATTCCTCACAGATTTTTTTTCGTCCAAGCCTCCACGCGCTCGAGCGCCTTCTGGATGTTCTCCACCGAATTGGCAAACGAAAAGCGCAGATAACCTTCTCCCCAGGCGCCGAAGGCCGTGCCCCAAAGGCAGGCCACGCCGGCTTCGTTCAGCAGCGCGTCAGCCAGCGGGCGCGAGGCTTTGCCGGTTTTCCGGATGTTGGGGAACACGTAAAACGCCCCGTGCGGCTGGCGGCAACTGAAGCCCGGAATCTTGTTGAGCCCGTCCACAATCACTTTGCGGCGGCGGCGAAACTCTTCGCGCATTTTATCGACGGAGTCCTGCGGGCCGCGCAGCGCCTCGACGCCGGCAATCTGCGTAAAGCTGGCGGTGCAGGAGTTCGAGTTGGTCATGAGCAGCGTGACTTGCTTCGCCAGGTCGGGGCGCATCACGCCGTAGCCCATGCGCCAACCAGTCATCGCATAAGTCTTGGAGAAGCCATTCAGGATGATGGTCTTCTCCTTCATCCCGGGGAACTGCGCGATGCTGGAGTGCTCACCCTCGTAAATCAGCCGGTCGTAAATCTCATCCGACAGGACAAAGACATCGCGGTCCGCCAGCGCCTTCGCCAAGCGAGCGATTTCCGCGCGGCCCATAATTCCGCCGGTGGGATTGTGCGGACTGTTCAGAATCACCAGGCGCGTGCGGTCCGTGATCTTCTCCAGGATTTCGTCCACATTCACATCAAAGTCGTGGTCTTCGCGCAGGCCGTAGGGAACTTCCTTGCCGCCCACGAACCGAATCATGGATTCGTAAATCGGGAAGCCGGGATTGGGGTAGAGCACCTCCTCGCCTTCCTCCACCAGCGCCAGAATCGTGAAGAACATGATGGGCTTGCCGCCGGGAACGATAACCACCTCGGACGGGTCCACGCTGATGCCAAGGTGCTGGGCAACGTCGGCGGCCGCGGCTTCCCGCAACTGGGGAAGCCCCGCCGAAGGGCCATAGTGAGTCCAACCCTCGTGCAGAGCGCGGGTGGCCGCTTCTATAATATTGGCAGGAGTGGCGAAGTCAGGCTCGCCGATTTCCAGGTGAACAATTTCTTTCCCCTGAGCTTCGAGCGCCCGAGCGCGGACGAGCACCTCAAAGGCGCTCTCCGTTCCCAGGCGGGTCATGCGACTTGCTAAACGTAAACTGCTCGTCATTGTGGCCATGGATTACCCCCAGTTGGTTCTATAAGAGAGCCACGGTATAGATTTATAAAGCTCGACAGGATAGCTCTTAGGCAATGCAAAGTCCAGACCAGTAGACGGTCGTGTGCTCGACACGGAAGTTCGGGGTGGAGGTAAGTCCTCCATCACGTTCGTCTAATGACAATGTCAGGTCAGAAGGCCGAGTGCGAAAAGGAAGCGCGGGCGTCTGAAGGTGTGAAAATACTGCCTGAAGAACAAAACATCTCACGCAAAGACGCAAAGGCGCAAAGAGCTCCCAAGCAAACAAAAGGGTTCTCCTTTGCGCTTCTTTGCGTCTTTGCGCCTTTGCGTGAGATTGTTCTTTTTTTTCACAGGTTCTCTCGCCCGTGAACAATCATGGCCAGTATCGCCATGCCACGAGCAGTTGGGCTTGCTGACGTTAAAGCGGATCCGAATTTGACGCGCGAGGGCGGCAGGAGTATGGTTTCTGGGGCAAAGATGAAGTTGCCCATCCAAATACGGCTCAGATTCCAAAATGGATTGAAACCACCTATGAAGAAACTTCCACTGATCCTTCTTCTGTTCGCCAGCAGCCTCAGTGCCCAAACCTACCAACCTACGTGGGACTCGCTTGACACGCGGCCCACGCCGGCCTGGTTTACGGACGCCAAGTTCGGCATCTTCATTCACTGGGGCACGTACTCGGTGCCGGCCTATGCTCCGGTGATTCCGGAAAAGCTCGCGTATGCTGAGTGGTATTGGAACAATATGACACGCGGCAGGGATGATCCCAAAGCGGGTCCCATTCAGACTGGCACCTGGGCTTATCACCAGAAAGTGTACGGCCCGGACTACCCCTATCAGAACTTCGCGCCGCAGTTCCAGGCGCAATTGTTCGACCCGGATCACTGGGCCGATGTCTTTGCGCGCTCGGGCGCGAAGTATGTTGTGTTGACCTCGAAACATCACGAGGGATTCGCCTTGTGGCCCAGCAAGGAGGCCTCTGCTACCTGGGGGCGCCCTTGGAATGCGGTCGAAATCGGACCTAAGCGCGATTTGCTCGGCGACCTTTCCGATGCCGTCCGGCGGAAGGGTCTGCGCATGGGTTGCTACTATTCGCTTTACGAGTGGTACAACCCGCTGTGGCTGTCGGACAAGCCGCGCTACATCAGCGAGCACATGTTCCCGCAGTTCAAAGACCTGGTCACCCACTACCAGCCTTCCCTCATTTTCGGCGACGGCGAGTGGGACCTGACCTCGGCCGAGTGGCACAGCCCCGAATTGCTCGCTTGGCTATTTAATGAGTCTCCCGTCAAGGACGACGTGGTCATCGACGACCGTTGGGGCAAAGACACCCGCCACAAACACGGCGGCTATTGGACTACCGAATACACTCCCGGCATGACCGGCATGGATCATCCCTGGGAGGAGAGCCGCGGCATGGGCTTCAGCTACGGTTACAACCGCGCGGAGCGCGTGGAGCACTATCACACCGGCCGCGAACTCGTGCTCATGCTGGTGGATCTGGTCAGCCGCGGCGGCAACCTGCTGCTTGATATCGGACCCCGCGCCGACGGCAACATCCCCGTGGTGATGGAGGAGCGCCTCCTGCAAATCGGCGACTGGCTGAAGGTCAATGGCGAAGCGATCTATGGCACGAAACCCTGGAAAGCCACGCGGCAATGGAGCGCCGGCGAACCTCCCAAAATCGAATACAACCGGGAGTTCGAGACCGCCTACGATGTGTCGAAGCTGGCGGCGAAGCCGGAGCCGGGCAAGGCGGGCATCGAGGCGTTCTTTACCACCAAGGGCGACGACCTGTTCGCGATTCTGCCGCGATGGCCGGGCCGGAGCTTTCTCCTTAAGGATGTGACGGGCGTGAAATCGGTCTCCCTGCTTGGGTTCAAAGCGCCGCTGAAGCTTAAGGCGGCAAAGGGCGGAATTTCGATCGCTCTTCCTGATCTTCCGGAAGAGTTGCTGTCGCAGCCGGCGTGGGTGTTAAAGGTGAGCCAGTAAATTCATTTCTCCGCCAAGCGGTTGTACTTCTTCAGCAACTCACCAGGCGGTCGTGGGGCAGGGCGATGGCGGTGCGACCGTCCGCGCCGGTCATGGATTGGGCCGCTACCAGCGCGTTCACAATGGCTTCTTCGGTAGCTTGGACGGTGGCTGAGAAGATCGGGTTCATATCGTCATTGACCATCATCTTTACGTCGGCGATGCCGTTGGACTTGGCCGTTCCGGGATTGGCCGTCGAGAAGGCCAGATTCTTCCACCCACGTCGTGCCCGTCATCTCGCCATTGCCGTTCAGGGAATACCATCCGGCGAAAATCTGGCTGGCCGGCGACTTTCCGCACTGTCACTAGAACCTTTCATAGCATATGCTGGCGAATCCGCACCTCATACAGAGGAGAAGATAGATATGAACGAATCTACCCGGCGCAAATTTCTTCGTGAGGCCGGTTTGACGTTGGGATCGGCCGCCATCGTCAGCCGCTCGTCAACTCTCGCACGCGCTTCGAGCATGGCTGAAATCGGGTTGGAGAACCAGGATTCCAGCCCCGGTGATCAGAGCCCTGCCGCCGCCATCGATTTTCGATACTCTCCCCTTTCCTGGCAAACGGTCTACTGTTTTCCGGACGATCCCTTCAAGAGCCTGGTCGGCGACCATGGTGACTTGCGCTACTGGAACCCTGGCCGGCCCGCCGGCGCGCAGTACTTCCCGCAGATTGTGGAGTTCTCGCTCCTGGGGATGGAATCCGACCAAGTGGGCACGCAGCGCCTGGAATCTCCCGGTATTCCCATCATTCACACGCGCATTGACCGCCCAGAAGCCTTCCTGGAGCTCACCACTTTTGCCACCCGCCGCCCCGCCGAAGGTCGCGTTGACAACGTGATTCTGGAAGTCAGGCCGCGCATGGCGGGCGCGCTGACGGCCGTCCCGCTGGTGCTCTTGAAAACCAGGCGCGAAGCGAAGCTGCAAACCAATTCCGGCGTAACGGTGCTCCGCCTCGATGATGAGAAGGCGCCACCGTTTCTCGTTACGGACGCGCCCCTCACCGTCCGGCAAGTGGGAATGGTTGAGCGGGAGTACCGCATGAGGGCCGCCGTGATTTCCGAGGGGAAGCCCTTCCGCTGTTTCCTGCGATTACCCCAGGAAGGCCAGGAGGTTGACAAAGTATTAGAAGGGCTCACAAAACCTCAGCAACTCTTAGCAGAGGTTAGAGAGTACTGGCAGAACTGGAAGCCCTGCGAAGGCCAGGTGTCATTCCAAATCCCGGGGCCGCAGGGGGATTTTCTGGTTGCCTCCGCCCGCAACATCCAGCAGGCGCGCGAGGAGAAGGCGGGAAAGCTGGCGTTTGAGGTAGGGCCCACGGTTTACCGCACCGTGGCCATCGTGGACGGCCACTTCCTTCTGGAAGCTGCGCGTTATCTCGGATACGACGCGGCCGCGCAACAGGGACTGGAAATCACATGGAACCATCAAGAGGCGGATGGAGGCGTGTTCGCGGCCGCCGGACATGCGCATTGGAAGGACACCGGCATCGCCTTGTTCACGCTGGTGCGGCAGGCGGAGCTGAGCCAGGACTGGAGCTACTTCCGCGCCATGCAGCCCCAGGTGGTGCAGGCGGTGAAGTTTCTGGTGAGCCTGCGCGAGAAAGCCCGGAGCGATGGCAGCATCAACGGCCGCTATGGTCTGCTGGCGCCCGGCTATGGCGATGGCGGGCTGGGAGGCATCCATTCCGAGTTCACCAACACCGTGTGGGTGCTCGCGGGCCTGAAGGCGGTGGTCGAGGCAGCGGATAAATTGGGCCTTGCGGATCCCGGTGGCGCGAAACAGTTCTACCAGGAATTGCGCGCGGCCTTCCTCGCCGCCGCTCGCCAGGAGATGCGCCGCCATCCCGAGGGGTTCGATTATCTTCCCATGTTGGCGAAGGAAGACCCGCTTTGGTCCGCGCCCGATGAATGGGATCGGCCACGGCCCCAGACGGGTCAATGGGCGTTATCCCACGCCATCTATCCAGGCCTGGTATTCGACAAAGACGATCCGATTGTGCAAGGTCATATTCGCTTGATGCAGTCCTGCACCCAGGAAGACATTCCGGCGGAAACCGGCTGGCTGCCCCACGGGGGACTGTGGCCCTACAACGGAGCCTTTGTGGCGCACGTCTACTTGTGGGCGGGCCTTGCCGACTGGGCGCGACGGACTTTCAGCGGTTTTCTGAATCATGCCTCACCGCTTTATTGCTGGTGGGAGGAACAGCCCGTGCGCGGCAGCCTGACCGCCGACCTGCACGCCGACATGCCCCACAATTGGGCGAGCGCGGAGTGCATTCTTTACTTGCGTCACATGCTGGCGCTCGAAGACGGTCAGGATCTGCGCTTGCTGGCGGGCATTGGGGATTCTGAATTGGCCAGTGGCGAGCCCCTGGCCTGGCTGCATTCCCCCACGCGCTTCGGGAGGATTGACGTGAGTCTCGAGCCGCTCGACCGCCACGCCGGTTGGCGCTTTAAATTTCAGCGTGGCGCGGGACCGGCGCCGGCAAATGTCCAGTTGCCCAGCACGCTGGCAAGCGGCTGGCGCTTCGCGAAAATCACCGGCGCAGAAGTCCGCCGGCAGGGAAACGTTCTGATGGTGACCCCCACCGCTGCCTCATGGGAAGCGGTGTGGAGGGCGTGAACAGCTCGCTCGTCACTTATCACTAGCCACTGCTGTAAGCACTAGCCACTAAGCACTATCCACTGCTCTTAGCACTTGTCACTGCCCTTAGCACTATCCACTATCCACTGTTCACTATCCACTGCTCTTAAGGAATATCCATATCCCCGCCGCACCGGAACCCGATGTCGAAGTCCCTGGTGCCCGGGTTGCGCCGATTGCGGAGCGACACGCGGATGTCCCTGGGAACGCCCACCCACGACCCGCCGCGCAGGATGTGTTCTGACCCGCTCGTCGGCCCGATGGGGTCTTGGGGCGGGCTGTTCTGGTAGTCGCTCTGGTCCCACCAGTCATACACCCATTCCCAGACGTTTCCCAACATGTCGAACAACCCGAGGTCGTTGGCGCGCTTCTGCCCGACTTCGTGCATGGTGTTGCCATTTTCGTTCAGACTCTTCAGGAATTTGGCTTGGTCTTCTTTTCTCCAAATCGTCTCGCTGTCCAGGCGCTCGCTCCCACTATTGCCCGCGTACCAGGCAATTTCATCGATTGGCCCGTATCGCGCTGCGGTATTATCCGCCCGCGCCGCATACTCCCACTCAGCTTCCGACGGCAGCCTGCCGCCCGCCCAAGAGCAATAGGCCTGGGCATCATCCCAGGTCACCTCGACCATGGGCATCGCCCCGTCGCCCCACCCCGGATTGAGCGGCCTCCCGCCAATGTCCGGCTCAGGTGGCATTTGCTTTCCGGTCGCCCCGGCAAAGCGCTTGTAGGCCTCGACGGTAACTGGCGTTTGCCCCAGCCAAAACCCATGGGAGATACTCACCGGGTGCGGCGGCTTTTCAAAGTCATAACACTCGTTGTCGCCGGGCGAGCAGCCCATCGTAAAAGTCCCGGGCGGAACCCAGACGTACTTCAATCCATCCTTGGGATTGACCCGCACCTCGCCCTTATTCACCCCGCGGTGCGTGAGATACAAGGCTGCGGCAACAACTAAAACCAGCGCGCCCATTCCCATGGCGACGTACTTCAGCTTGCTGGGTGGCTCCGAAATGATCTCGAACTGCGGAGGCTTGGCCGGCGCGGGAGGGCGGCTGGCGGCCGCAGGGGCATTGTTGGCTTGCGGCGGTGCGGGCGTAGCTTCGACAGTTTTTTCCGGCGGAGCAGGTGAGGGAGATTCAGTGTCGGCCTTGACTAAAGGCTCCACGTCGCGGCCACAGTACCTACAGACGCGAGCCTTCTTGAGAATCCGCTCGGCACAGTAAGGACATTCGCGTTCCTCGCGGACCTCGCCGGCAAGGCGAGCGCCGTCGCGGGCACAGAACTCCACATCGTCGGAGTAGGCTTGCTGGCAAATGGGGCAGGTTTTCATGAGCGCCGGTGAAACTTTCCCACGGCGCGGATTCTAACAGAAGTGTCGCCGCAAAGGGAATCGGCGCTGCGCTGAATACCATCGAGTTTCTGGGCATATGGGAATTCCTGAATAACCCGGATTTTAAACCCATCGAATTCGACGGGTTCAGAAAGCTGGCGGGACTCAACAGTTTTACCCTCACCCCCAAAAACGGCACGGCATCCCAACTTCCCCGAATCGCCTTTCGCTCGTCACTGTTCTTTTTCAACTTCGGACTCCGGACGCCGGACTTCGGACTTTCTTTTTGGTCACTCGTCACTGCCCTTGGCACTAGCCACTAGCCACTGCCCTTATGACTCGTTCACTCGATCGGTGGAAAATTTCTTGATGCAGCAAGAAATTCAGCACCCCCCTCCAATATCATTGTGGATAGTCCGCAAATGCCCGTGATTCCCCACCAATGGCCGCACGATGGCTTATAAGATGTTTATTTTCATTGGCTTACGCCGAATCCCCGGTTCTCCTGATTTGAATATCCTGTATTGTTTTCAAACACTTAGCAAGATCGATGGGCAATGTCGGGGCTTTTTGCTGGCTCTCCTACCGAGGGGGTAGGGTAAACCTTATCGAGCAAGAAATTCGGCATTACTCCGCGGCTTTTCCTAACCGCGCGTTTGTATTTATGTTGGGACTTTCATGTTAAGAACCGCGAAGTAAGGCCGACTGCGCCTGACTCCGCGCCGGCTCCGTACCAAGATAAAGCAGATCATGGCCGCTTGCGGCAAGCTCGCAATGAGCCGATAATTCTTCCTTGACTCGTATTGTGGTCGGCGACAAACCGCCACCGCCACTGGTCAGCAGGTTGTGATATCTCCATGAGCATAAGCGCTTGTCCCATTGCCACCGTGGAAGCACCCGTCGAGCAGGTCTGGCAACTCCTGGCTGATCCCTGCAATTATGGGTTGTGGTGGGACGCGGAAACGCGCTCGATCGAGCCGGCGGGCCCGGCCCAGTCGGGGCAGCGAATATCCGCGCGAACGAGAGCGCTCGGGAAAGATTGGGACGTGCAGATCACGGTGGCGAGCATCGACCCGGACAGACGGGCCTTGGATCTGACCACGCAGTTACCCTTCGGCATCACGGTGCACAACCATATCGTGTGTCGTGCGCTGGATAAACAGCATTGCCGGGTGAGCTTTGGTTGAGACTTCACAATCTCACCTGGATGGTGGGGATGGATGCTCGAACATTTCGGGAGCCGGCAGTTACACGAGGGAGTAGCGGATGCTCTGGCGCGATTGAAGAAGGCGGCAGAGCGTTCTCAACAAGCAGCGGGTAAGTGAGTGTTGCCCAACCACCGCGTGCAGCCGACGCGCTGTGCGCCTTCGCTTCGCTGCGGCGCTTGCGTTCCCTCACTGCAATCGGCGCGGCTGACGCGGAACGTTGGGCCAGATTCAGCCTGGGAACAAGCTTCGGTAAGCATGGCCGCTTCGGGGACTGGTCGATTGATGATTGGCGATTGGTGATTGGTGATTTGGGATTTTCGAGTTTCGATTTTCGGTTTTCGATTCGGTCCCCCGGACTTTGGACCGTGTTTCTGGCCACTCGCCACTTGCCACTGCTCTTAGCATAACCGCAGCCCTGCATCCCGATTCAAACTTCTTACCACAGATTCCCATGAGCCTGCGGCTCGCCACTGGACATGAAAATGTGCGAAGCCCCTTGGACTGCGCCGGCTCGACGCCGCCTTGAAATAACGCCGAGGACGAAGCTGTCGAGCGCTGGCGGGCACGAAAAGCCCCGGACCTCACACCGCAGAGGTGAGCGCTACGCTTGCTTTCGGCAGCAGGGATCTTCGGAAGGCCGTTGTCCGGCCATTTTCTGCGCCCCGTCAATGTATTTATCACATTGTGACTCATTTAAAATGAAAAGATACAAAGCAAGGAAATATATTGACATTCTTACTAAATGCGTGTTTAATGGTCATGCTTAGGGCAAATTCTCCACTATCACACTTGATCTCAGCAACCAACTGAGAGTCCCTGCGCCACTCTTTCCGCGAGGCCAAGACCCCGGTTCATTACACGGCAGACGAACGCCCCCGCCAACGCCGTTTGGCCTGCGCGGGAGCGTCAACGTCAGGAATCACATGCCCGAAAGGGCTTGCGTCCGAAAGCGCGAGCAGCAATGAAATTCGTGCCGGTAGACGATCACGAGTGGTGCGTTAGTGGGGCGCAACCATACAAGACAAAGTCTGGGCCACACGCGAACATCTGGATAAAAAAACCTGGAGGATAGGATGACCAAAGGGATTCGATACTCGTTCAACAGTATTTTGATTGGCGCAGCGATTGCCATCGCGGCCATCAGTGCGGCGATGGTGGTTGATTTTTCCCTGCCCTTTCCGCGGCAGAATGTCCCCGCGACGAAACAGGCCCTCAACAGGGTGTCGGGCGCTGTGAACCGGCCCGCTGGCGCGGCTGCCAACCCCCCAAATCCATTGGCAAATCGTTTGGTTGCAAATTACGGCAAGCTGCCGCTAGCCTTTGAAGCGAATGCAGGGCAGACGGATGGGCGTGTCAAGTTCCTGTCGCGTGGGAGAGGGTACTCGCTGTTCCTTACCGGAAACGAGGCGGTCCTCACCTTGCAGAAGGCGTCAGGCGTAGCGCCAACCGGAACCCGTCCCGACATGGTCGGTAGGTCGGCAGATGCGGATGTAGCGCCGGCCTTTAGGTCGGCACGTGCCGGACTAAAGTCCGGCGCTACAACATCCCTCGATAAGTCCACACCTGACAACGTACAAAAGACCACGGCCAGCGTTCTTCGCATGAGACTGGTGGGCGCAAATGCCGGCGCCGCAGTGACGGGCGCGGACGAACTCCCGGGCAAGAGCAACTACTTCATCGGCAACGATCCGAATAAATGGCGGACGAACGTGTCGAACTACGCCAAGGTAAGGTATCAGGGTGTCTATCCCGGCGTGGACCTGGTTTATTACGGCAACCAGGGCGGGCAACTGGAATATGACTTTGTGGTGGCCCCCGGCGCGGACCCGAGTGTGATCGCGCTGGATGTAGCGGCGGGTTTATCCCGCCACCCATCGAGCAAAAATGGCGGCGCAAAGCCGCCGCTACAAATCGCGGCCGATGGCGACCTCGTGGTCAAAACCGACGGCGGCGAGATTCGTTTCCACAAGCCGGTGGTCTACCAAGAGCAGTTTACAGTTGACAGTTCACAGTCGACAGTCCAAGACGTAAAGCGAAATACGACGGACAATCCAAAATCCAAAATCCAAAATCGGAAATTCCTTGAGGGGCACTACGTTTTGCAAGCTGACAATCAGGTTGGCTTCAAAGTCGCTTCCTATGACCACACGCGGCCACTCGTCATCGATCCTGTGCTCAGCTATGCCACCTTCCTGGACGGCAGTGGTTCTGACGGTTTGGCTGGCATCGCCGTCGATTCCTTTGGCAACGCCTATGTGGCGGGCTCGACAAACTCCTCGGACTTCCCGACCACCACCGGAGCGTTTGAAACGTCAAACCCTGGGGGGGGGTTCGTGGCAGCATATATCTCGAAGCTTGATCCCACGGGAACCTCCCTCGTCTACTCGACCTTCTTGATCGGGATTGTACCAAATGGTGGAATGCTTCCTGGTACCACCGTCTCCGTCGATGCGATTGCCGTGGACCCGACAGGAAACGCTTACATTGCAGGCTTCGCGATCCCCGGTTTCCCCACCACCCCGGGGGCTTACCAAACCACCCTCGTAGGTAACGGCGGGTACTTTGTGGCGAAGCTCAATGCCACCGGCTCGGCGCTGGTTTATTCAACTTACTTTGGCCCAGGGAACATCGAAGGTATTCACATGGCCGTCGATCCTGCGGGGAACGCCTATCTGACAGGATTTACCTACCCTGAATTACCTGCTGGTAATATATACTCGGGTATTTTTCCTACGACGCCAGGGGCGCTCGAGCCCAACCCGCCGAACCCCTCCGACTTCGCCCAACCCCCCGTTAACGGCATACCTGCGGGGTATCCCGCTCCGCCTGCTTGCACCAAGTCTCCGCAATACTGTTCTACTGCCTTCGTGACGAAGCTTAACGCTACGGGTTCCGCGCTGGTCTATTCCACGTACCTTGGTGGCTACGGCGCAGACGCAGGCAATGCTATCGCCGCCGATTCCTCGGGCAACGCCTACGTGACGGGATCTACGTCATCGTACTTCTGGCCCGGTGAACTAGCTTGCATTAATTTCGGCAACGCGTGCAATTTCCCCACGACGGCGGGAGCCTTCCAGCCCACCCCTCCGATTCCAGCTACTAATTGCGCCAATATCAATGGGTTGCCATGTTACAACGGCGCGGTTCTTTATCTCAACAGTGCCTTCGTGACAGAACTCAATCCCACGGGTTCGCTCGTGTATTCCACTTTCCTTGGGAATGCAGCCAGCGCTAGAATTGTCGGCTCTAGCAGTGGGAACAGAATTGCGGCGGATGGATCAGGCAACGCCTACGTGGCGGGGGGTACTACTTCCAACAGTTTCCCCACCACGCCCGGCGCATTCCAGACTGCTTTGGGGGGTGGCCAGGACGCCTTCGTGATCAAGTTGAACCCTTCCGGATCGGCGCCGGTTTACTCCACCTATCTCGGGGGCAGCGGCAATGAATCCGGATTGGCCATTGCCGTGGACTCCGCAGGGGAGGCCTATGTGACGGGGCGGACCACATCGACCAACTTCCCCACCGTGAACCCGTTTCAGGCGACTAACAACGGCGGGTATAACGGGTATGACGTGTTTGTGTCGGAGTTTAATGCCGCCGGCTCGGCACTGGTCTCTTCCAGCTACCTGGGCGGCACTGAGGACGACTTTGTCTCCGGCGTCGGCGTCGACTCCTCCGGCAACGCCTACGTGGCCGGTTATACCTACTCGACCAACATCCCCACGACGCCTGGGGCATTTCAGCAGACCGCAACCGCCGCTCCTTGTGTTCCCTTTCCGATCGGGTACTTTCCTTTTACCTCGGTGTACGGCACACTCGGAGGCAATGTTCTAGTCGCCCAGATGACACCAGCCGCCTTCACAGCTATGGAGTCGCTTCCGTCCGCCACCGAATTCTTCTCCGGGAGCTCCGAACGGCAGGGTTTCTGCCAGTCGGTCCAAGTGTACCCCGGCGGCCCTTCCTATTCCCTCGCGATCCCGTCCGCGGCAGAGCGCCAGGGGAACTTCAGCGATATCAGTACCCAGATAAAAAATCCAATAACCGGGCAAACATACCCCGGCAATGAGATTCCACCTTCGGCTATCCCTGCCAGCTCACCTGGCCCTTGGTACTGGGTGCTCGGCGGCGTTTCCACTCCCTCCGGCTACAACAACTATGTGGCGAAGATTTCGCTGGCATCGGTGGTCAGTCCCTCTTCCACCAGCCTCCCGTTCGGCCCGGCGCCGGTCGGCGCCTCAAGCGCGCCCCTGACGGAGACCATCACCAACAGCGGCACGGACATCCTTACCATCTCGACAGCCACAATCAGCGGGACGAATGCCAGCGACTTTGTCAAGAGCGCCGACACCTGCACGGGAGCCACGGTCACGCCTAATGACACCTGCACGGTAATCGTGGCGTTCACGCCGTCCGCGAGGGGGAGCCGAAGCGCCTCACTGAATCTCACCGACAACGCCTCCAACAGCCCGCAGGCGATGACCTTGGGCGGAACAGGTCTGGCCCTCACGAGTGGGCCGCACCCTCCGGTTCTTCCGCCTCGGCCACCGGGCCCGGTCCCGGGGCAACCTATACGGGTGCTCCCTCCCGCACCAATTGTAACTGCGCCGATCTCCGTGCCCGTGCCAACGCCCGTGCCAGCGCCCGTTATACACTTGGCGTCCTCTCCACTCGCCTTCTCAGCTCAAGGCGTAGGAACCAGCAGCCACGCCCAGACCGTCACGCTGACCAACACGGGCAGCAGCACGCTGACTATCTCCGGCATCACAGCCAGCGGGGATTTCTCCCAGACCAACACCTGCCCGACCACCTTGAGTGCGGGCGCTGACTGCACCATTTCGGTGACTTTCACGCCGGTAGCGGCGGGGACGAGGACCGGCACGCTCAGCATTTCCGACAGCGCTACCGGCAGTCCGCGAACGAGCGCACTTAGCGGAACGGGTCTGGTCTCCACGGTTGGGCCGCATCCTCCGGATCTTCAGCCGCAGCCGGTCAACCTACGGCTTCCAAATTAAGCGTAGGTGGTCAAGGAGGGTGGAACCACACGTTGAACTTCACCTGTACGGGGGCTCCCTCCGAGGCCACTTGCACAGTCTGGTCTTGCCAAGTCCGTTGACCTCGGCGGGTAGCAACGGTGTCGTCGCGGCGACCCGTCCTGACCGTGCGCTTTTCTCATGCCCGAAACCCCAGCGGCAAGCGCCCGTCGTCAATCGGGATGGGGCAGGAGGCTGCTGGTAGCGCAGGGCCCGCCCTCCGGCCCTGCGGCTCTTCCAGCGGCGCGGGCTTTTTCCGCACCGCCATAACATAATCCGAAATTCCTTTGCCCGCGTACGAGAACACCTTTCCTCAAACATCAAGACCGCGCCGCCATAAGATAATCCGAAATTCCTTTGCCCACGTCCGAAACATCGGACCTCAAACTTCCAGGCCGCGCCGTCAAAAACGCGTCGCAGTGGAATAGCCGCAAGGCCGGAGGGCGGGCCTAGCGCTACATGTTCTCTTACCCGAGCGGCAACCGCACGGCGGCAAAGAGCAGTGACGAGTGACGAGTAAAGAGCCCGAAAATTGCCAATCGCTAATCGTCAATCGGGAGGGGGCGCAAGGCTGATCGCAAATTCAAGATGGCAGATTCAAAAGAGGGCAGGAGGCATGAGACAGGAGATGCTAGGTGTAAGGATTTAGGATCTAGGTGAAGAAAACCGCGTGCGCCGTGCTACCCGCTTTATGTGATAATATTGGTCTATAGCGAGTTAGCTCGTTGCCGAATTCGCCGACGAGCGGAGGGTCTAGATGGCGGCGCACAAGCACAATGTTGTTTACGTAGTCCTGCACGATGACGGCTGGGCTGTGAGGAAGCCGAACGCTGACCGTGCGAGTGGCGTGTATGCCACCCAGCAGAAGGCCGTCGACCGTGCGAAGCAGTTAGCCGGCAACGGCACGGTCCATATCCAGGGCAGGCACGGTAAGCTTCGGTCCATCATACCCTTTGAGGAGTAAAATCGAGCAAGCACGGAGGCTCACCATCCAGCGGTGGCGGCTAGTTCCTCAACGCAGTCCCACCGGTGACCCCGTGGGTGCATGTCCGGCGCGTGAGGCCTGCAGTCGGCATACGCCCTTCCTCCGCCCTCAGCCACCCTGCCGCATCCCAGTGCAAACTGTCGGGGGATGTCAAACTAAGTTCACATTTCTCTTCCAAATCGACAAGAATTGTGGTTCCAAACGCGTGCCATGGCACGCGCACCATTCCTTTCGCCGACTGTGTTTGTAGGTTGTCCCTATGCCCGTCCGTTCGATTTCCGGGCGTTCCGGGAAACATTGGAAAGACTCCCGATTGCGTGGTACTACGCTGATACGAGCCTCAGAAGCAAGCACCTCCTCTCAATTTTGACGACTTATATCCAAGCAGTCGATTACTGCATTTTTGACTTATCATTTTGGAACCCAAATGTCTCTCTTGAATTGGGTCTTGCCGAGGGGGTTGGCAAGGACTATTACATCTTGGTCAATCGGAAACAGTCCAAGGACGTCCCCTCCGACATTAAGGGAATTCAAAGAATTGAATACTCATCAATTGAATCTCGTGAAACTGATGGGCTGCTTCCAAGTATTGCACGGTATTTAGTTCGGGATCAGACACACCCAAGGCACATTTGGGACAATCTGTCGAGCACTAACAGGGACAAGAAGTTTTATTTGTCTTTGGCCATCCTTGCCCATTTTAGGGAGAACAAGAGGCTTCCGCATGAGGATATTACGCGGCTCTCCAAGGGGTTGTATCTGAGAAAGGATGCGCAAGATGAGGTTCTTGACATTTTGGAAGACCAGAAGCTCATTTCGGCCACCGGCTCGAGGCGAGGAGCCAAGTTGGCAAAACGAATCTATCCGCGAGAGCTGAGATTGGCCTGAGGGCCGAGGTAAGCCCCTCTTTCCCATCCTGCCCTTCGATGGCATCACAGGATCTTGCACCCCCAAAGCCAATCTCTCGTCCCCCCAGCTATAGCGGGCAGGCGCGGTCAGCGCAGACCTGTCCACGGGTTTTTTCGGCCCGATGCCCCAGCGGCAACCACCCGCCGTCAATCGGGATGGGGCAGGA
>JBEKNU010000060.1:0-30216 GCA_049522495.1 Terriglobia bacterium
ATCCGGCTAACAATTTCTTCCCGTCGCCAGGGTGCATTACACGGTTGCAGGCGCCGGCGGGGCCAGGCGTCCGTCTGGATAGCGGGGTGTACGAAGGCTGGCAAGTGCCGCTGGAATACGACCCGCTGCTCTCGAAACTCGCCGTGTGGGCGACGGACCGCGCGGAGGCCATGGCGCGGCTGCGGCGGGCTCTGGGCGAATACGAAATTCAAGGCATCCGCACGAATATCCCCTTCTTTCGCCGCGTGCTGGAGCACCCGGATTTTGTGGCGGGCCGGCTGGACACCGGATTCATCGATCGGGTGCTGGCCGCGGGATTGATGGAGGAAGAGCCGCCGTCGGAAGAAGAGGAGCGCGTGGCCCTGCTGGCGGCGCTCCTGCATGCGGAACAGAAGGGCGACGCGGCGCCGGCTCCCTCCACGGCGAGCAATGGATGGAAGCAGGCCGGCCGGCGTGCCTTACTCCTTCGGCGCCCCCAGCGGGCGGGCGGGAGGCCTTGATGAAATTCCAGGCGCGGCTTCATCGCGGTTCCAAGACGTTGGAGCACGAAGTCGAACTGGTGGCGCACGAAACCGCCAACGGCGTGCGGCGCTTCCGCATCGGCAGCCAGACCGCGGAGGCGCACTGCGAGGAAATCACTCCCGGTGTGTACTCCCTGTTGATGAATGGGCGGTCGTACGAAGCCTCCATCTCCAAGCGCCCGGGCGATGCCCCCGGCCTCGCCGGCCCCTATGTCGTGGTGGTGGGGTTGCGGCGATACCTCGTGGAGTTGCGTGACTCGCGCCGGTGGCGCCGGACGGGATCCTCCATTGAGGCGGAGGGCCCGCAGGAAATCGTGGCGCCCATGCCCGGAAAGATTGTGAAAGTGCTGGTGATCGAAGGTCAGGAAGTAAAGCGTGACCAGGGCCTGCTGGTGATCGAAGCCATGAAGATGCAGAATGAATTGCGGGCGCCGCGCGCCGGACGCATCGAGCGCGTCTACATGGCGGAAGGCCGGGGTGTGGAAAGCGGCGCGCGCCTGCTGCGGCTGGTGTGAACCGGGTGCTGGGGACTAGGTTCTGGGTACTGAGTTCTGGATGTTTTCTACCCAGCACCCAGGACCCGCCGCCTACCCCGCATGGGGCGGCACGCCGCCGGCATTCACGATTGCTACCGCCAAGTGATTAATCACTTTGGAGCGGTTGCGGAGCATTTCGATGTAAGCCGCCTTGAGCAGTTGTTCCTTCTCGTTGCGCACCGTTTGCCGGATGGTGCTCTTCACGCGCAGGTCGGCAAGGGTGTGCTGGCCGGCCTCCTCCACCCCCAGGAGCTTAAAGATGTGGAAGCCGATATTCGATCGAATGACGGGGGAAATCTGGCCCACTTTGAGCGAGTTGACCACCTGCTTCAGCGCCGCGTTGAGGCCGGAGGCGGGGATGAACCCCATGTCGCCTCCGCCGGCCGCGGTGCTGGGATCCTCAGAGTACTCCTGCGCGACCGTGGCAAAGTCTTTACCGGCCATGAGGTCTTCGTAAAGAGCCTGGATTTTGTGCTCGGCGGCGGCGGGAGTCTTGGCATCGTCATTTTTCAAGTTCCGGACCTCGGCATCGGGGCGGGGGGTCACTTGGATCTGCGCGATATGGTAAGTGGTCTCGGCAACCGTGAAGTTCGCTTTGTTTTTCTGATAATAGGAGGTGATTTCCGCGTCGGTAACGTCAATATGTGATATGATATCTTTATTAATAAGCTTCGTTAAGATAATGCTTTCACGGATCTGCTTGCGCAAAGCGTCGTTGTCCAAGCCCTGCGCCTGGAGTTTCTTCTGAAACTCTTCCGGGGAATAGGGGCTCTTTAATTCCCCCACCTTGGCGTCGATTTCCGCTTCCGAAGCCGTAATGCGCGAATGGGAAGCGTGCAAGACCAGGATCTGATTGTTAATGAGTTCGTTTAGGATACTGAGCTTGAAGCTCATGCCCTCTTCGGGGGAGATGGACTCCGTACCCTGGGTCGTGCGGTCGCGGTAGAGCCGCTCCACCTGCTCGCGGTAAATGGGTTGGTCGTCGACCTCCGCCCAAACCTCCTGACCGGGCGCGGTATTGCGAGTGCCGCAAGCCGGGAGCAGGGTAAGGCCCGCGAGAATCCCGAGGGCGGCCGCGGTCATGAGAAAATGCGAGCGATTAGCTTTGTCCATGAAATCATTGTAACCCCAGGGCACCTTCGCCGTGGGCAAAATTGCGGGTGTCTGGTAGAATAGGGGTTGGCAGTATTTCAGCTTTCGCTTTCAGAAGAGGTGTGGCAATGGCTCGTACCTGCGACCTTTGCGGAAAAGGTCCCAAATATGGAAATCATATCAGTCACGCGCACAACGTGACGAAGCGCCGTTGGAATCCCAACCTGCGGCACGTACACGCGCTCGTGCAGGGCGCGCGTAAGAGGATTTACGCCTGCACGGCGTGCATTCGTTCGGGGAAAGTTACCAAAGTCAGCTAACCCGGATTTCTCACCACGCGTCTCGCGCCCACCGTCGCCAGTTCTCAGTAAAGGCCTAAAGACGGAGCCGCTTTTACTGACGACTGACGACTCTTGCCTTTAGCCCTCGACTTCGGCGATGAGATCGATCTCCACGGACACATTGCGCGGCAAGCGTGCCACTTCCACGGTGGCGCGAGCCGGCGGGCAGTCGCCGAAGAAGCGCGCGTACACCTCATTCATCATGGCGAAATCCGCCATATCCCTCAGATAAACCGTGGCTTTCAATACCTGCGCCAGGCTTGAGCCGGCGGCCTCCAGAATGGCCGAGAGGTTTTGCAGCACGCGGGCGGTCTGCACGGCGGCGTCGCCTTCCACCACGTGGCCGGTTTGGGGGTCAAGGGGGATTTGTCCGGACACGAAAACCAGATTGCCGGAACAAACCGCTTGCGAGTAAGGGCCGATGGCCGCCGGCGCCAAAGGGGTGGAGATGGCTTGTTTGCTCAAGTGATCCTCCAAGAATTGCGGTGGCCGTGTGGGACTACGGCTGCGTAACGCGTTCGACTTGATAGACGCCTTCGATTTTGCGCAGCGATGAAATGATTTTGTCCATGTGCTCAATGTCTACAATGTCGACCGTGACATCAATGTTGGCACGCTTGTCGCCGGTGCGAGCCTCAATATTCTGAATATTCGAGTGCACGCCGGCAATGGCGGCGGTAACGTCCGCCAGCATCCCCTGGCGGTCTTCCGTCAGCAGGGCCAGTTTGACGGGATAGAGAGCGTACTTGGGGCCCATCCACTCGACGTCAATGCGCCGGTCCGCGTCGTAAAGCAAGTTTTGGACGTTGGCGCAATGCTTGGCATGCACGGCGATGCCCTTGCCACGGGTGATATAGCCGATGATCTCCTCGCCGCGCACGGGGTTGCAACATTTGGCGCGATAGACCATCAGGTCATCGTGGCCATTCACCTGGATGGCCGCGTCGGAGGCCACGCCCAAGGCGCGCTTGACGGAATTCGCCAGCCGCGAGGCTTGCACCGGTTCGAGCTTGGCCGAAGGCACAAGCTTGGCGAGCACCTGCCGCGCCGCAAACTTTCCATAGCCGATGCCGGCGTAGAGATCGTCAGCCGCCGTACAGCCGTAATCGCGCGCCACGCGCCCGTAATCCTCGGCGGTAATCTTCTTCAGGGCGACATCATACTTGCGCGCTTCCTTTTCCAGCAGACGCTTGCCAATGTCCAACGCCTGTTTACGTTGTGCAACATTAATCCAGTGCTTGATTTTATTGCGCGCCCGCGAAGTATTCACCAGCCCCAGCCAGTCGCGGCTGGGAGCGTGGCTTGCCTGGGTGATGATCTCCACGATGTCGCCATTTCGCAAGCGGTATTTGAGCGGCATGATGCGGCCATTCACCTTGGCGCCCACGCAATGATGACCGACCTCGGTGTGGATGGCGTACGCGAAGTCGATCGGGGTGGCCTCGCGCGGCAAGACAATGACTTTTCCTTTGGGTGTAAAGGTGTAAACCTCTTCCGGGTAGAGGTCTATTTTCAAGGTGGAGAGGAACTCGCCGGGGTCGCGCATTTCCTGTTGCCACTCGACGAGGTGGCGCAGCCAGGCGAAGCGCTCCTCGTCCTGCTGGGTGAGGGGGCGCCCGTCCTTATACTTCCAGTGCGCAGCGATGCCCTCCTCGGCGATACGGTGCATTTCCTCCGAGCGAATCTGCACTTCAAAGGGCTGGCCGTGGGGCCCAATTACGGAAGTATGGAGCGACTGATAGAGGTTGGGACGCGGGATGGCGATGAAATCCTTGATGCGGCCGGGGACGGGCCGCCAGGTGTTGTGAATGACCCCCAGGGCGGCATAGCAGTTCTTGACGTTGTCGGTAATGATGCGTACGGCGAGCAGGTCATAGACTTGCTCAATGGGAATCTGTTGGCGGCGCAATTTCAGCCAGATGCTGTAAAGGCGCTTGATGCGACCCTCGACCCGCGCCGGGATGTTCATTTCCTTCATTTTGCCTTCGACTTGGGCGCGCACCTCCGCCAGGAAGTCGTCGCTGACCTTGCGCCGGCTCTCGATGGTGCGTTTTAAGTCTTCGAAAGCCTCGGGCTCCAGATGACTGAAAGCCAGGTCTTCCAGCTCGCCGCGGATTTTTCCCATACCCAGGCGGTGCGCAATGGGAGCGTAGATATCCACCGTCTCGCGCGCGATGTGCTGGCGGCGGTCGGGAGGAAGGTACTCGAGGGTGCGCATGTTGTGCAGGCGGTCGGCGAGTTTCACCAGGACCACGCGAATGTCATCCACCATGGCCAGGACCATTTTGCGGAAATTCTCGGCCTGTTGTTCTTCCGGACTCAAGAACTTGATCCGGCTGATCTTGGTGACGCCCTCCACGATGCGCGCCACTTCGGCGCCAAAATCCTGCCGCACCAATTCGGTGGTCGTGTGCGTGTCCTCAATCACGTCGTGCAACATGCCCGCCGCCAGGCAGATGGGGTCCAATTTCATGCCGGCGAGGATGTGCACAACTTCCAGCGGGTGGGAAATGTAGGGCTCGCCGGAAAGGCGCTTCTGGTGGGCATGATGTGAGGCGGAGAATTCGTAAGCGCGCCGGAGCAGAGTGAGATCGTCCCCCGCCCGGTATGACTGGACTTGCCGGAGAATGTCTTCGAATTGCACCATACTCACTACGGACATTCTAGCAGGTCGGAGGAGAACGGTGTAGGTGCCTTCACCGCAGAGGCACTGCGCAGAGGCGGTGTCAGCTATCAGGTGCCAGCAAGAATCTAACACTTGATACCTGACGCCTATTCGGCGTCTCTGCGCCTCCGCGGCGAGTAAACCGGAAAAGGCGGGGGAAAAAGCAAAGGCCGGACTTGGTGTCGACCTCGCGGGTCGAGACAAGTCCGGCCGGTAGCTCCAGCGGAAGAGTTTTCGGACTACTGGGCAGACGAGGGGGAGGCTTCACTCGAGCCGCTACCCCCCGCTTTCATGGCAGCCAGAGCCTTATTCACCCAATCATCAGCCAGCTTCAAATCCGCTTGACGGGCGTCCTCATCTGGGTCAATCTCCGCCTTCTGGCGGTACATCAAGCTCAGATAGTCCATGGAACCGCCGTCGTTCGGTTTGAGGTCGATGGCCTTTTTCAGATTATTGAGGCCCTCCTCAACCAGCGGCTCATTCTGTTCGGCCAGCCCCTTGCGGAGTTTTTCCGGAATCACCGGCAACTGATCCGGGTGGGCGGGATCCTTGGCCACGTTAAGGTTATGGTCCACCCGCAACTGTTGTGCACGGGGGAAGCAGATCGCCCAGTCCAGCACGCCAATCCAGTAGTAAGGCTCCGGATTGTTGGGTTCAAGCTTGATCCGGCGCTGGTTATATTCCTTGGCCTTGTCAAAATCCTTCATGTTGTAATAGATCTGCGCAATGAAGGAGAGGGCCGTGGTATTGCCCGGATCCCGACTCAAGACATCCTGGAAGGCATCGATGGCTTGTTGAGCGATCTTCTTGTTGTCCTCGGATTCTCCGTTCGGAACATACTGCTGCACATACGCGGTTGCCAAATACAGGCGCGCGTTGAGCAAGTTGGGATCAAGACGTACGGCCTCTTTAAAATGCATAATGGCGCCCTGGAACTGCGCGTTACGGTAATCCTGGACTCCCTTATTAAGGTGGTCACGCGCCTTCAGCCGGTCGCAGCCGCAGGCAACGAGCGCCAGCAGCAGCACCCCACAGAGGGGGGCGTGTTTGTAGAGTTTCATCAAGGTTCCTCCCTCGACGGAAGCAAGTGAGAAACTAAGATCCTTCCTCAATCGCCTTCGTAATTAACCCAATCTTGTCGACTCCGGCGCCCTTGGCAATGTCGATAACCGCGGCGACATCGCCGAAGTCCACATCCGGAGCCCCCTGCACGAACATCACGCGCTCGTTGCGGGTTTTGAAAATACCTTCGAGCCGGGGACCGAGTTCGCTGAGCGTGGTCGATTCCTGATTGATCTTGATATGGTGTTGCGAATCCAGACTGACCACGATGGTGAGGAGAACCGGTCCTTTCTCAGGCAAATGAGGTCTCGGCTGTGGAACGAGCGCGTCCAAGCCTTTGGGCACGAGAGGTGTGATCACCATAAAGATGATGAGCAGCACCAGCAGGACATCGATCAGCGGGGTGACATTGACGTCGGCCACAGGGCCGTTCTTGCTACCACCCAAGGTCATCGCCATAGTTCTTCTCTCCTGCTGCGGGTTCAGCGAGCCGTGACCAGTGCACCGAGCGTGTGTTTACCGAAAGCCTCCTGCCCAGCCATGCCGCCGCCCGCACACGGGGTTTTGAATCGCCTGCGAGAAGCAAAGCTGGCGCATCCCAGCCTTACGAACCTACCTCAATTACCTTCCTCGATCGCTCTAGTAATTAACCCAATCTTGTCGATCCCCGCTCCTTTCGCGACGTCAATGACCTCCGCGACCGCGCCGAAACTGACGTCTGGGTCACCCTTCACGAACATCACCCGTTCGTTGCGGGTTTTGAAGATGTCCTCCAGCCTGGGACCGAGGTCATTGAGCGTGATCGGTTGCTGATTGATTTGGAGATTCCCCCGCGCGTCGATGCTGACCACGATCGTCCGGTTCATGACATCCTCAGACGGCGGTGTTTTGTCCTTACTCGGCTGAGGAACCAGCGCGTCGAGTCCTTTGGGCGTCAAAGGTGTGATCACCATGAAGATGATGAGCAGCACCAGCAGGACGTCGATCAGCGGGGTAACATTCATGTCCACCAAGGGACCCTTCTTGCCGCCCCCCATGGCCATAGCCATAGTCCTACCCTCCTTCGGGTTAAGCGAGGCAAGCCTCGCCTCCTGCCGCCGCGCCTATTGCGTCGGAGGCGGCAGGGATGGATTGCGGTTGACCCGCTTCTCAGTCTCAAGTCCCAGCGAGTCCACTCCCGCGGCCCGGACATTGTCCACTACGGTAACGACCACGCCATACTTCGCGTTTTGATCGCTTTTGAGGTAGACCGTCTTATCCAGTTTGCTGGAAAGCCGGTCCTTGACCGTCGTGGTGATTTGGTCAGGAGCGATGGGATCCGATCCCAGATAGATTTTACCGTCCCGGGTGACGGCCAGCACCACCGCGTCTTCTTTATCGGCATCCGTCATGTCGCGCGTGTTCGTGGCTTTCGCCATATCCACGCTGACGCCTTTCTGCAACATGGGCGTAATCACCATGAAGATGATCAGCAGCACCAACATCACATCCACCATGGGGGTTACATTAATATCGGAGACTGCCCCAAGCGTTGTGGTTTTCTTGGCCATTTACTTCTTCCCCCGCGACGCTCGCTTGATGAAATAGTCGATCAACTCCGAGGAGGAGTTATCCATCTCGACGTCGAACGATTCGATCTTGGTGGTGAAATAATTGTAAATCCACACGGCGGGGATGGCGACGAACAGGCCGATGGCGGTGGTGACAAGGGCCTCGGAAATACCGCCCGCGACCGCAGCCAGGCCCGTGGACTTCGCGGTGGAAATCCCTTGGAACGCGTGGATGATGCCCAGCACGGTGCCGAACAGGCCGACGAAGGGTGCGGTGGAACCGACCGTGGCCAGGGTGGAAACGCCGCGCTTTAGTTCGGCGTGCACGATGGCCGCAGCGCGCTCCAGGGCCCGCTTGGACGCTTCGATGGTCTCGCCGGGGATTTCCGACGACACTTGATGCGCCTGGAATTCCTGCAGGCCGGCCGTGACCACTTTCGCTAGGTGGCTCCGCTTGTTCTGTTCCGCGATGGAAATCGCTTCATCAATTTTCCCATCCTTCAGCGCCCCGGCAACGGCGGGAGCGAAAACCCGCGACTGCTTGCGCGCGGAGCTGAAAGCGATCCAACGATCGATCATGACGCCGATCGACCAAGCCGACATAATGAATAGGACGATTACCACGATGCGGGCCGGCCATCCCATCGAATGCCACATGGAAATGGGGTCCCATCCCACCGCCTCTTCTCCTCCTTGAAACAACCACAGACCTAAACTCATCAGGTTTGCAGCTAGCATAGTGTTGTTTTCCCTCCTAAAAAATTACCAGAATCTTCTGGTTATTCTGACAACGTGAAGTTCACATCGATTTCCGTAGCCACCTCCACCGCTTCGCCGTTGAGCAAGGTCGGCTGGTAGCGCCAGCGCTGCACGGCGGACATCGCCGCGCTGACCAGCAACGGGTGGCCGCTGATCATTCTCAAATTTTCAATTGTGCCATCCTTACTAATAAGTGCATCCAACTTCACCACACCCTGAATGCGCGCCATCTTGGCGAGCGGCGGATACTCGGGCTTGGGCCCGAAAATCAACCTCGCCGATTCCACCTGGCCGCCGACTCGGATACGCTTGGGAGTCTGCGGTTTCGGTGGAGGCGGAGGGGGAGGAGCAGCCGCAGAAAGCACGCCGCCGATGACGCCGCCCAGTACGCCACCCATCTGTCCTCCCGGAACGCCGCCCGGAACGCCACCGACCACACCCACGCCGCTCGGAGGCGGCTCCGGCTCATCTTTGACCTGGGCAATGGTCTTGGGAATGACCGTGGGCGCGCGCATAATATCTTCCACGCTGACCCGATGGATAATTCGGGGAGCAGGAGCGGCCGCCGCCGGCGGAGGAGGGGGTGGAGGGGGAGGGGGAGGCGCCGCCAGGAAGGTCATCAACGATGCCTTGGGCAGGGCCTCGGTGTAAATCAAGGGGATCAGCACCATCACACCGATGATGATGACCTCAAAAATGTAAGCAATGGGAAGGGTGGCGCGTTTCCAGTCGCCCGTCTTGCTCGCGCTATAAATCAGGTAGATGATAAATCCTACCAGAGGGAGCAACAGGTTGACGACAAACCAGACGACGCGGTTAAAACCGTGGCGCCCCGCGTCTACCCAGACATAGCAGAGGATTAAGGCGAAGCCTGTAAACACCACAGCCACAATTGCCGACTGGGTCGCAATCACACTCGTCTCGTTGGCCGAGACCATGGGCAATAGAAAGTACAGAGCGAAGAAGGTGGCCGCGCCGACAACGAGCGAGATGAGCCAATGTTTGCCGGTCAAAACCGGGGCACTCTTCGTCGAGGACTCCAGCAAACTATCCTCAAACATGGATTATCGCCTCCTAAAAAACTCCGCGCGATTGGGCCAGGCCGCACCGAGTGGACGGAACTGGCACGCGTTCAAGCTGCCTTGATGACCCTCGGACTCATTCCCCCCGGGGCAAATCGCTGGTAAAAATACACCACAATCGGGCTGGCAATAAAGATCGATGAGTACGTGCCAATGATCACTCCCACCACCAGGGCGAAAGCGAACCCATGGATGACTTCGCCTCCAAACAGGAAAAGGGAGAGAACCGCCAGAAAGGTCAACCCCGAGGTCAGGATGGTCCGGCTGAGAGTTTGGTTAATGCTGTGATCCACGAGTTTCGAGAAGTCCCCGCGTTTGGTCGCATGGACGTTTTCCCGGATTCGATCGAAGACCACGATCGTGTCATTCATGGAATAGCCCACCAGGGTCAGAAGGGCCGCGATGACCGTAAGGGTAATTTCCTTATTCAGCAGGGAGAAAAATCCGAGCGTAATAATCACATCGTGAAACGTCGCCACTACGGCTGCGACGCCATAGATTAGCTCAAAACGGAACCAAATGTAAATCAACATAGCGCCCAGGCCCGCCAGCGTGACATAGAGGGCTTGGCGGCGCAGGTCCGCGCCCACCTTGGGCCCCACAATCTTGGTGTTGGTCACGGCGTAGCTGGACAAGTAGAAGTCCTTGGTCAGCGCCGAGATTACCGCCGGGGTAACGCCCGGGACGCTGCTCAGATCCCTAAATTCCGCCAGCAAACCGCTGCGTGGGGGTGCATTCCGGTAACTGACCGCGGCCTCGGCCAGATCGCGATAGGTTTTGGTGGCGGTATCCAAACCTTTTACCCCGACACCCAGCGGATCTTCTGCCATCAAATGGTCCGCCACGGTCTGCGGGCTAGCGTTGTTGAAGTCCGACTTTCCCTCCGGACCTTTGCCATAAAGATTCGAGAGGCCATTGACCACTAACTGCTTGCCAGTGTCAAGGGCATTGGCGGAGGTGGTGGTCTGAAGGTCGAGCGCGATGATCACTGCGTGATCGCTGGCCGGCCCATATCCTTGAATCGTGTAGTTGCGCAAACCGGCCCGGTCCAATTCACTTCGGATAGCATCGTCGTTGGGAGCTTGGGCGAACTTCACGGTCACGACCGTCCCGCCGCGGAAGTCAATTCCGTAAACCAGTCCCCGGTGAACCACCATGGAGATAATCCCCGTCAGCGCCAAGGCCAAGGAAAGGGAGATGAAGTACCACTTTATTTCCATCCAGTCAATCTTTGGTTCGTGAAAAAACTCCATGGACTCCTTCACACCTTTCCCTTGACATTGACACCGCAGCAGGCCGCCAAGTTCCCGAATATTCTAGATGCTCAGCGCCGCGCCTTTTTCACGCCGCGAAAGAACGTAATCAAAAATCACCCGCGAAACAAAAACTGAGGTAAACAAGTTGGCCAGCAAGCCGATCGTCAAAGTCACGGCAAAACCGCGAATCGGCCCCGTCCCAAAGGCAAAGAGGATGGCGGCAGAAACGATGGTGGTGACGTGGGTGTCAATAATCGTCCGGAAAGCTTGTTCAAAGCCCGCCGCGACCGCCGCCCCGACGGCTTTGCCAAGCCGCAATTCTTCACGAATCCGCTCAAAGATAAGCACGTTCGAGTCCACACCCATACCGACGGTCAAAATGACTCCCGCGATGCCCGGCAGCGTAAGAGTTGCGCCAATATATCCCATCGCAGCGACAAGAATGAGCAGATTCAGCGCCAGAGCCACGTTGGCGTTAACCCCCGAGCCGCGATAATAAACCAACATGAAACCCATAATTGCGACTAAGCCCACAATCGAGGCAATTACCCCATGGCGGATGGAATCGGCCCCCAGGGACGGACCAACGACCTCTTCCGAGAGGGGTTTGATCGACGCGGGCAGGGCGCCGGACTTCAACACCAGCGCCAGGTCATTGGCCGACTGCGGGGTGAAATTCCCCCCCTCAATGACCCCGTTGTCGGTAATCTGGCCGTGAATAACCGGGGCAGTGTAAACACGATTGTCCAGCACCACCGCCAGGTATTTGCCGATGTTCGCGCCAGTCATGCGTCCGAAGCGCTCGGCGCCATCACGGTTCAGATGGAACGCCACATTGGGCCGTCCGGAGCTATCGCGCGAGGGTTCTGCCCCGGTCAAATCACGCCCCGTGACCGCCGCGATGCGGCTCAACACATACCAGGTTTCATTACCGTTTTCGAGGAAAGAACCCTCCACCAGTTCGGCATCAGGCGGCAGGACTCCGCCATGGGCAGCGAGGGCGGCCTCCCGGGAAGAAAAAGGCCCGTCCTGCACGAGCTTAAACTCCAGCATTGCGGTCTTTTGGATTAATTCTTCAACGCGTGACGGGTCGTCTACCCCCGGTAACTGCAAGACGAGTTCGAAATCGCCCTGGCCGTACTCGGAAATCGTCGATTCTGCGACCCCTAAGGCGTTGACGCGGCGGTTAATGGTGTCCATCGCCTCCATCAGTGCCTGGTTGCGCATGGTCGCGGCCGAACTGACCTTCAGGACCAGCATCCGGGAGGTGTCATCGCCGGGAACCCGCACCAAGTCCCAGTCGGAGTATTGATCGGTCACTATGGCTTGCAAGTCTGCTGCTTTTTCCGGGGGAATACCTTTGATCAGGATCCGGTGAAGGGGGGGATTCTGCGTCGTGTCGTCGTCCGCTTGGATATCCGCATAGGGGAGGTTCTTGGCCTTCAGTGCATCCTTCAAGCGCTCGAGCGTCTCATCGGAGGTAATGTTAACAGCATCCTCAACCTGCACCTGCAAGATCTCGTTGGTTCCACCTCTTAGGTCCAACCCTAAGTGGATGCGGGTATGGACATTGTCCTTGAGCTCCTGAACGTTCTTGGGAAAGCCAATGATTCCCAAAATGCAGGCTACAACCACCAGCAGAATGGCAATCGCCCGGCCTCGAATCTTAGTCTCCATATGAGTTACTTCTTCCCTTTTGACCCGGACTCCTGCTTGCTTGAGTCCTCCGCCTCCTCGGTCACCACGCCGGTAATGGCCGACCGTGCCACGTCAACCTTTACTTGGGTGGCAATCTGCACCTGCACCGTGCCATTCCGGAAGCCCATGATCGTGCCGTAAATACCCCCGCTGGTTACTACCCGGTCTCCCGTTTTCAGACTGGCGAGCATGTCCTGGAGCTTGCGTCGCTGTTGCGATTGCGGCCGTATGACCAGGAAATACCAGATGGCGAAAAGGGGCGCGAAGATGAAAAGCACCTGACCCAACGCACCCGACATGCCCGGGTCCGCCGCCAGGAGAATAGGATTTACGAAGAGGCACTCGATCAAGGTCGAGCCGTAGTTTCAAGGATTAGGATGAGCACCCCGTCCGCAAGGTACGGGATTTTCTCGGTTCGGGCTTTCCGGATTCGCTTCGGGTATGAGAGCGACTAAGGTCTCGCGCGCACCCTACAGTGGAATTCCGCGAACTCTCCAAACAGGAGAGACTGCCTGATTCTGCGCATAGTGTCAAGGTAAAAGTGGAGGTTGTGATGCGTGGCCAGGATGGCTCCCAACATTTCGCCGGTCACAAAAAGGTGGCGAAGGTAGCAGCGCGAATAGCGCCGGCAAACCGCGCAGGTGCAGGAGGGGTCAAGCGGCCTGTCGTCCCGCGCGTAGCGGGCGTTCTTCAGAATGACCTTGCCCTCGGAAGTAAAGGCACAGGCGTTGCGAGCGTTGCGTGTGGGCATGACGCAATCAAACATGTCGATGCCCCGGGCTACGCCCTCCAGCAGATCTTCCGGCGTGCCCACACCCATCAGGTAACGGGGGCGGTCGCGCGGCAGGAGCTCTGCCGTAAACTGCGCCGTGTCGTACATTTCCGACTTGGGCTCACCCACGGCGAGTCCCCCCACGGCGTAGCCCTCAAAATCCAGGTCCAGCAACGCCTCGGCGCTCTGGCGGCGCAATTCCTTGTCGGTGCCACCTTGCACGATGCCGAAGAGCGTGGGGCTGGGGACTGGGTACTGGGAGCTGGGGGCGCGGGATTCGTCGTCCGGGATTCGAGAATGGTCATTCGGGAGTGGGGATTCGGATTTCGGGGCCAGGGTTTCGGAACCCGATCCCCTAACCCCTGATCCCGAGCCTCGAGTCTCAAGTCCACCATCCCCAGCGCCCAGTCCCCAGCACCCAGACCCAGCTTGCTCGAACGCTTCCTTCGCCCGCTTCGCCCAGCGGGTCGTCAGGCTCACGGCGCGCTCGAGCCTTTCATGGCTGGCCGGGTATTCGACGCACTCGTCAAGGCACATCATGATGTCCGCGCCCAAGGCCATTTGGATTTCCACGGCACGCTCGGGCGAGAGAAAATGCGAGGAGCCATCCAGGTGTGAACGGAACCACACCCCGTCTTCGGTGACGCGGCCCAGGGACTTCAGGCTCATCACCTGAAAGCCGCCGCTGTCGGTCAGAATCGGATGTGGCCACGACATGAAACGATGCAGCCCGCCTGCCTCGCGAATCAATTCGTGGCCCGGACGAAGATAAAGATGATAGGTGTTGCTCAGCAGGATTTGCACGCCCAAGGCTTCCAATTCATCCTGCGTCATGCCCTTCACCGTGCCGCCGGTGCCTACGGGCATAAAGGTGGGAGTCTCGATAACGCCGTGCGGTGTGTGTAGCAATCCCGCGCGCGCACGCGTGACCTTGTCTTCAGCAAGGATTTCAAACTTGATGGGCATGCGACTTCTGGGTTGCTGTAACTTTGCTCAAGCTGCTTCGGAGTATGGGCGAAAACGCAGTGTAGCGCAGACCTGCTTCGTAGGTCCGCGGTTTTTCCTTGGCCCTAAGGAACGAACCGCCGGCCTACAACACAGGTCCGGGCTATGCCGGACGAATTCAAACGACCTACGCGTCGAGCACTAAAAGACCGCTGCTATTGCGACTTTCCCAATAATCCAGATCGCCCAGGCGCCGACGAAACACAGGGTGATGGGCAGAGCCTTCACTTTCCCGCCCGTAGCTCTGCTCATTCCCAACCCGAGCAGGATGACGATCCACACCGCTACGATGTCAGCCGACCCGGCAAGGGCGAACAGAGGCTTGGGAACCTGTTTGTAGTTCAGGAAAAATGCGAGGTTCACGGGGATTGGATTCTGGGGATCCAGGTTTTCGGTGCCGCCGAAGAAGATGAGGGGAAGACTCAGGATGACTCCGAGAATGCTCGGGAAGTTGGCATAAGTGGCGACGGAAAAAAGCGTCTTGAATTTGACTTGCCCACCCAGAATCGCATTCACAATCATCATCCCCAAACCTGCCACAATCAGGAAAAAAAGGATGGTGAAGATGATAATCGATACGTCGGTGAGGATGAGCGTGCGCACCAAGTGGCCCCCGCTGCGACTGACGGCTTGGTCCATCTGCTCCGGTGTCATCCGGGAAGCAAAGGAGCTGCGCTCTAACGACAGGCGCGTCATCGTCTCGGCGCCCACTTTCAAGTACAGCGTATCGGCCAAGGTGCAGCTCGCAACGATGATCGTGACCACTGGAGCGACAAACCCCGGCTTGCGTGCAATATCGGCAAAAGTCTCGCCGGGGGAAATGAAAACCCCGAACAAACGGCTTAGGAAAGAACCGGCCGGGGGTTCTTCGGGCATAGGAGGCGCAATCGTTGTTTCGCCCATAATTCACTCCTTAACGAGTTCAAATGGTGTCGTGGGGTCGAAGGGGCTGCGCTTGCTCTTACACGCGGGCGCCTGACTCCGCGCCCCTCCCCTTCCAACGCTGAAAATATCAACTCCTTCGAAAGGAAGCAAGGCCAATCCAGCACCCGGTGCTTTCGCAACGCTTGAGGGCCGTTCAAATGAAGTTCACAATCCAGCCGAAGAGGTAAAGCGCGGCCCCACCGATAAGCAGCAGGGGTTCCAGAAACGTGCGCAGGGTTGCGAGGATGGGGAGATCAACCATCGGCCAAGGCCCGTAGCCTCCCCAGTAAACCTTGATGAGGAGCCCCAGAACGATCAGGGAAAGCGCCCGGCGGCGGATGGCCTTGGCGCGTTCGGGCCCCATCCAGTAGGTCCGGCCTTGGTAAATAGTGGCGGGCTGCGCCACAAAGGAACCTTCACACTTGCGGCAGACCGTGGCATTGTCGTAATTGGCGTAATTGCAGTACGGGCAATTTTTCATGGCAGCGGCCCCCCGCTAGCGGCATAAATTCAACTTGTGCACTGCCCCGATGCGTCGAGGCGGTTTTCCCCCGGGCGGGAACCTTACTCCCGCACGGTGGCATTAAGGAACGCCCGCAATTTCCGGCTGCGCGAGGGGTGACGCAGTTTGCGCAACGCCTTCGCTTCAATCTGGCGAATGCGTTCGCGGGTGACGGCAAAGCTTTGTCCGACTTCTTCCAGCGTGTGCTCGCTGCCATCGTCGAGGCCAAAGCGCATCTTGATGACTTTTTCCTCGCGCGGCGTCAGGGTTTTCAGCACCGACTCCGTCTGCTCTTTCAAATTGATATTAATGACCGCTTCCGCAGGTGAAATGACCCCGCGGTCTTCAATGAAATCTCCCAGATGCGAGTCTTCCTCCTCCCCGATCGGGGTTTCGAGGGAAATAGGCTCCTGGGCGATCTTCAAGACCTTGCGCACCTTCACCACGGGGATTTCCATCCGCTTGGCGATTTCTTCCGAGGTGGGCTCGCGCCCGTACTCCTGCACGAGCTGGCGTGAGGTGCGGATGAGCTTATTGATGGTCTCGATCATGTGCACGGGGATGCGGATGGTCCGCGCCTGGTCGGCAATGGCGCGGGTAATGGCCTGCCGGATCCACCATGTGGCGTAAGTGGAAAACTTGTAACCGCGGCGGTACTCGAATTTGTCCACCGCCTTCATTAAACCGATGTTGCCTTCCTGAATCAGGTCCAGGAACTGGAGGCCGCGATTGGTATATTTCTTGGCGATTGACACCACCAGCCGGAGGTTGGCTTCAATCAGCTCGCGCTTGGCGTATTCCGCCTGTTCTTCCCCCATCACAATGATCTGGTAGCTGCGGCGCAGCTCCGTGGTGGTGGCTTGAATGCGCCCCTCAAAATCGGCCAGGTTCGTCCGGGCCTGACGCAGTTCTTTGCGCAGATCTTTGTTGCCGTTGGTGCGGGTCGCATCCACGCGCTTTTCCAGGCGATTGGCCTCGCGCTCGAGCGGGCGCATTTCATCCACCGCCTGGCGGATCGCCCCCATCAGCAACTTGCTTTGCGTGTGGGTGAACTGGATCGACCGCAGCAATTGTGAAATCAGGATGCGATGCTCGGCCGCCGCCCAACTGTATCGGCGGAAATCACGCGGCCGCTTGCTGCGCGGTATGGCATCGCGCTTCGCCCGCAACTGCCCGAGCCGCTTGTAGAGGCGCTCCATCTCATCGATGGTGCCCACCACATCCTTCAAGCGCTGAACCACGCGGTCTTCGGTCAGCTCGTCGTCATCAAAAACCACCACTTCTTTGATGGATTTTTCCCCGGCCTTGAGCTGCCGGGCGGTTGCAAAGAGCGCCTGAATCACGATGGGAGAACGGGACAGCGCCTTGAAGACTTTCATCTGGCCGCGTTCGATGCGTTTGGCGATCTCCACTTCGCCTTCGCGGGTCAGCAGCGGTACGGTGCCCATTTCCCGCAAGTACATCCGCACCGGGTCGTTGGTTTTGTCCAGAGCTCCGGGGGTCAAATCCAGCTCAACATCCTCGCCCGCTTCATCAGGCTTGATGTCATCGGTCTTGTCCAGCGCAATGCTCTCCGTGGATTTGCTGCGCGGGGAATCAACCACCTCAATCCCCTCGTTATCAAACATGGAGAGGAGATCGCTGAGGTCTTCAGCCGAATGGACGTCGGAGGGCAGGAGGTCATTGACCTCATCGTAAAGCAGGTAACCCTTTTCTTTTCCCAGGCTGATCAGCTTATTTACTTGGTCGAACTTTTCGTCAAACGCCAATGCAATGGCCTCCCACACGCAGCAGACTAGCAGTGCTTAGAAATGGAAATAGGCGACACTCCGCTCCGGGCCTCAGCGGTGCCACCATAGCAACCTTGAAGCAAACTTCGACGTAAGCCGTTAATCTTCTACGGCTCCACAAGATTAGATGTAATATACCCCAATTTGTTTATCCCTGCCCCAATTTTTTTAAGGGCGGCCTAACCTTTGTAACTCCTTGTCAAGATTGGACTTTATACGATCGAGCTCTCGTGCCCTCCCCGCATCTCCCGCGCTGACGGCTTCATTGTAGTCACGGACGAGCTTTTCTATTTCGGCATGGACCTTCTCAAACTGCAGTTTCCGCCTTATCCGATCGAGTTCCCGTGCCCTCTCCCAATTGTTTGCGCCGACAGCTTCATTGTACTCGCGCGTGAGATCATCGAATCCGGACCTGACTTTCTCAAGCTGGAGTTTCCGCACCAAGGCCCGGGCCACTTCCAGCTTCGGAGGATCGCCTGGCCAGAAGAGGGCCTCCAACGCCAGTTTCCTCTCCGCTTCCGAAATGTTGATTTCCGCGCTCGTTAAATCCAACTGTTCGCCTCGTTGGCGAGCTTCCCACAAGCGCGCGAAAACTCCTTCCCCCAGAAGGCCCCGGGCCGCGCCGCCTTCCACTAACTCGGGTAGAACTGCCTCAGCAATCTCCTCACTGGTCAGGCAGAAGCGCAGCAATTGCTTGACGGCGTGGTTCGCCTGCGCGGAAACTGTCTCCTCTCGCACGCGGACTTCCCCGCGCTTCTCGCCCGCCGCCCGCCGCAGCTCGTCGCGCAACAAACGCTCATCCACGCGCAAGCGCTCTGCCAGGCGCCCCGCCAACTCCTCGCGCAGCATGGGGCTGGGCACTTTGATGAGATATGGAAGGACGGCGTTAACCGCGGCCACTTTGCCTTCCGGGGTGCGCACGTCGTGAGTTTTTGCGGCGCGCTCCGTCAAGTAATCGAGATAGGAAGGCGCGCTCGCCAGCAGCTCACCATAGGCGTCCTTCCCCTGCTTGCGAATGAACTCATCCGGGTCGAGCCCGCCGGGCAGCGCCAGCACTTTGGCTTCAAATCCCGCTTCCAGCAGCAGCGCCAGCGAGCGCTCCGTCGCCGCCATGCCGGCGGAGTCGGGATCGTAATTTACCACCACGCGCCGCGTGTAGCGGCCGAGCAGCCGAATCTGCCCCTCCGTCAGGCTGGTGCCGCATGAGGCAACGACGTTCTCAATGCCGCGTGAAGCCACGGCGATGCAGTCCATGTAACCTTCCACCAAAATGGCGTAATCGAGCTTGCGGATGGCCTGCGCGGCGCGGTCCAGGTGATAGAGCAGCCGGCTCTTGGCGTAGATCGCCGTTTCGGGTGAATTCAAATACTTGGGCTGGTCGTCGCCCAGCGCCCGGCCCGCGAACGCCACAACCTTCCCCGCGTCGTTGGCAATTGGATAGATGATGCGCCGCCGGAATCGATCATAGGGACGCCCGCGCTCGGCATCATAGATGATCAGTCCGCTCTTCTCCAGTGCCTCCTTTTCAAAACCCGCGGCGGACAATTGCCGCACCAGCGCCTGCCCGTCCGCCTGCGCATAGCCGATGCGGAAGCGGCCCACCACTTCGTCCGTCATGCCCCGGTCGGCAAGGTAGGCGCGCGCCATGCGCCCCTCCGTCGTCGCCCCCAACTGCGAGGCGAAATACTTGGCGGCGATTTCGTGCAACTTGATCAGCGACGCCCGCAGTTTGGTGTTGGCGTCGTAAGTCTCTTCGCCCGCCCTCTCTTCCAAGTGCACGCCGACCTTCTCGGCGACTCGCCGCAGTGCCTCCGGAAACGGCAAGCTGTCCATCTCCATCACGAACTTGAAGACGTCTCCCCCTTTGCCGCAGCCAAAACAGTGGAAGATCTGCTTGACCGGATGGACCGCAAAAGAGGGCGTCTTCTCCTGATGGAACGGGCACAGCCCCACGTAATTCGCGCCCGATTTGCGCAGCTTCACATAGTCGCCCACAATCTTGACGATGTCGGCCGCAGCGCGAACTTGATCAACTTGGCTCATGGAAAGAAGAAGTCAGGAGACAGGAGTCAGTAGATGGTAGACAGGCGTGCAAGAATTGTTGCGTAACCTTGTATCTCGGGTGCTGCCGACTAGATTCTGGCTCCTGACTCCTGCCTCCTGACTTCTGCGTTCAAAGCAACAGGATATTCGACCCTGCTTTCCGGAATTCTTCCTTTGGGAACTGCGAACGGATCAAATCCAGATAGGCGCGCCCTTTGGGCCGCCCGTTGGAGTGCGCGGCGCAAATTTGGGTAAGGAAAATCAGCGCGTCGCGAACGTCGCTATCGCGCACGGTGATCATGCCCGTATCCTGCGCCCTCTTTTCCCGGAAATCCTTAATAGCCGTCTTCAGGTTCTCATACAATGCGCGTTGCAAAGCATAGTCCAGAGGCTTCTCGTAAATTATCCCACTCGTCTGAGTGCGGTAAGTCTCCGCCAGCGTCTGGAGCGCTACCAGGACGTCCGTATCCACCACCTCGCGATGGTCGGCGGCAAACTGGCAGCTCGCGAAATCGATAGCAAGCAGCAGCGGCTCGTGGGTCTCCGCGAAACTGCGGTTGAATTTCACCTCCGCGAAGGGCACCTTGGCCCAGTCGATTTCCCTCCGAGCCAAATCGTATTCGCGGCTCACTTTGAGGTACATGCAATCGGACGGGCAATCGATGGTCACTTCGCGCTCTGTGCCGCAGCAGATGGAACAGATGCTCTCCGCCCGCGCCGGACACAGCCGCTTCGCCTTACGTTTATTGCAAATCGGACACGCCAAGGTTTTCTCCTCTTCCCCAACAAGATTATGCCACACTTCCGCAGCGGGCTTGAGAAGAGCTGGACAGTAGGGGTCAGGTTTTAGGTGTTAGGGCGGGGGACGAAGGAGGATTAGGCCGTTGAGTGCTTTGCAATTCTTGGTCTTCGAATGCAGTCCCAGCCCCGAGCCCGGGATCTTGCCCCCGCCATCTGACACATCTAACGTCTTTCCATTCATTAACATATTGGCCCCGTGTGAGTCTTACCTGCACAAGCTGTTTGTTATCTGTAAGATATTGGCCTAGTGGGGGTTTGAGTGGGTTTTTCTCAACTTTGGGGATCAAGAATCGTTCTATCTACTGTATTTTCAATAACTAATTGGGCTTTTAAATAACTCAATTATTTTCAACAATATAATGACATATGACAGTTTGTCGTTTTATAGCCACTTTGTTTTCAATAACATATTGGGAGGACTCTTCATTTTCGATATTTCTTTGGGGTGCGGGCTTCCGGCGGGGTTTTTATGGACATATTGCCTTACCTGACATACGCCCGACTCTTCCGTCATCAACGCGGCATCCGTCGCTATGTTGCCGACGATTCCGCCCTCGGACTTTGCCTGTTTCGCGTCACTGATCACTCATCACTCCTCATGCTGGCCGGGCGGCGCTTCTCGCGCCGAGGGTGGGCAAATTCACCCTGGAATCCCTTCGATCTACTGTAGCCTAGCAATTTGGCGGCCATCCTCGATGCCGTTCTTGGCAAATTTCCCACCGGTAGGAACAAAACAGTGGGCAGTAGGCAGAAAGCAGCAGGCAGCGAGCGTAGCGCTAAGCGTGGTTGCTATCGAGCGTCTCCGGTTGTTGGCTCGAAGATTCCGGGCCAGTAGGTTTTTCTGGTTTGTATTACCGCGTCCGGATAATCGGCGACGCGGACGCTCAGGGTGTGAAGGGTCAAGACCGGGGAGGATGACGGCTTGAAGCTGAGGAGATAGTAATTGTGGATGTGGTTCGAAATGCGCTGAAGGCTGTCCTCAAAGCCTTTTCGCGTGGTGAAGTTGACGTACTCCCCGCCGGAGAGCGAGGCGAGCTCGGAAGCTGTGTTTGCCTTGAAAGCATTGATGATGAGTTGAATTTCCGGCGGCAGTAAAAGAAGCGGAGGATGCTCCGTGTACAAGGGCTCCGGGTCGGGGGGCGGGGATGCATTTGCCTCTTTCGCGGGCGATGGGTTGGGGGCCGTAGGTGGCGGAGCGAAGATGGGCACTTGCGGCTGATCATCGTCGTTGTGGAGGTTGCGCAAGAATTCATCTTTGGCGGGGGAAAATGCCACCGAGTAAATCACAATGTCATTGACCCCGAGTTCAGCGACAACGTCTTGGAGCTGGGAGCGGCTGCCGTAGTCGCGCGTTTCGCCAATCAGCAGGATGGCGCGGCGGTAATCGTTCTGGCGGTGCTTGAGCATCTTGATGGCGGAGGAGACAGCATCGATGGTAACGGCATGGTAGTCGCCGCAGGGCTTAAGCCTCGATAAGGCCAGGGGAATGGCTTCCGGGCGGCTGGAAAAGTTGTCGAGCACGTAAGGCTTCTCACCATAAGCGACGATGGCAACTTCATGCGGGGCGTCACCGACAATCCCGCCGATCATCGCGTTGAGGCCTTTGAGCTTTTTGAATTCCGAGGGCGCGGACCTGCCGCATTGCACCAGCACCACCAGAGACACGCCGTTGGAATCCGGGTCCTCGTCCACCTGCACGGATTGGCGAACGCCATTGTCTTCAACGATGAACTCCTCCGGCATGAGCCCATAAATGGTCTCGCCGTTCCTGCTCTGAACCCGCGTCGGGAGGAACACGAGGTTCGAGTGCACAGTGAATTTGTAGTTTTCCGCACCCGTTGGGCCGCGAGAGGGGTCAACGTTACCAGCGCTTTGACCTGCCGCCAAGCTCGCGCAAAGGAGTGCCGCTCCCAGGGCCAGATTGAGGGTATACCCGCCGATGTTGAGAGTCGGTAACCGCGGGCGATTCATCCTTACGTCAGATGCGTTACCAGGCTACTTTGTTGCTACGTTGAGGTCTGTACTAGGTCCGGATTCGCCGGCTTCCAAAATAAAACTGCTGCGCGGATGCGAAACCGCTGGAACAAGCGGTAATCGCAAATCCAAAATCGAAAATTTACAGAATCCTCTTGACCCCTCGAGACCCTTGGCCAACACTGGACCTTGGGGACCCATTACTTCATGGCGGATAACTCTTCGCACGCTGCCGACGTGCTGATCATCGGCGGCGGGATCATCGGTTGCTCGATCGCCTGGCGCCTGGCGCAGGCCGGGATGAGGGTCACGGTGCTCGACCGCTCTGAGCCCGGCGCGGAAGCCAGCTCCGCCGCCGCGGGCATGCTCGCGCCGGTGGGCGAAATGGTTGAGCCCCGGACCTTCTCGGAGCTGTGCGTCGCCAGCCGTAGTCTTTACCCGGGCTTCGCGGCCGAGATCGAAGAGTCCAGCGGCCATCCCGTCGGTTATCGCAGCGACGGCTCGCTGCTGGTGGCGCATAACGAAAAGCTGGAGGAAGAACTCGCAGAGGTTCATCGCAGGCAGGCCGCGCTGGGCTTTACCCTCCACCCGCTGACGGCCGCAGAGGTTCATGACCGTAGCGCCGGGCTTTCCCCGCAGGTACGCAGCGGCCTCTTCGTCCCCGGGGATCATTGGGTCGACAACGAGCGCCTGATGCGCGCGTTGGTCATCGCTTGCCAGCGCGCGGGTGTGCGGTTCGAAGCAGGGCGTGCCGTTCACAAGTTCCACACGCAAGGCGACGGCATCGAAAGCGTGGCAACGGAAAACGGCGTCAGCTTTACGGCCAAGATCTACGTCCTGGCGGCGGGATGCTGGTCCGGCGAAATCGCCGGCGGGCTGGGAATCCCCGTGCCGATCACTCCCTGCTGCGGGCAGATGATGGAGTTCGAGGCTCCCCGCGAGTTGCCGTTCGTGCTGCGCGCCGGGATGCACTACCTGGTGCCACGCCCGGACCGGCGGCTCCTGGTAGGGACGACGGCGGAATACACCGGGTTCGCAAAGGCGGTAACGGCCGAGGGACTGCTCTCCCTTCTCGAAGGCGCGGTGCGCCTGGCGCCGCTGGTCAGCGAGTTCCGCTTTCTGCGCGCGTGGGCAGGGCTGCGGCCCGACACGGCTGATCACCTGCCGATTCTGGGTTATGGAGAAATTGATAACCTGGTCTTCGCCACCGGCCACTTCCGCAACGGCATCCTGCTGGCGCCGGTGACGGCGGAAATCATTGCGGATCTTATTTTGAAAGGTTCAACTTCCCGGCCGCTGGAAGCCTACCGCCCCACGCGGTTTAGAGAATCTGATGATCGGGTAATCGGGTGATCGGGAGAACAAAAAACCCTGAAGGTCGGATTTGCCTTTTGCTCGCCTGATCTCCCGATCATCGGATCACCCGATTAATTGATGACCGCTTCATTCAGGCTCGCGCGGGGGCGGGGATCGCCCGAGATTTCCAGCGAGCGGACAAAGGCCTCCACGACGCGCGCATCGAACTGCGTCCCGGAGCAGCGGCGCAACTCCTGCACCGCCTCTTCCATGGTGCGCCCGCTCATGTAAGCCCGTTCGGAAACCATGCTATCGAAGGAGTCCGCCACGGCGATAATTCGAGCCCCCAGCGGGATATCCTCGCCTTTCAGGCGGTCGGGATAGCCCCTGCCATCGACCATCTCATGATGATGCCGCACCATCCCGCGAATTCGTTCGATGGCCTTCACTTTGAGGGGCTCGAGAATGTCTGCGCCCCTCGCGGAATGAACTTTAACCAACTCGTACTCTTCCTGAGTCAAACGCGTGGGCTTGTTGAGAATCGCTTCCGGCACGCCAATCTTGCCGATATCGTGAAGAATGCCGCCCAGACGAATTTCCTCAATCACCGTTTCGGGCAGGCCCAACTGACGCCCGATCTGCGCCGCGAGATGAGACACTGACTGCGAATGGCCCTGCGTATAATGGTCCTTGGCATCGATGGCAAAAGCCAGTGCGGTCACGGTATCCAGCAACGAGGGAGCCTCCCCGTCGCCCTTCTGCATGACGTTCTGGAAGCGTTCCAGGTAATGATCGAAGGCCTCCGGCCCCGTGGAGAACATGCGCTTCATGGTGACGCCCAAGTAGGCCTCCACCAACTGGCGCTCCCAATCGCCCTGCCCCGACACAGGGGTCAGGGATGCCACCCGCACGCGATTGCCCTCCTGATGTTTGGCGATATACATGCCGGAATCCGCCACGCGCAGGATTTCCTCCTGCGTGGGGCCATGCACGGGAAAGGTGGCAATTCCGAAGCTGGCGGTCACGCCATGGGCGGCCAGATAGCCGTCTGATTCAATGATCGCGCGCAAGCGTTCGGCCAGAATCTCCGCTTGTTCGGTGCGCGCTTCCGGCAACATGATGGCAAACTCATCGCCCCCGTAACGTGCCACCACATTCGATTGCCGCACCTGGTCATTGAGCAAGTTGGCCACCGCCGTCAGCACCTTATCCCCTTCCAGATGCCCGTGCCGGTCATTGACCTGCTTGAACCCGTCCAAGTCCATCATGATCAAGGAAAACATGTTGCCCGCACGCGTCGAGCGGCGCCACTCACGATCGAGGGCTTCCATAAAGAAACGATGGGTTTTCAACCCCGTCAGCCCGTCGGTAATGGCCTGCTCCAAGGCTACTTGATAGGCCCGCGCATTGTGAAGGGCAATGGCCAGTTGGTCCGCCAGGGTTCGCAGCGTGAGCACGTCTTGCTGCGAAAAAGCGTAGGCCTCCCGGCTCTCCAGGCTCAGAACCCCCAGCAATTCCTCGCGGTACTTGAGGGGAAGGCTGAGCGCTGACCGAATGCCGGGATGAAGGGCGATGTAACGCGGCTCTTTCACCACGGAGTTGGCCAGGACCGGCTCGCCCGATTCCGCCGCCACGCCTGGCAAGCCTTCACCCATGCGAATACGGCGGCCCAACAACTCCGGCCCGTAGCCAGCCTCCGCCTCCACCACCAGTTCCTCGCCCCCCGGGTCCAACATCTCGATCCGCGCCAAGTCGTAACCGAAAGCATTGCGGACTTGCCGGCAGATTCCGGGCAGCAACTCCTGCGGGTTCAGCACCGAACTGGCTTTGCGTCCCAGTTCGTTGAGCAAGGCCAAGTGGCTGGCGCGCCGCTGTTCCTTCTTGAAAAGGCGGGCGTTCTCCACGGCGACGGCAGCCTCCTGCGCCAGCACCTGCACCAGGTCAAACTGGGTCCTGGTGACCGCATAGGGGCGCTCCATATCGGCCAGCGCCAGCACGCCCATCGATCCATCGGAGAAATGGAGGGGCACCCCACACCAGGTTTGGATACGCGGGTTCATGGGCGCCAACCCCCACCGCCGCGCGGCGCCCTGAACGTCGCTGGCCACCAACAGCGGCTGGCGGGTCCGGTGCACATATTGCGCCAGCGAACTCGCCGGCCCGCCTTGCACCGTGCCTTGCGGCCCTGCGCTCTCAAAGGGCACCACCACTTCCAGCGGCCCTTCGGCGGTGTCCTGCAAGGCCAGACCGAAGTTGGTTACCCCCATCAATCCTTTCAACTCGTGGCGGAGAATTTCAAATTGGGCGTTCATATCAAAAGTCGCGCGTAGGGCTTCACCCACACGGTGAAGGATCCTCAACTCCTCCGCGCGCCGCTCCGCCGCCCGGTTCAGCGACCAGTTCTCGATCGCCACGCTCACCTGGTTGCCAATTGCCAGCGCCACGCGCAACTCCTGCGGCTCAAAGTTCCGGGTGTTGCGGAAACCGAGAATCAGAGCACCATAAGATTTCTCCCGAACCTGCAACCCCACCACAATCAGCGTGCGCAGCCCTTCGCTCCTCAGGACATCGCGAAATTCGTTGAAGTCGGGGTCGCGCTGCCAGGCCGCCACCACTTCCGAGCGGCGCAAGTCGCGGAAAAGCATCAGGGGGCCCCAGCGTTCGCCACTGGAAAGGACAAAGCGGCGCAGGGTATCCCCACTCAGCCGCTCCGCCCCCTGCGCAGAAATCCCGCGGATGCTACAGTGAACCTTTCCCTCGTCGCCCTCCTCGTGCACCAGGAGGTAGCCCTCCTTCGTGTCGAGAATCTCCAGAGCCCCTCGCAGCGACTGGTCCACCATCTCTTGGGGATCACGACACTCGGAAAGTTCTTTGCTGAAAAAATGGAGGCTGGAAAACCAGAAGACTTCCGTATTGCGGCGTAGCCTTTGACTCCGTCCGCGCAAATGCGGGGCAGCGAACCCCGCCAGCGCCAGCACGATCGCCAAGCCTAGAAGAACCAGCACAAACCCTGGGCCGCTAAGATAGTTCCCCATCGCAGTCACCCCAGGCGAGGAGTACTTACACTACCCCGCTTGCGGAACCTCTCCCCAATTCAACTTTCCCGTCGACTGTCGTTAAATCGAGGGGGCGCAGAGGGAATTCTAATAGTACCAGGACGGCCGAACGGCTCCCCCTGCCAATTCGGCCTAAGTACTGCTCCGGTGTGGATAATACGCTACCCCAATGGCTGCGTCAATTCGGTGGAAGGGTACGAAAGTACTGGGTAATAATTTAGTATTGAGCTTATGGGAAGCTAGCGCGAGGTTGTTTACTGGGTCGGGGGCGCGCGGTGTCCGGCGGAGATCGTCCACGCGATTTACCATTGTCGCCGGGAGGTGAGCGTGCCGTTCTTTAGGAGAGAGGGATCAAAAATCCTTTCAAGTTTTTCCCCGAAAAGCCGATGAAAAGAACAGCGTCAGAGCCTGCCAGCGCTGCGATTTGTCCCGCCCAAATGCCGCGCTGAGCCCTTGGCGGCAAGTTAGAAAACCCCTTCGCCCCGACGAACGCACTTGCCGCCAAGGCACCCCCCCTTAAAGCCCTCTGAGAATTTGCAATTCCTTAGCCCGTACCCTTCGTGGCGCCAGCTCCGATGTTCGAATTTCGATTCCCAAATGGGCATCGTTCCACTCCCCAAAATCTGTTACAATAATTCCTCGGGCTTGCAAACAGAAAACATGCGCACCGCTCTCCGATTCCTGGCCATTCTGACCATTGCCGCGTTGCTCGCCCCCGGCGTGCGAAGGGCTTCCCTGCGCCCCCCCGTGGAGGCTTGTGCGTGTCTCCCCGGAGCCTGCATGTGTGCCGGCCACCACCACGCCCTTGGACACGCCTCGATGTGCGGCATGGCACACGGTGGCCAGTGCGGATTGGAATCTCACGACAACTACTTGGGCTCGCTTCTCAGCACCTTGATCTATGTGCCCGCCGAACACCCCTGGGCGAACCCACTCGCGCCTGGGATTCTTAGCCACGACACCTCAGACATAAGCCTGCTTCCATCCCATATACGGATTCCTGAGCAACCTCCCCGCGCCACTCTCTGATTCATCCTCGCTACAACTTAGGTTCGCGCGCACCGCGTTGCGGACGGGCGGGTAAAACCGGGAGAGACCACTGAGCCTTCCGCGATTCCACGCGCGCCTGCGGCCGGCGCTTAAATTCTATTCCTTCATCCGCGAGGTGACTGTGAGGCAGAGAGTTCTATTCGCCACGCTGTTGGTCTTCCTATTGAATTCGGCAGCGGTGGCGCAAGATTTCGGAAAGGTTCGAGGTATCGTTCACGATCCTCAACATCGCCCCATTGCGGGCGCGACGGTGATCCTCCGCGCTCAAGCCTCGACATGGTCGGCGTCCACCCAATCTGATTCCGAGGGCGAATTCCAATTCGCTACCGTGCCGGTGGGGAACTACACCATCCACATCACGGCGCAGGGGTTCAACGTTCAAGAGCAGTCCATTTCCGTTGCCGTGGGCAAATCTCCCGTCCTGCATTTCCCGCTGGAGATTGCCATGTCCCGGCAGGTAGTGGAGGTCTCGGACCAGGAGAGCAAGCTCAAAACCCAATCCTCCACCGTGCAGACGATGGTCTCCACCCAGGAAATCGCCCGCACCGCCGGTGCTGACCAGGCCAACAGCCTGGCCATGATCACCGACTTCACCCCCGGGGCCTACATGGTACATGACATGCTTCACATGCGGGACGGGCACCAGGTGAACTGGTTTTTCGACGGCATTCCGGTGATCAATACCAGCATCGCCGTGAACGTGGCGCCCCTGATCAATCCCAAGAACGTGGAATCGCTCGAGGTCGAACGCGGTGGCTACTCCAGCGAATACGGCGACCGCACGTACGGCGTCTTTAATGTAGTTACGCCTTCGGGATTCGAGCGTAATAATCAGGCTGAGTTGGTGACCTCCTACGGCAACTTCCACACCACTGACGACCAGTTGAGCTTCGGCAGCCACACGGAACGCTTCGCTTACTACGGCAGCGTGGATGCCAACCGCTCTGACCTGGGGCTGACCACACCCACCTCCGCCGTGATCCACGATCAGGACAGCGGACTGGGCGGCTTCCTGTCATCGCTCTACAACGCGTCACCGCGCGACCAGGTGCGCTGGATCGTCTCCCTGCGCAACGACCATTACGCCATCCCCAACGACGCGGACAGCCAAGCGGCAGGCATTCGCGATCTCGACCTGGAAAGCGACGACCTACTCGGATTCCAGTGGGTTCATACCGCGACCGGAGGTTTGATCCTTACCGTTTCACCCTACTTTCACCTTAACGACACCCACTACGTCAGCGGACCCGGGGACACACCTACAGTCCTGGATGAGAACAGCGGGTCAGACTACCTGGGTGTGCGGGCCATGCTCCAAGCCCTTAAGAAGCGCCATAACGCGCGCATTGGCGTCGAGAGTTGGGGGCAACGCAACAACACTCTGTTCAACTTGACCGCCAACCCGGGCACGCAGGTGCTTCACCAACAGGAGATGCACTGGGCAAACACCGAGTCTTTGTTTGCGGAGGACCAGTACCGGCCGACCTCCTGGCTCACTCTGGATGGTGGAATCCGGCTGGTTCATTACGGCGGGCTGCTCAGTGAAAATGCGATTGATCCGCGCCTGGGGGGAGGCATCCGTATCCCCCATCTCGATTGGACGGTGCGCGGTTACTACGCCTACTATTACCAACCGCCCCCCCTCGACAGCTTGAGCGGCCCCTTGCTGGAGTACGCCGTAACGCAAGGTGTTAGCTTCACTCCTCTGCCCGGCGAGCGCGACATCCAGTACGACATCGGCCTTACCATGCCTCTGCGCGGGTGGACGATGGATGTGGACAACTACCACACCAACGCCCGCAATTTCCTCGATCACGATGAGGTGGGCAACTCAAGCATCTTCATTCCGCTGACGGACGTTGCGGCGCTCATTAGCGGCACCGAGATCAGCTTGCGCTCGCCGGAACTCTGGGGCCATGCGCAATTACGGATCGCTTACGCGAACGCCGTGGGGAAAGGGCTCGGCCCGATCACCGGAGGTCTGATCGAGTACGCGCCCACCAGTTACTTCTATCTCGACCACGACCAGCGCAACGGCTTCAGCACGGTGCTTTCCCTCAAGCTGCCGCGCCGCTTCTGGGCCACACCCGGAGTGAATTTCGGCTCTGGCTTCGTAAACGGCGACGGTCCCGCGCACCTGCCGCCCCACACCACGGCGGATCTGGCCTTGGGCAAAGACCTGGGAGTGCGGTGGTCATTCTCCCTGAACGGAACCAATGTGCTGAACAGCCGCTTCCTGCTCGATACCAGCAATACTTTTGGGGGAACCCACACCGTGAACCCCCGGCAGATCTATTTTGAGGTGCGGTATCGCTTCCATTACTATTGACAACTGCATAAAGAATGCAATAATCTAGCGCAAAAAAGAAGGGAGTTCGGATTGCATAATGCAGCCGCGCAGTTTCTCCGGTGATGTGCGGATCGCGTTGATCGACCGGATG
>JBEKNU010000061.1:0-30181 GCA_049522495.1 Terriglobia bacterium
TACGCGTAGTCGTCCGGTTGGTTCACGATCTTCGCCATCTCGGCCGTGCACCAGTCGTCATAGGCGGCCTCCAGAGTGACCGCCACCGCCTGGCGCCTCTCGAAGGCGTTAACCTCTTTCACGCTCTCGGTTTCGCCCTTGGCCAAGGCCGGGAAGAAACCTTTCTCCAGGTACACGCGGTCGAGCGACGTCAGCGGCCCATCGTGCCAGGGCAGCATCGTCACTTCCATGGCATTCTTTTTCAGACCTTCGTAAGCCTTCGCGACGTCGAAGTCACGGTATCCCTTGGCGTAAGTATCCAGAACCAGCGCGGCCACGTGATGTCCGATCATCGACGACCGGCCCGTGCCCATCATCCGGCCACTCTCGTCGTACAGGCTCAGGAAGGAGCGCACGAAATCGACTTGGCGCTGCGGGTCGAGGAGCAATTGCAGGGGGTGTTGGGAACGATAGTCGCCCCACAAGCTGCCGCCGCTCGGGTAAAATCCCCGCCCACCGGCGGGGTGTACCTGATGGTCCACGGGACTGTAGTAGCGGTCTTCTTCCGCCCGGTTGACGGGCTTTTCCATTGACCGATAAAGGGCCGTGTAGAAAATCGCGCGCTGCTCTTCCGTGCCGCCTTTGACGGCGATCTGGCCCAACGCTTTGCTCCACACCTCCCGCGCTCGTGCCTTGGCGCGCTCAAAATCCTGGCTGGGGATTTCGCGCGTCAGGTTTCTTTGTGCCTGCTCGATGCTGATGTAGGAATTGCCGAGGCGAACCCCAATGCGTTCTCCTTTCTCCGGCTGGAAGTCCGCCACGATGCCGGGGCCAAGCTCCGGTTTCTGATTCCGTTGGCGCGGCACCTGCATTCCGCGCCAGGTGTGGGAGGACACGCAGGGGTCCGTGAACTCGGCATAGAAATAGACTCGGCCTTCGCGCGATTCCTGCCACCCGGACAGAACCCTTGATCCCGCAAGCTGCAAGTCACCGTCGCCGTGAACCGAAAACAAAACATGCGCGGGAGAATTCATCGGGAAGGCAAACCGATAAAAAGCGGCGCGCTCACTCACGGTGTACTCCACCTCGATATTGTATTTTTCCAATAAGACTGCGTAATAGTAGGGTGTGGCGGTCTCGAGATCGTGGTCGTAAGGCGAGGCGTATTTTTCCGGATCGGTTTCCACCGGGCCGCTGGTGGGCATCATCACCATGCCGCCGCCCCCGGGAAAGCCGTAGATTTTATCCGCCAAATACCGGTCCTTGATTCCCGGCGTCGTGATGGGGACGATGCGCATCATCGAATAGGGCAAGTAAACCAGTGGATAGGTGGGAGCAAGCAGTTGGCCGATTCCGCCAATGTTGGGATCTACATAATCCACCGGTTCTTTCTTCTGCTGCGCTCCCGCGGCGGGCAAAAACCCAACGCTCAAAAGGCCTAAACAGATTAGCCGGATGAAAATATCTCGCCGTGACATGAAATCCTCCTTCCCAGGGAACCTGCATTATAGGTTGAACAATTCCGGTGGGAGCGAGAAAATCCCCACGCGCCGCGGTGGGCACAATAGCAGGCGCAAGGACGAGCGCTACAGATTCACAGTAACAAATCGAAAAACCCTCAAAGCGCGAAGTCGCGGAGGGCATCTCAAGTATAGGGTCGCGAGGCGCATGATGAAAACCAATCGTAGGAGATTTCTCCAAGCTACAGCAGCAACGGCCACGGCCGGCGCTCTGCCCGCTGAGCTACGAGCTGGTTCCGACAGCGCCGATTTGGACGGGTTTCAGATCGCCAAGCGCCACGCCATTGTTCATGATCTTCCCACACCGGATTTTTTCGAAGGAATGCTGCTGGGCAATGGCGACATCGGGGTTTGCGTCACGGTGCGGCCGGACGCGCTGGGTCTTCATCTGGGCAAGGAGGACTCCTGGGACATTCGCGTAAGCGAAGACCATTATCAGCACGTGCTGCCGTTCGACGAACTGCTGAAGCTCTGGGAGCGCGCCAGTGAGGAGGCAAAACGCCAGGGCAAGCCCGACATGCTTGAACTCGAATCGCAAATCGATTTTTTCCGTGATTACACCACCAAAGTGACCTCATCCTATCGGAAATCGTGGCCACGCCCCTGGCCGTGCGGCATCGTGTGGCTTCACTGGGACTCGCGCCAAGTGCGCGTCCGGCGGCAGACCCTCGACCCCTCGAACGGCATATTCAGATTGGAAATCGAGCACGACGATCTTCGCGGCCATCGCCAACCAGTGACAATACGATGCTTTGTCAATTGGCATTCGGGCCACGTGCTGGTTTGGAGCGATGCGCCGGCGCCCATCGTCTCCATCGCCTATTTTCCCAACGTCGACGTGGAGGCTCAACTTCCGCCACCGGAGCTTGATGGCGGCGCCGGCGAAGGCTTCGGGGAATTCTTCGGCTACCAGCACTTCCCTGCCGCCGTGCCGACGGAAGACCATCCCCACCCGGCGCGCACGGATAAAGATCGTAATTTCGCGCTGTGCGGACATGTCGCGGGGGCATGGTCCATCGAGGGCCTGGGCGAAACCCAGGATCGACTGAAGAAACTGGAACCGGGCATCAAGGTGGCCGGCGACGTGCGCGGTTCCTTCTCCGCGTTCCTCCGCAGCCAAAGGACGCAGCCTCTGCGACTGGATCTTACGCTCTTCACACCCCGCGACCACGCTGACAACGTCGCCTTCGCGAGCAAGGAAGCGGCACGCCTTGCACTGATTCCCCCACAACAACTCGCACGCGAAACGGAAATCGCCTGGAAGAATTTTTGGTCGCAAGCCGCGGTGGAGATCGAAGACAAGGAATTGGAAAAGATCTGGTACCACAACCAATATTTCCTGGCTTGCTGCCTCCGGGAGGGCAAGGTGGCGCCGGGACTGTTCGGCAACTGGACCAGCGGCAAGATCGGCACCGCCTGGCACGGCGACTATCACATGAACTACAACACCCAGCAAGTTTTCTGGGGACTCTTCTCCAGCAACCACGTCGACCAGCATCTTCCCTATGTGGAGCTCGTCGAGAATCTTCTTCCCCTGGCCCGCAACTATGCGCAGGAAAAGATGGGCATGCCCGGCGCGTTCTTCCCGCACTCTGCCTACCCCGTTCCCAGCCAGGTGGTGGCTTATCCTGCGCCGCCTTGGGGTTACGAAGTTTGTGAAACGCCGTGGACGGTGCAGAGCCTCTGGTGGCAGTATCAATACACGCTCGACCAGGATTTTCTTCGCCGTGTTTATCCCCTGCTGCGCGCCGCCACCGATTTCATCGTCGCCTTTGTGAAGAAGGAAGGCGATGGCAAGTACCACATCGTTCCCAGCGCCTCGCCGGAAAACTGGGGCTGCACGGTGGACTTCCGGCTCAACAAAGACTGCATCATGGACTTGGCGTTGTCGGAATTCCTGCTCGACGCCATGCTGGAGGCATCGCGCATTCTCGATCGCGATGAGAGCGAGCGCGCCAAGTGGACCGAGGTTCGCGAGAATCTGGCGCCCTATCCGAAAGTTCAGGGGCCGTACGGCGAAGTGTGGCTCGACGTGCTGAACGCGCCCGCCGAGCATGTTTACAACATTCCCGTAACCCTGGCGCCCGTCTTTCCCGGCGACCAGGTGGGGATCGGCCGCCATGAAGAACACCTGGAAATCGCCCGGCGCACTGCCCGTACGATTCGTTTGGAAGGCGGCAACGACGTTGTCTTCCAACCTTTGATCCGCGCGCGCCTGGGGATGCTGGACCTAGCTTGGTTCAAGAATGAGGTTCGATATTGCCGGTCGTCCAACGGCGTCGCCAACGACCGCGTCCGGCAGATCGATGGCCGGTACTCCGACAATACCAATTTCGACTTCATGATGCGCATGGGAATCTGGACGGAAAACCTGTCTTTGCCGGCCGTGCTCAATGAATGCATGATTCAGAGTTACAGCGGCACGCTCCGCCTATTCCCCAACACCCATGGTCTGGGACGCGCGCGCTTCCGCAACCTGCGCGCCGCCGGAGCTTTTCTGCTCAGCGCCGCGTACGATGGCAAAACGGTTTCAAGTGTGACTTTGTTCAGTGAGAAAGGCGCGACGGCGAAGTTGGAAAATCCTTGGCCCGGGAAACAAGTTAAAGTCACCCGTGTGGGACAGAAGGAGCCGCTCACGGTTTCATTGAAGGGCAGCGTGGTCCAATTCCCCACTGAGCCGGGTGAGCGGTATCGGATCGAACCTGCGTGAACGAGATCGGAGGCGCTCCGGGGTTGTTGGAACGCTCCGGCTTGTCCCTCCCGTGGTATATTCCGGGGCTTAACTCTAGAATTACGCGAGGTGCAAATGCTGCTCCCCCTAACACCCGTCCGGCTGAAGCGGCACGCGGCGCAAGTGTTTGGCCGCAAAGTCGGGGTCGTGTGCGGTGAGGATCGATTTACCTACCGCGAGTTCAACGAACGCGCTGACCGGCTTTCTGCCGCGCTCCTGCGTCTGGGGGTGCGAAAAGGCGACCGCGTTGCTTACCTGAGCTTCAACTGCCATCGCCTGCTGGAAGCCTACTACGGGGTGCCGCAGATCGGCGCCATCCTGCTGGCCATGAACATCCGCTTGGCCCCGGAAGAGTTGACTTACATTTTGAACGCCGCCGCCCCCCGCGTGCTCTGCTTCGACCCCGAATTCATCCCGCTGGTGGAGGCCCTGCGAGCGCGCGTGCAGTGCGTTGAACACTACATCTCCTTGCGCGATGTCAAGCCAGCCTGGGCGCAGGAGAAGTTCTATGACGAGTTGCTGGCGTCCTCTGCGCCCGCCGAGATCGATTTCCGGGAGATTGATGAGCACTCCGTGGCCGAACTTTTTTATACGAGCGGCACGACGGCGTATCCCAAGGGGGTCATGCTTACGCACCGCAATCTCTACCTGCACGCCTTTTACACAGCCATAGGTCTGAGGGGCTCTGATCACGATGTGCACCTCTACACGGTCCCACTCTTCCACATCAACAGTTGGGGGGCGCCCCACATCTTCACCCTGCTGGGCGGGCGGCATGTGATGCTCCGGAAGTTTGATCCGCCAACGGTCCTGGCGCTCGTGCAGAGTGAGGGCGTCACGCATCTGCACTTGGTTCCCTCCATGGCCACCGCTCTTCTGAATCATCCGGATTTTTCCCGCTACGACTTAAGCAGCGTGCGAGAAGCCCTGATCGGTGGCGCGCCCACCAGCGCCGCCCTCCTGCAGGAAGTGGAAAAGAAAATCCCCGGTTGTACGGCCAAGGGGGGCTACGGTTTGACGGAAACGTCGCCCGTCGTCACCATCGCCCACGTCAAGGAACACCTCGCGAATGACCCCGAGAAGGAGAATCTCCGCCGCAAGTCGAAAGCAGGCTACGCTCTGGCGGGCAGCGAAATTCGCGTGGTCGATTTCGATGGCCGTGACGTGGCGGCCGACGGCCAGCAGGTGGGCGAAATCGTGGTGCGCGGTGACGTGGTCATGGAAGGTTACTGGCGTCAGCCGGAAGCCACCGCCGCGGCCATTCGCGACGGTTGGTTCCATACCGGGGACCTGGCCACCCTCGATGACGAAGGTTACATTCTCATTGTCGATCGCGCCAAAGATATGATTCTGACCGGCGGCGAGAACGTGGCCTCCGCGGAAATTGAACGCGTACTTTACGAGCACTCCGCCGTCCTGGAATGCGCGGTCATTGCCATTCCGCACGAGCAATGGGGAGAAGTCGCCAAGGCCATCATCACCCTGAAAGCAGGCCGCCAAGCCAGCGAAGCCGAAATCATGGACCATTGCCGGAAGCATCTGGCGGGATTCAAGATTCCCAAGTCCATTGAATTTTGCGACGCGTTGCCGAAGGGTGGGACGGGGAAAATCTTGAAGAAAGTATTGCGGGAAAAATATTGGGTGGGCCAAGAGCGGCGCGTCCATTAGACCATTTTGGATTTGCGATTCTAGATTGAGGAAGGCCTGTTACAATCACCTGCTATGCCCTTTCAATCTCGTGCCGCCGCGTTCGTAGCTAGTGTGGCGGAGCCGCTGAAGCCCTACACGACTTTCAAAATCGGCGGACCCGCGCGGTATTTCGTCCACGCGGCTTCGATGGACGATTTTCGTGGGGCCTCGGTGCTGGCCGAAAGACAAGGCCTGCCGCTTTTCGTTCTCGGCGGAGGCAGCAACATCCTGGTGAACGACCGCGGCTTTGACGGCGTCGTGGTGCATCCGGCTTGCCGCGGCATCAGCATCCTGCACGAAGACACCGAGCGTGTAACTCTGAAAGTGGACGCCGCTGAAACGTGGGATGACCTGGTGCAACACGCGGTGGAGCGCGGCTGGTGGGGAATTGAGAACCTGTCCCACATTCCGGGCCAGGCGGGGGCGGCGCTGGTTCAGAACATCGGCGCTTATGGCCATCAGGTCAGTAACGTGGTTCAGTCCGCGGAGGTGGTGGAGATCGATACCGCCGCGAGCCGCGTCCTCAGCACTGCGGATTGTGAATTCGGCTACCGGCGCAGCATCTTCAACACGACGGCGCGACGCAAACTCATCATTGTGGGGCTTACGCTCCGCCTCGCCAAGCACGGGCGCCCCCAGCTTGATTATCCGGACGTGCGGACTTATTTCCAGGAGCACGGCATCCAGCAGCCTTCGCTCACAGAAATCCGCCAGGCGATCATCTCCATCCGCGACCGGAAGTTTCCCTTCCCTCGCGAGGAGCGAGGCGGGAATGCCGGATCGTTCTTCAAGAATTTGTCGCTCCTCGATACCGAGTACCAGGCGCTGCACGAGAAGATCCAACGTAATTTCTCGCCACGCGAGCTGGCGCGGTTGGAAGAGGTCCGAAATCGCTTCCCCTCGGCGGACCGGATCAAGATTCCCACGGCTTTCTTGATCGAAATCTGCGGCCTCAAGGGGCATAGCATCGGCGGCGCGCAGGTGAATGAGACCCAACCGCTGGTGCTGCTCAACCAGGGCGGCGCGACGGCGCAAGACGTGCTCGCCCTGGCCCAGCACGTCAGGAAAACGGTATGGGCGCGAACCGGCACGGCCATCGCCATCGAGCCGGAGCTCGTAGGCTTTACCAGGCAGGAAATGGCCGAAATCAATAATCTTGAAGGAAGTTAATTGAGCAAGCGGGCGCGCCCGCCAATCGCGTACTTGCGCGCAGGGCGAACTGCGGCCCGGATGAAAGGCCGGCGTTCAAGGACGACACATGCTTACAACTCCCCTCTGCTCTCTGCTTGCGCCAAGCTCACCCACGGGGATTTTAGACCTGGCGTTTTTGTGGCCTCAGCCGCTGGCGCCAGCGCACAATCTGGTAATATCCGCGATCATCGCCACCCTGCCGCTGGCCGTGGTCCTGATCCTGATGGGCGGATTGCGCAGAAGCGGAGCGTTGTCAGCCGCACTGGGGCTGGCGACGGCGCTACTCCTGGCCATTTTTGTGTGGGGCATGCCGCTGCCATTGGCGGTGTTGAGTGGGTTGTATGGATTTGCCTATGCCGTCTGGCCGATACTCTGGATCGTCTTTTCAGCGCTGTGGATCTACAATCTTTCGGTCGACATTGGTAATTTTGATTTGCTGCGCCGCTGGATGGGCACGCATGCCTCCGGCGACCCTTGCGTTCAAGTTATCCTGGTAGCGTTCTGTTTCGGCTCATTGCTGGAAGGCACATCCGGCTTTGGCACTCCCGTCGCCGTAGCAGCTTTTCTGCTGCTCGGCCTGGGCTTCCCGGCGCGCCAGGCTATTACCGTCGCCCTGATTGCCGACACCACGCCCGTGGCTTTCGGTGCGCTCGGAATCCCCATCGTCGCGCTAGCCAGCGTGACCGGCCTCAACCTCATGAAACTTTCTGCCATGGTGGGGCGGCAGCTACCCTTTCTCTCGCTGATCCTGCCGGCCTACCTCGTTTGGGTCGTCGCTGGCGGTAAAGGTATAAGGAGGGCGTGGCCAATTGCGCTTGCCGGCGGCGCGAGCTTCGCGCTGGCTCAATTTGCCTGCTCAAATTATTGGGGGCCTTACGCGGCCGACATCGTCGCCGCGATGTTCTCCACCGTCTGTGTGATAGGACTGCTGCGGGTCTGGAGGCCCGCGCCACTGCCGGTGGTGCCGGGCTCGGCGAGGGTCGAGAATCCACCCGCTCCCCAGGCAGGCCTGACGGTTGGACAATCATTCGCCGCTTGGACACCCTGGGTGATGCTGGCGGCAGTGATGGGCGCATGGTCTTACTTCCACCTCTTTGCCATCGGCCAGAAGAATTTACTTGTCCCCCACCTGCACAATGCGGTCTTCATCACCCTCTATCAGAAGCCTTACGCTGCCGTATTCTCCTTTCAACCCTTGGCGGCGGGAACCGGCGGCCTTGCGGTGATGCTCCTGACCGCGCTGGTTTTCCGCCCCGCGCCGCGGACCGTTCTCAAATCCGGAGTTAAAACTCTCCGCCAACTCCGCCTGTCTGGGTTGACAGTGGGGCTCATTGTGGCCCTGGCATATCTTTATAACTACTCAGGGATGGCCTACACGCTGGGTGCGGCCTTGGCGGGTTTGGGAAAACTCTTCCCGTTAGTCAGCGGGTTCCTGGGCTGGGTCGCCTGTTTCTTGAGCGGCAGCGATACCGCCGCCAATCTCCTCTTCGGAAACCTCCAGGTGGCCGCCGCTCATCAGATCGGGGTGAGCCCAATCCTGCTGGCCGCCACCAATTCTTCCGGGGCAGTTATGGGAAAGATGATCTCACCACAGAATATTGCAGTAGGCGTAACCACCGTCGGCTTGGTGGGGCATGAGGGCGACGTGGTGCGGTCCACAATTGGCCATAGCTTGCTGCTGGCGCTGCTGCTTTGCCTGATTGCCTTTGCGCAAGCTTACTGGCTGAACTGGATGATTCCCTGAGCCGCCATCCATGCTAGACTGAGCCTGGAGCCGACCCATGAATCGATCAGAAGACTGGCTTGGGCTGAGGGACGCGTTTGTTTATTCCGAGAGTGAGTTCGGACGACTGCGAGCTGACCCCTCCAGCCACGTGACACAAGAGTTCCCCTTCATGGCGGAGTTGTGATGTTGACGGGTCAGCAAGGTGCGAATACGGACTCACTCGAAACGTCGTTATCCGCTGAGAGGGCGGTGCAACGCCGGCGCTCTACGCTTCGAGCGCTGGTGGAAACGCTGCGCCCGCAGCAGTGGGTCAAGAATGGGTTCATCTTTGCCGCCCTTATATTTTCTCAGAGCCTTACGCGCTGGGACCGTTGCCGGCAAGTGCTGCTGGCCGCCCTGGTGTTCTGCCTGGTCTCCAGCGCCACGTACGTCCTGAATGACATTCTCGATGCCTCGGAAGACCGGCATCATCCCACCAAGAAACTCAGACCCATCGCCTCCGGCCGGCTCAGCGCAACAATGGCAGCAGTCGTTGGGGCGATCATGGGCGGCAGTGGCCTGATTGCGGCCTGGAGGCTTAATGCCAGCTTCTTTGCAATCGTCGTGGCTTACCTCGTGCTCAATATTCTCTATTCCACCTTCCTGAAGCGCGTTTTCCTCCTGGATGTGTTCATTGTGGCAGCGGGCTTCCTCTTTCGCGTGGTGGCCGGCGGGTTGGTGATTCGCGTGGCTATTTCCCCCTGGTTGATCGTGTGCACGACGCTGCTGGCGCTTTTCATTGCCCTCAGCAAGCGCCGCCATGAGCTGGTTCTACTGGGCGACCGCGCCTCTGAGCACCGGGCCATCCTGGCGGACTACTCGCCTTATTTTCTGGACCAGCTCATCAGCATCGTCACAGCTTCCACGGTAGTTTCGTATGCGCTCTACACTCTATCGCCGGACGTCCAGAGCAAATTCCCCGGCAAACGGTTGGAGATGACCATCCCGTTCGTCTTGTTTGGCATCTTCCGTTATCTCCACCTCATCCACCATGGCGAGCAGGGAGGAAATCCCACGCGGTCCTTATTCACAGACCCGATATTACTTTCAGATGTACTTTTATGGGCGGCCTCCGTTATTTTGATCATTTATCTTTAGCTCAATGAAACCTGCCTTCGCGACAAGAGATCTCTGCGGCTGGGGCCGTTACCCGGTGGAATCGTGCCACGTTTTCCGGCCGGAGAAACGCAGCGAGGTGGCGGCCACGCTGGCGTCGGGCCTGCAATCCTCTTACATTCCCCGCGGCCTGGGGCGCAGCTACGGCGACGCTGCTTTGAACGAAAATGCCGGCGTGATCTGGCAGGTCCGGCTGAACCGTTTTCTCTCCTTCGACAATGCTTCCGGCGAGCTCGAATGCGAGAGCGGTGTGAGCCTCGCCGAGATCATTCAATACTTCCTTCCCCGCGGTTGGTTTTTGCCCGTGACGCCGGGAACAAAGTATGTGACCGTGGGCGGAGCCATTGCCGCAGACATTCACGGCAAGAACCATCATCGGGACGGAGGTTTTTCCAACTTCGTTCGGGATTTCCGGCTGCTCGCTCCCACCGGCGAAGTTCTGCTCTGCTCCCCGACCGCTCACCCCGAGATTTTTTGGGCGACGATGGGGGGCATGGGCCTGACGGGGGTCGTCCTGAGCGCACGGTTGCGACTGCGGCGGGTCGAATCGGCCTATGTCTGGGTGGACTATTACCAAGCTCCGAACCTCGAAGACGCCTTGGCGACGATGGAAGCCTCCGACGAGCGCTATGAGTACTCGGTGGCGTGGATCGACGCCCTCGCCACCGGGAAAATCCTGGGGCGTGGCGTTCTGATGCGCGGCAATCACGCTGCGGCGGCCGAATTGCCAGCGAGTGTTCGGCACGCTTTGGCAGCTCCCCCCGGCCCCCAGTGGAATCTTTTCGTCGACCTCCCTTCGGGGACTTTGAACCGCCTGACAGTGAAGGCATTCAATACCACCTACTACGCGGTTCACCGCACCGCACCGCGCCGACTGGTGAGCTTTGAAAAGTTCTTTTATCCGCTCGATGCCATCAACCAGTGGAACCGGATGTACGGCAAGCGCGGATTTGTCCAGTACCAGATCGCGCTTCCCCAGGCGAGCGGCCGCGCGGGCCTTCGCACCATCCTTGACCGGTTAGCACGCTCCGGACGCGCGTCGTTCCTGGCCGTCCTCAAACGCTTCGGCGATGCCGGCAACGGCCTCCTTTCCTTTCCGCTGCGGGGCTACACTTTGGCCCTGGATATTCCCGTCGCTCGTGAGCTCGCTCCCTTTCTCCACGAACTCGACCGGATGACTCTGGATCATGGAGGACGAATCTACTTGGCGAAGGATGCGGTGCTCCGCGCCGGGGATTTTGCCGCCATGTACCCTAAGCTCGAATCTTTCCGGGCCCTTCAGCGGAAATTGGACCCAAACGGATTGTTATCGTCGTCCCTGGCCCGGCGGCTAAGAATTGTCGATTGACGATTGTCGATTGAAGTGGTTAGTTGTAAATAGTTATCGAGAGCTCCAACTGAAAAGGGAAGACTGAAAATTTCCTGTCATTCAATCGGCAATCGACAATCGGAAATCGGCAATTAACGAGGTGTTGTTGTGCCAACTGTTCTAATCCTGGGGGCCAATGCCGGCATCGGCCGTGCCTTGGCGGCGGAATTTGCCTCCCATCACCACGATCTCGTTCTTGCCGGTCGTGACCTGGAAGAGTTGCAAGCTCTCGCTGCCGACCTGAACCTGCGCCATAAAGTGAGAGCCCGCGCCGAGAGAGTCGATGTGCTGAACTTCGATATCCTGGAATCGGCGCTCGCGGCGTGCATCGCTCTTGCCGGCGATTCGCTGGAGGGAGTCGTCCTCTGCACGGGCTACCTGGGAGATCCCGAAATGGCTCGAAGCGATTTGGACGAAGCGCGCCGGATTCTGGATACGAACTTTACCGGCTCCGCGCTTGCTCTCAATGTCCTGGCCAACCATTTTGAGCAGAAGCGCAGGGGATTTATCTGCGCCCTTTCTTCGGTTGCCGGCGACCGCGGCCGCCAGAGCAATTACCTCTATGGGTCTGCCAAGGGCGGACTGAGCACTTATCTTCAAGGCCTGCGCAATCGGCTCTACCACAGCGGCGTCCACGTCATCACCGTGAAACCAGGCTTCGTCGACACGCGCATGGTATTTGGAACGGCGAAGTTGCCACTGGTCGCTCCACCCGAAGCCGTGGCGAGGGATATTTACCGTGCCATGAAGCGCCGAAAGAACGTGGTTTACGTTCCCTGGTTTTGGCGATTTATAATGTTCATGGTGTGTGTGATTCCGGAAGGGCTGTTCAAGAGACTCCGAATGTAAAATGTGGTTTACGTTCCCTGGCTTTGGCGGGTTATGTGGTATGTTTGATATCCGACGGTGTGTTCAAAACAGAATGTAACCTTTGGCACCCCGCAGCGTCTATTATCTCGAAAGCTGGGGAGGTTGTGTACGTGTACTTACTCGGTAACCCCCTTAAAACCAGAAAGCGCAATGGGGAAAGTGGTCCTATATTTGCAAGGTAGGCCTAAGCTAGGAGCCGGCCAGAGATAAGCCTGGCCTTGCGGCGAACCAATAAACTAGAAATAAGGTTATGCATGTAAGTTACTGATTTTAAGCTGTATAACCATTTTCTCCGACAACCTCCTAGAACCCGTTGGTGTCCGGCCCGAAAGCAGGGCACAGTCTTGGCGTTCTTCAGGCGACAGAAAATGGCAACTGAGCACCCAAACCGGCGGATAGTTATTGGCAGGGTGGGATTGCTGGGAGCAAGCGCCGGAATCGTTGTTGGGCTCTTCGAGGCCGGTTGTCTGCGCTTCACAGACTTGCCTCTTCTAATGCCGCATGTCCCGCCTTCCTTCTGGTTCTTTGCTCCTCTCCTGACCTCGGTGGCCTTTGGGTTGCTAGGCTTGCTTGCTGGTTTCATCGCCGCGTTGCCGAAATCCCGGTTTCTCGGGATGGTGCTTATCGCTGGTTTCGTCGGTTCGACGGGTGCCTACCTGGCATTGGTCTTGCGATACTCTCAATCGGGGAGCGGGTGGTATATTGCTCTCCAGCATTTCATCACACCCGCCATCGCGTTCGCACTGGTTTTCGCTTGGACTTTACCGGCCCTGTGGGCGACCCGGAAGCCTGACTCTCCGCTGGGTTTTTTGGCGGACGTGCCGGATCCCCTTTGGTCGCGTGTGGTCTTTGGCTCGATGGCCACGCTGGCGGTCGTCGTGGGAATTAGCCACCTCCCGGATCACCTAACCGTCACTGCCACTCACGCCACGGCGGGAAGACCGCAATCGCCGAATATCGTCCTCATCGTATGGGACACCACGCGCGCTGACCATCTTTCCTCTTACGGATACTTTCGGAATACCACCCCGAACGTCGATCAGTTTGCCAAGCGCGGGGTTCTTTTCGAAAATACCATCTCCGCATCGTCCTGGACGCTGCCCTCGATGCTTTCCATGTTTACCTCCCTATTGCCCCACCAGCACGGCGCCGGCACGGAGAGGGCTTCAGAGCCGCGGACCTTGGCGCAAATCCTTGGTTCGGGCGGCTATGAGACAGCAGGGTTCAACGCCAACCCCTACTGTGGCACCGTTCTTTCGGGACTGGCCCGGGGGTTTGAAACCTACATCGACAGCACCAACACCCTGGGTTACAGCCTGGCCGCCACACGCATCGGAAATGAATTCATTGAACCTTATAGCGAGAAGTGGTTCCACCGCAGCCGCTTTAACCAGCCCACCGCCCGCCAACTCAACGAGGAAGTTTACCGCTGGTTCAACCACCGTTCCGACCGCCCCTTTTTCCTCTTCCTCAATTACAACGATGCCCATGACCCATACGAAGTCCCTTCCCCTTACGATCATCTTTACGGACACGCTTCCAAGGACGCCAAACATTTGCTGCTTACGGCTAAGCTGGCTCGCGTCTCCTTTTCCCCCGGCGAGCGCGAAGGGGTGATCGCCTCTTACGACAACAGCCTGAACTACGTAGATAGCTATATGGGAGAGCTGCTGCGCTTTTTGGAGCGTTCTCCCGAGTGGTCCAATACCTATGTCATCATCACCTCCGACCACGGGGAGGGGTTTGGCGAGCATCACACTTATTCGCATGGCTGGAACCTCTATCGCGAGCTCCTGCACGTGCCGCTGATTATTGCCGGCCCGGGAATCCCCGCCGGCGTCCGGGTCACCGACATTGCCACAACGCGGCAGATCTTCTCGACAGTGCTGGAATTTGCGGGGATGAAGGAGGCGATTGTGCACCGCAGCAGCTTGACCCGCAAATGGATGACTAGCTACGTGCCGAGAAATCCGGATGAACCCACTCTTTCGGAACTCGTGGTGATGTGGATCGAGCCGTGGGGGATGGGCAAGTCTGATAACTCCCCCTCTTTCCCCGTCCCCCACGGCTCGATCAGCATCACCACGCGGAAGTGGCAGCTCATTTGCGGGCCGGGTTCTCGGCGCAAGCAGCTTTATGATTGGACTGCTGACCCCTTGGAACAGCAGAACCTCGCTGATTTGCCGGAAAATCAAGCCGTTTTGGAACACCTCAAGGAAAGTCTGCTCACGATTGTCGAAAGGTCCTACCGGCCCTGGCGCGACCCCGGCTACCTGCAGGCACTTTCCGGGCCCAATTTTTACCCCGCCTTGGAGGCCCTCAAATCGAATCCATCGCGACTTGGGGACCCGCTCCTTCCCTTGGGAGCCGGAGCAGCGCAAGCCCTTTTCGCCCCGAACGCGGCGACTCCCCTGCCGAATAAGAACAATCCTGACGCAGAATTGCTCAACAGCCTTCCTTATGATGAGCCTTGACTTGGGTTGGCGCCGCCGGCGTCGTAACCCCTTAATCCCCTCATCCTGCCCGTCTCCTTAAGGCAAGGTTGCAAGCCACGCCACGGTATATTAAAGTCTCTCCGTTCATATCGACATGGCGCAAATTCACTCCGACCCTTCACCGAAAGCCCACGATGTGGTTGCAAGCTCCGTCGCGTTCACGCGCGCTGACCTGGGACCGGTGGTGTTGCTCGTCGTAAGCCTGGTAGGCATGTTCTGGAAAGTTGTTTTTACGTCCGCGATGTTCTTTTATCGCGACGTCTACAATTACACCTTTCCCAGTGCGCGCTTCATCCACGATCTCTGCCGCCAGGGTTTTCTTCCCTACTGGAACCCCTATTTGAATTACGGGCAGCCGGTGCTGGCCAATCCCAATCTGCTTTTTTTCTACCCGTTCACGCTTCTCATTGTTCTCCTTCCCATCGATATCGCCTTCACGATGCACTTTCTGGTGCATTTTGCTTGGGCGGGAATCGGTGTTTACGTGCTGGCGCGCTCGTGGGGGCAGACATATGGGGGAGCTTTTTTTGCGGCTTTGGTCTTCATGTTTAGCGGACCGGTGCTTTCCCTCGGCGATCTATACAACGAGTCGGCCTGCGCCGCCTGGATCCCCTGGGCGTTGCTCGTTACCGACCGCGCTCTAGAGAGCCCGCGGCTGCGTCCGTGGATCATGCTCATCGTGATCTTCTCGTTCCAGTGGCTGGCTGGTGAACCGCTGACCCTGTTGGCGACCTTTGGCCTTTGCTTCGCTTACGCTTTCTATCGCCGCGGCGACTGGTGGAAACTCTGGTCGAAGCCCAATTTCCGACTGCTCGCGATTTTCTTCCTGGTGGGGACGGGAATGATGCTGCTTTGCGCGGCACAGTTCTTGCCTGCTTCCGATCTGCTCAGCCAATCGCGTCGTGGCTTGCAGGGCTTGCGCTTTCGCGAGACCGCCAACTGGGCGGTGAATCCATTTTCTTTGCCGGAAATGATTGTGCCGGATTTCTTCGGTTCCGGCATTGCCGCCCCCACAGGCTGGCTGTGGTTGATGTCAGACTCGAACCTCCCTTATTTCCTTTCCGTCTTTCTTGGCTTCGTACCTATCTTCTGCGCGCTGGCCGGATGGGCGCTGGGGCGGGACCGCCAGCGCAATTTCGTGGCAGGCGCGGCCGGAGCTTTCTTGTTGCTTTCCTTTGGCCACTTTACTCCGGTCTTTGCCTTGGCCTATTTGCTCTTCCCGCCGCTTACTGTAGTCCGCTATCCCGTCAAGCTCTTCGTCCTCGTTACGTTTCTTCTGGCGATTCTGGCGGGGTGGGGGTTTGACGCTTTGCGCTCACCGGCTTCGCCGTGGAAGGCGCAAGGCCGCCGGCTACTGACGCCTCTCAAAGTATTCCTCACTTGCATTGTCGCAATCCTGTGGGTGGCTTGGCTGGCGCCCGTTCTCATAATGTCGCCCACCCAATGGGTGCTGAGTACACTCGGGGAAACCCCCTTCAACCTTCACCAGATGCCGGGTTTTCTCGTCACCGTGCTTCGCTATCAACTTCCCGGCCTCGCCGGATTCTGCTTGGGCGGAGTCGTTTTGGCTTACGGCCTGGAACAAGGGAAATCCTGGGCGCGCCCGGGATTGTATGCCTTCGCTCTGCTGGCGATAGGCCAACTGGTGGCGGTGAATTCCGCCGCGAACCCAACCGTGCCGAAAACTTTCTTCACCTACCGGCCCCGCGTATTGGACGAATTCAAGGATCCACCCGGAACCTATCGCGTCGCTTCTTTTTGGCCCATTGTCCAGACGCCCGACACCAAGAATCTGCAAACCTACATCAATTTTGGCTCGATCCCGGAAGCGGCCAACTTCGGACCCATGGCGCAAGGAGCCTTTCAAGCCCGTTTGCAACTCGCCACCGGATCCATGCTCAACCGAGTGGAGGGAAGCATCAACCTGGATTTAGAGCGTTCGCTGCCGCCTTATCTCTACGACATCGAAATCTACCAGGATCGCCACGTCACCGACCCCTTGCACGTCGATTGCCTCCTCGGCCGCACCAACGTGAAGTACATCATTCGTCCCACGCCCGCTGATTCCGCCGCCACCCGCGCCCTCGGCGACCTTTTCAATGGCTCGCCCCTGCCCAGTCGCTTGTATGAGGATTTGTGCTTCGTACCCCGGGCGTACGTGGCGGGCAATTCCCTGCTCTCGACGGATTCCACCGAGACCCTGGACCACCTGGCGTCACCGGATTTTGACGCGCTCAACACGGTCATTCTCGCCGCCCCTGCGGGTTCATCGCCTGCGGTGAGCGACAGCGCGCCCGCCGGCCAAGTGGAAATCGTACATCGCGATCCCAACTCCGTCACCCTTCGGGCGCAACTCGCGCACCCCTCTTACATCGTCCTGTTGGATCGATACGATCCCAATTGGCAAGCGACCCTCGACAGCCGCCCGGCGCCCATGCTCCGCGCCAACCAGATTTTCCGCGCCGTCTACGCCGGCACCGGCCTTCACGAAATCCGCTTCGACTATCGCCAGCGCGGCTTCCGTCTGGGAGTAATTATCTCGCTTCTCACCCTGGGAACGTTGGCCCTGCTCTATTTCAAACGGTAAATCTCGAAATCTGTGAAGTTCTTCACCGGCCGGTACTGACCGCCGATGAATTCCGCGAGGGCCGGAAACCCCTGTAGCATTTCTTCGGAATCCCGATGCGTGTAAGAAACCCCGGGGATCTGGTCATGGCGGGCAACCACAATAAAGCGGGGAGGCTTCTTCCTCAGATCGTGCACCAGTTCAGTGCGCCATCGCTCCAGTCCCCAAGGCGAGATCAGGCCTAGGTTCGATACGAACCGCGTTGCGGGGCGCCGTTGCGAAAGAAAGTTGATGGCGGGGTCCGTACCCCAGATGTAGACCTCATCCTGAGGGGCCGAGTCCATGCGGAGATAATCGATTACCGCCATCTGACCGTGAAGCATCTCCAAATCCTGCTGCCACAAGTACTCCGCATAGGACCGTTCGGGGTCTCGGTACCAGGACGCCAGGGAATGGTACTGCTCATCAATCCGGAAGATCTCGGTCACAGTGCATGCGTAAATCAGGTTGAAGAACACAAGCCACAACAGCACTCGGGCAAGCTGCCAGCGCCTCCGCGCGAACATCCTGCTGAGAGCTTTAAACCCCTCAAAAGCTCTGACCCACACATATCCCCAGCACATGGCGATGAAAGGATACGTCGTCTCAAAGTAGTAGGGATGGAAACGTCCCTGCGAGGCGGTCAGGATATACCCGGCAAGCCCCATGCAGAAAATCGGGGCGGTGGCGGAAAGCTCTCGGCGCTTCCAGGCGATCAACAGAGCGACGGCAACGATGGCCTCGTTCCAGGCCCGGAGGCGGAGATACGTGTGGGCAATCGCGTTGAGCAACAAGGGGTGGGACCGCTCAAACGCCATGGCGCCGTAGCGAGGCAGCACTTCTATCTGGGACTCCTTGAACCATGGCCAGACCCCAATCATCCAGAGGTACCCGAGCATGGCGATGAAGGCCAGGAGGAAGCCTGCAACCGCGACGCCGGTCTGAAGGATCCACTGGCGAAACGGAACGGCCAGTTTGGCGCGGCGCGGCTCCCGGTCGAGGCCGGAAAAATCCACAAAAGGCAGGAGGACCACGAAGGGGAAAAAGATAACGGCGTTGTACTTCAGCCAGAAGGCTGCCCCCATGACCAACCCGGCAAGGAACGGTCGCGCCGGCGGCCAGTACCCTCCGGGTAACATCAACAGATACGCCGTGAAAATGCAGAGCATCAGGTAGGTCTCGGGTTGCCCGGCGTGGACATACCCCTGAGTCGAATGCCATCCCGCATTGAAGAGGACAGCGATGGTGGCGGCTGGCGGCCCCAGGTAGCGCTGGACAAACCGAAAAATGCAGTAGGAAACAAGCAGAAGCCAGACAATATCCATCACCCCGACGCACCACATGACGGGGCCGAAAAGCTTCACGATGGGAACGTAAAGAAAAAAGATGCCGGGTGGCTTGTTGTCCCAGAGGTCACGATAAAGGCGCAGCCCATGGAGCATCCATTCCGCCACGAGGCAGTAAGTGGCGGCATCCCGTTCGAGCGGGAAACGAAGGTTGGGCAGGGCGCGCAGGAACACCAGACCTAGCGTCCCGTAGAGCCAAGCGCGCGGGCGATTAAAGGAAATCAAATTGGTGACATCCACTCGGGCATTTTCTCCGGCGTGATACCTCACGGGATGAACCGGAAACCTGCACACTCGTAGGTCAAGCCGGCTACCCAATCTACCGTATTCCGGGCGCAGGGTACAATCAGGACGTGCGGCCGCGATTGTCGGGTAGTTGGTAGGAGCAGCGTTCGGTGAGCGCAATAACGTAGTCATAGACCGACGCTCAAGAGTCGGTTTCCACAACTCATGGTCCGCAGGCTTTCACCGGCTTTCACCGGCTTGTGGCCGCGGTTGGATCTTCATGTTAAACTGCTCCCGCCTCGACCCAAATTGGTCAGCCGTGGCATAACATGATCTTCTTCTTCGAATATGTTCTGGTTGCCATCCTGATCGTGGCCACGTATTTCCTTCGCAGCTTCCCCTCCAGGTGGTTTCAGACTGCGGAGCGATACCTGGGCCGCCTGGCCAGAAGGCGTGCCCTGGCTGTCCTCGTAGTGGGCCTGCTGGCCTTGGCGATTCGCGCAGCCCTGCTGCCCAACGTGCCGGTTCCTCAGCCCGGATTCCATGATGACTTCGGTTACCTGCTGGCAGCGGATACCTTTGCCCACGGACGCCTGGCGAATCCCACTCATCCGATGTGGATTCACTTCGAAAGCATCCACATCAATCAGAAGCCCACTTACATGCCGATGTACTATGCCGGCCAGGGCATGGTCATGGCATTGGGCCAGGTCATCGCCGGGAACCCCTGGATTGGTGTATGGCTCAGTGCGGCCGCCATGTGCGCGGCGATCTGTTGGATGCTCCAAGGCTGGTTGCCGCCGGGTTGGGCTTTTTTGGGTGGGCTACTGGCCATTGTGCGGATTGCCAGCTTTACCTATTGGGTGAACAGCTACACGGGAGGGGCGCTCGCGGCCATCGGTGGAGCGCTTGTCCTGGGAGCGTTGCCCAGAATTAGACGGTACAGGCGCCTGAGGGACACCGTGCTTATGGGCTTGGGCTGGGCTTTTCTCGCCAACACGCGGCCCTACGAGAGCCTGTTCTTCGGCATCCCCATCGGGATCGCGGCTTTGGTGTGGATTCTGGGCAAGAAGCGCCCACCCTGGCGGGAACTGATACCGCGAATTGTCCTGCCCTTGGGCGCGATTCTGGCCCTCACGGTGGCGGGCATGTGCTACTTTTTTTGGAGAGTTACGGGCAGCCCATTTCGCATTCCTTACCAGGTCAATCTCGACACCTACATCGCGGTGCCGTATTTTCCCTGGCAGCCTCTTAACCTCACGCATGTGTATCACCATCACGTGATGGAGTTCTTCTATCTGCATAGTTGGCAGTTGTACTTTTACAACCTCGCCCGAAGGCATCCCTTTGAGATGTTGGGACTGAAGGCTGATATATTCTACCTTTTCTTCCTGGGGCCGCTGCTGGCGCTACCCCTTGTCATGATGCTGGCCATTAATCCCCGGCAGTTCTTGCGGAAATCGATCACGGGCAAGACAGGCTTTTTGGTGGCGGTATGTGTGGCCACTTTCATCGGGCTCGCGCTGCCCATCTACTTCATCCCGCACTACGTCGCGCCGATCACGGCAGCGATCTATGCGCTAGTTTTGCAATCCATGCGCTACCTGCGGCTGTGGCGTTGGCGCGGAAAACGTGCCGGACTAGGGTTGGTGCGGGCGATCCCAGTCATCTGCGTCCTGCTGTTCCTGGTGCGCGCCTTCGCGCCCCAGTTGCACATTCCCACCCCCGTGGCATGGGATCACACCTGGGAGTCTGAGCATTATCAGAACCTGGACCGTGCCAAGGCGTTGGCGCAATTGCAGGCTCAACCGGGAGACCAACTCGTCATTGTCCGGTACAATCGATACCATGACACGACAAATGAATGGGTGTATAACTGGGCGGATATCGATAAAGCAAAAATCGTATGGGCGCGCGACATGGGCGACTCCGGAAACGCCGAGTTAATCCGCTACTACCCGCAAAGACGAGTCTGGCTTGCGGAACCGGACCTTGCGCCTCCCAGGTTGTCACCCTATCCTATGCTGGCGGACCCGCAGACTCTTTCGCCTGCCCCAGCATTGCCTTGAGGCTGATTCCGCGCAGGTCCAGCGCTTTTTCCAAGGAGTGCCCAGGTGCTTGACGGCAAGAAAATCTTCGTAGTCATGCCGGCCTACAATGCGGCCCGCACGCTGGGCCAGACTTTTCGCGACCTCCCCCACGCCATTGTGGACGGGGTACTGCTGGTTGACGATCACAGCTCCGACAGCACGGTTGAGTTGGCACACCAAATGGGACTCACTACCTTCCTTCATAAATCCAACATCGGATATGGCCGGAACCAGAAAACCTGTTACCGCGAGGCGCTCAAAAGGGGCGCCGACATCGTGGTGATGCTGCACCCTGACTACCAGTATTCTCCCCGGTTGGTCACCCCGATGGCGGGCATGATCGCCGGGGGAGAGTACGACGTGGTTCTGGCTTCCAGGATTCTGGGCAGAGGAGCGCTGCGCGGCGGAATGCCGGTTTATAAATACATTTCCAACCGCTTCTTGACCTTGTTTCAGAACCTCCTCCTGAACTTTAAGCTCTCCGAATACCATTCGGGCTACCGCGCTTTCTCGCGGCAGGTGTTAAGCAGCTTGCCGTTAGAGGAGAATTCCGACGACTTTGTATTCGACAACGAGATACTTGCGCAAGTCATCTTTACGCAGTACCGCATCGGCGAAATATCCTGTCCGACGAAGTATTTTCCCGAGGCCTCCTCGATTAACTTCGCGCGCAGTGTGAAGTATGGGTTGGGCGTTTTGGCAACCTCGCTGAAGTTCCGGATCCAGAAGATGGGGCTTGGTAAGTTCCGGATCTTCAATCCCCAGGGGAGAAGGCTTTTTGAAGATTACTACCACGAGGTGAAAGACTCGATTCCCGAGGCAGGTCATATCTAATCTCTACCCGCCCTATTCCCGGCGCCGCCCAGCGGCTGACGGAGTGCGCGGGAGCAGATGCCGTCCATTCGGAGAAGCGTTGGGGCACGTTTTCGACCGCGTGCCATGGCCAGCCGATGAGAAAATAAGGGTTTGAAATTGAAGGGCGCGGACCTGAACGACAGTTGCGGGCTACGCGTCTTCTGTTCTGAGCTTCACGATACGGGAACTTACATGGTGGAGGATATCCGCACGATCCCGGCAGGAATCTCGGTTCTGGTTCCCGTCTTTAACAGTGAGTTGAGCCTGGCCGACCTGGTTGCCCGGCTTCACCCCGTCCTTTACCAGACCGGGGAGAAGTTCGAAACTGTATTCGTGAACGACGGCAGCAGGGACCGCAGCTGGGATGAAATCGGTCGGCTCTCTCGATCCCACGATTGGGTGCGGGGCATCGACCTTATGCGAAATTATGGCCAGCACAATGCGTTGCTCTGTGCTATCCGCGCCGCCCGATTCGACAAAATTGTCACCTTGGACGACGATCTGCAGAACCCTCCTGAGGAAATCCCACTTTTGTTGGATGAAATCCGGAAGGGAGCGGACGTGGCCTATGGCTATCCCCGACAACAACACCATGGCCTACTACGCGATCTGGCCTCAAATATTACAAAATTGACCCTGCAGAAGGCAATGGGCGCCCAGACCGCAAGGCGCGTCAGTGCCTTTCGGGCGTTCCGCACAGAGCTGCGTGCCGCCTTCACAAGGTATGAAGGCCCGTTCGTGTCAATCGATGTTCTACTGACTTGGGCGACCTCCAATTTTGTTGCCGTTGAGGTGCGCCACGATCCGCGCAAGGTCGGCCAGTCGAATTACACCGTCGGAAAGCTCATTACCCATGCCCTGAATATGCTGACGGGATTCACGACGCTTCCACTTCAGTTGGCCAGTTACTGTGGGTTCGGACTGACGGCATTTGGCCTGGTCATACTGGTGTACGTGGTTGGTCGGTATCTGCTGCGAGGAACCAGCGTTCCGGGATTCTCATTCCTCGCGTCGATTATCGCCATTTTTTCAGGAGCGCAGTTGTTTGCGTTGGGCATTATCGGCGAATATCTGGCTCGCTTGCATATGAAGACAATTGAAAAGCCGGCGTACACCGTGCGGGGCGAGATAGAGGGCTAGAAGATTTCCCCGGAGTTACCAATGCTTCCAGGTCGCGGTTGAAATTGGGGCTTTTCAACAAATTGTTGGGAGATGCGGAATGGCAAACACGAGCCAGACCGAGCGAATCCAACCTGATCGCCCAACGAGGGCATTGTCGGCCCTGGATCTTCGCCGCGTGTTGAACCAGTCGTGGGCTTATCTGTCGTTGATGCGCCTCATTGGGGGGGACTCCTGCACGCGCCGCTTGGCCGCAGAGGTGCTCCGCGCACAGCCGGGCCAGCGCGTGCTGGACGTCGGGTGCGGGCCGGGCCGCCTGCTCGCTTTTCTGCCCGATGTTTCTTATGTCGGCATCGATGCCAGCGCCTCCTACTTGGCGACCGCCCGGGCGCGCTTTCCTCAGAGCCGATTTGAGCAACTTGATCTGGAGGGTGATTGCTCGACATTCCCCGACCGCGATTTCGACCTCATCGTGGCTATCGGCATCTTGCATCATTTGCCAGATGCCGCCGCGGCTAGGCTGTTCGCATTCAGCCATGAGCGCCTACGCGTTGGTGGGCGCTTGGTAACCTTGGATGGCGTGTACTGGCGCGGCCAGCATCCGGCGGCCCGGTTGCTGATCTCGCTGGACCGTGGGCGCTTCGTCCGGAGCGCTTCAGGATACGGTTCCCTGGCGCGGAGCGCGTTCACGAACGTTGAAACGACTCGCTACGAAGACCTGCTTCGCGTTCCCTATTCACATATCTGCCTGGAGTGCCGGAAATAAAGTGTAAAGCAGTTGCTTGTGTTGGGCGCCAAGGGTTGATAACTTCGCTGGCTTTTCGACCAGCGGAGTGCAAAAACCGGAGCCACAGGTTATCAAACTAGCCCCCTAGAATACTCCGGCTCCCGGTCGAAGCTTGAAAGCGCGGCACCAATAACCATGACTTCCCACAACGACTACCCGATCCCTTTCAACCGCTCGGCGGTGATCGGCAAGGAATTGGATTACATTACCGAGGCGTTGAAGATTGGCCAGATTGCTGGGGATCAGAGCTTCACGCAGCGGTGTCAAGAGCTCCTGGAGAAGGCTTTGCAGGTCCCCAAGGCCCTCCTTACGACCAGTGGTACGCATGCCCTGGAACTGGCGGCATTGCTGTTAGACCTTCAGCCCGGCGACCAGGTGATTGTGCCATCGTTCACTTTCGTCTCGACTGTTAACGCATTCGTCCTACGTGGGGCTCGGCCTGTCTTCGTCGACATTCGCCAGGACACACTCAATATGGACGAGGCCCAGGTTGAGCGATTGCTGACGTCGCGAACGAAAGCGATCGTTCCGGTACACTACGCCGGCGTTGGATGTGAGATGGATGTGATCATGGAAGTTGCGTCCCGACACGGCATTGCCGTATTGGAGGACAATGCGCATGGGCTGTTTGGCAGCTACCGTGGGCGCAAGCTTGGGACTTTTGGGGACTTCTCTGCGCAGAGTTTTCACGAAACCAAGAATTTCACCTGCGGCGAGGGAGGGGCGCTACTGTTGAATGACGCAAGATACATCGAGCGAGCCGAGATTCTCCGCCAAAAGGGAACCGACCGTTCTCGATTCTTTCGGGGACAGGTCGATAAGTACACCTGGGTGGATATCGGCAGCAGCTACGTCATGTCCGACGTGCTTGCGGCATTTCTCTATGGACAATTGGAAGTCTGGCAACAGATTCAGCATAAACGGCGCCGCGTCTGGGAGTACTACGACCGCCACCTTGGCGATTGGGCTCGCGAACGCGGCATCCGCAGGCCGGTCGTACCTCCCCACTGCGATCAGGCTTACCACATGTACTATTTGGTGCTGCCGAGTCAGGAACAGCGAGCTGCTCTGATCGAACATCTGAAGAAGCGGGGCATCCTGAGCGTTTTTCATTACCTGCCCTTGCACCTTTCAGTGATGGGCCAGAAGTTCGGGGGTAAGCCAGGCGCTTGCCCGGTAACAGAAGATGTTTCCGGGCGCTTGCTCCGGTTGCCTTTTTACAACACGCTTTCCGAATTCTTACAGGAAAAAGTTGTTGCTGCTCTCTTTGAGTTTTAGTTGAATTACCATTCGAGTAGCGTGCTGGTGAAAAGTCCCGTTACCGCATCTTCTTGAATCGGCCGCTGAACTGATCGTTCTGTACAATCTCCATCCGGGCCGGGATCTTGAAGGGGTCCAACCGTCCCCGGCAGAACTCCCGGACACGTTTTCTGAAGGGCGAAAAGTCTTCCGGTTCGATCAGATTGAAGCGGGCGACCACGATATTGCCGGTAATGGGATTGGGGGCCGAAGAGACCGTGACGTCGCGCACGTTTGGGATCTCCATCAGCACGTTCTCGACTTCCGCGGGATATACTTTCCGGCCGCCCACGTTGATGATTTCGGTGGCCCGTCCAAGAAAGCGGATATACTCCCCCTTCACTTCCACCAGGTCACCGGTATTCAGCCAGCCTTCGGCGTCGAACGGAGAGGGGGCGTTCAGGTAACCCACCATGGCGGAATGGGCCTTGATCCACAGCGTGCCGTCCTTCACCTTTGTCTCGCATCCCTCCCCGCCGACACGCACCCACAGCGAATCGGGGCGCTCGCTCTTGGAGCGTAGAATGCCGACTTCGGAAAGTCCGTAGGTCTGCTGCAAGGTGACGTGCGGCAAGAGTTCGGAAATTCGCTCCAGTGTCCGCTTCGGCATCATTTCGGTACCGTAGGTGATGAGCTTCAGCGATGAGAGATCATAGTGTTTGTAGGCTTCCGAAAGCACCAGAAGGTTCAGGAAAGTCGGAGAGGTAGGGAGCAACTCCACCTTCTGCGCAGCGATGGTCGCGCAGACCACGTGCGGATCGCGGCTCGGGCTGACCACCACGGTTCCGGCATTGGAAAGCACGTGGAACAGCGTGTTGATGCCACCGATGTGGTCGATCATGAGAAACGTCAGCGTCACCATTCCTCGCCGCGGCGTCTTAAATTTGTCGAGCAGGCGAGCGAAATCGTGGAGTGCGGCCTTGCTCTCTCCGGTAGACCCGGAACTGAACAGCACCAGGCCGGGATGATCGCGCTGACCAAGTTCAGCAAACAAGGGGTGGCTGGGGGTGACCGCCCGCTTATCCAGCAGCACCGCGCCGCCCGCATCCGGGGGAAACGACCAGACCGCCTGCACTTCCGCGATGTCCAGGAAGTGAGCCTCCTGGGCGGCTGCCGCTGGTGAGAGCGGCACCACGATCGCGCCGCGGTCCACCAGCGCAAGCAGCGCGGCCACGATCCTTGGCGAGTAATCGCCCCTGAGCGCGGCGATGGTGCCGCCTTTCAGGCCGTATTCATCCAGTTGGGCGGAACATTGCCGGACATTCTCGAGCAGCCACGAATAAGATACCGGGCGGTCTTCGTGAGTCATGAAGACGCGCTTCGAATTCCGATCAAAGATTTCCAAAAGCCAATCGAGATGCTGCACGGTCAGGCTCCCCCGAGGTAGATGACCTGTCCCGTAATGGCGCTGCTTTCGGGCCGGAGAAAAAACTCTACGACGTTGAAAACATCCTCCGGCGTGCCCTTGCGCTTAATTGCTAGTCGCCCCACCAGTTGATCGATCTTCGCCGCGGGAACGCTGCGAGTCAGATCGGTATCGATCGGAGAAGGGCCCACGGCATTCACCGTAATGCCGAATCCCCCGAGTTCCCGGGCCAGCACCCGGGTCAGGGTCTCGACCGCGCTTTTGCTGGCGGCATAGAGCGCCTCTCCTTCCAACCTCATGGGTACCGCGATGGTTGAGAAATTGACGATCCGGCCCGCTTTGCGTTGCTGCATCAACTTGGCGCTTTCCCGGCACACCAAAAAGGTACCTCGCACATTCACGCCGAGCACCCGATCCACAGTGGCTCCGGGGACGAGCAGGGCGTGGTTCATCGATGCAATGCCAGCGTTGTTGATGGCGACATCGAGACGCCCGTAGCCGGAACGGATATGGCCCATCAGGCCGAGGACCGAACGCTCATTGCTGACATCGGCCAGGATATGTTCATACCCGTCCAGCGTCCAGTCGGGTTCTCCACGGCTGCAACCGACCACGCGATAGCCGCGTTGAACCAGCAATTGGGCCACGAATTTCCCCAATCCGGTTCGGCTGCCGGTGACCAGTGCGACAGGAGTTTGCGAAATTTCTGGCTTATGCAACGTCACTTTTTTCACTGAGCAACATCAGGACGTACTCGGCAAGCGTGCCGATGTTTCGAAACGGGCTGCGCTTCTGCGACATGGCGCGGTCATCGGCAAGCAGAATCTCAGCTCCAACCGCGTCATTGATCTGCTGCTCGACTTCCACGAGCAGGGAGACAAGCGCCGAGGAATCAAGCAGCGTTTTGGCCCCCAGCAGGTGGGTTTCGGCGTCGACCTCGGGCGCGGCCTGCCCGGGCGGGAGGCATTCTTTGTAGATCTCGCAGATCAGGTCCGTGCATTCTTGCAATGAAAGTGTCACGCGAGAATCCCCTGTTGCAGGAAATGCGGCGTCGGGAGCAGGCGGGAAGAGTTCGGCGCATGCCAGTGCAGCGTCAATTCCGGATTGAAAAACCGGAACCCGAGTGATGCGCAGACATTCATGGCGCGGGTATTAGCCGCTGCAATTTTCGCCGAGGCGCTACGAGCACTTATCGCGTGGACAGCCCGAAGCGATTCCGCGTACAGCGCAAAACCGGCAAAACCAATTTCGTTCTCGGGGTCGACAGCACCGAGACGCAGGTCAGCATTTCCGTCGCGGATCACCACGTTCATGAATCCCAAGACCGTATTCGGCCGGCCCAAGACCAGGACGTGGTCGTCCGGACTCCCGCTGTTGAGTGCGTTCCTGACCCATTGCATGTAACGCCGGTTTGCCAAGTATCTTGGAAAACGCGGGTCGCCGTGATAACGGCCGAAGGCAAACGCCGATTCCGCGATGCGGAGAATCGCCTCGTGATCTTCAGGTTCGGCCGGGCGCACGGAGAACCGGTGCTTGGGAAGCAACTCCGGCTTCAAGGGCTGGATTTGTGCGAGAAGACTGAAATCAACCGGGAGGAAACCCGCGGCAATCACCATTGCCTGTGTGGCGGTGTCCGCTCCGTCCACGCGAGCCGAGACCAACTCCGACTTGGTCCGACCGCAAAACGCATCCAATGCTTCGCGTAACTCCACACTCGGGTTGGCCCCCGGAAGGGTATCTCCGGACAAATGCAAATCGGCCACCGGAAACCCGAATATGGCCTCGTCCCAAGGAAGGCAGGCGATCTTCGCCCAATTCGGGTGGGTTCCGAGAAGCGGTTGATATTGAACGGAAAACACAACAGTTCTCCCCGCAACGCATGATAGCAAACACGAGCCGTTTTTCTCTACCTGGATTTCCATTTTGACTTCCCGGTCACGAGCCCATATATTCCTAGCGGTGATCCTTCGATCCTCTATGCGCAGCGAGAGGTTCGCCGGGCAATCCGCCAACTCGTATCTGGGCAACATCGGGGAGGCGAGGTAAGGGATCTTTGTTTTCAGAAAACCGCAAATTGGCTGGGAACATTCCGAATATGGCCACAAACAGTTCGATCAGCCGACCCGTTTCCAACCACTCCAGCGGAGAGACCACCCAAGCTGTACGCAGGAAATTGACGGTGCTTCTGCTGGTCTCGGCTGCGTTGATGGTGGCTTGGTCATTCGCGGTCCCGGTCTTTGAGGGGCCGGATGAGCCGGCTCACTGGCGGTACGCGAACTACTTGAATCAGAATCGCGCCTTGCCGCTCTACGGGCTAAGTTGCCCGGAAGCCGCTTCGCCGCCCCTGTATTACCTGCTGATCGCCCCCCTCGCGGTTGAAGTAAAATTGCCTGCCATTGGCTATGTGGGACAAGAATATAACAGCAAGAGGATTTATCTCTTCCCGCCGAGGGTGTATCAAAATACCTCCGGAGATTTTGGACTCTATTGGCCCTTCCGTGCGGCTCGGCTCGTAAGTGTTTTAATCTCGGTTTTCACCGTCTGGTTCTGCGCTCTTGCCGGTGCGGAAGCGTCGGGAAGCCCCGGGACGGGCTTGCTGGTGGGTGGCCTGGTTGCTTTCTGGCCGATGTTCACTTTTCGAGGCATGAACGTCAGCAATGACGCGTTGGTTGCGATGCTCTCTGCTCTTGCCCTCTACCTGATAGTCCGGCTGATCAAGGGGGGATTCACATGGCGAATGGGAATATTCGCCGCGCTGACAGTCGGGGGAGCATTCTTAACCAAGGCCAGCGCCATTGTCCTTCCCGTGCCACTTCTATTGGCAATAATCTCCGAGAAAACCCCTTGGCGTGCCAAACTCCTGCGCGCGGGAGCGCTGGGCGCGATCATGCTGGTGATCGCCGCTCCCTGGCTGATCCGGAACCAGCATTTATATGGCGATCTTTTTGCCCAAAAGGCCATGTCAACGGTTATGAGTGGGCTCATGGAAAAACATTCGCTGGGCTCGGCCTACTTCCGATACGACTTGCCCGTACACTTCACAATGTCTTTTATCGGCACCTTTGGCTGGATGACTTTGCCGTTGCCCGTTTTGGTGTACGTTGTGTATGTGATCGCGCTTGTGAGCGCGGGCGCGTGCTGGATCGGGGGAGTCTGGCAGCGCCGGATTGATTTCCGTCTCTCCGCCATTCTTTCCAGCGCCATCGTGCTCAACGTGATGCTTGTGGTCTACATGAACTTAACGCAACCGCAAGCACAAGGACGCCATCTGCTTCCAACCTTTTCCGCCATAGCTCTCTTGCTCGGACTTGGATTGGAATCTCGGCGTTCCTGGTCAAATTTTCGCACGATGTTAACGCTGGGCGGGCTGGCTGTGACAAATCTGATTATCGTGATATATGTCGTGATTCCTGCCTATTGGCCGCCCGTTATCATCATGTGATCAAATAACCCAACTTGCAAATTAACAGTTGACGGCCTCTCGCAGGAGTTTCGGAAACGATGAAGAGATTGCAGTAACTACACCCAGTAAGTAGGCCTCCATCGGCGTTTCTGTCGGGGATCTACGAACCCATCCTATTTTCGCATTCTCACCAAGGTCTTGCTTTTGTCGAATTCTTATGGTATACGTACCATAAGATGAAAGACGACCCGAAAGGTCCGCAAGCTTCGCGACTCCGCCAACGCAAGTTTGAACTGGTGCGCCGGTTCCAGCTTCCCACGATCTCCTCCCCGGCTCCTTGTCCCAATCGTATCTGCGCTGC
>JBEKNU010000062.1:0-30156 GCA_049522495.1 Terriglobia bacterium
CTCGAATTACACATATTCTCATTGTCTCAGCCTCGCGGATTTCAGGGGAGAATTGACCGGGCCCATTTTCCAGAATCCCTGGAATATCAACGCGGATTACGGCAATTGCGGCATGCATCTGCTGCACAACTTCAATACCTCCCTCGTGGCCAGCATGCCGAAATTCCAGAACAAGTGGACCAACTGGGCGGCCGGGAATTGGCAATTCTCTCCCATCATCACCGCCCGTAGCGGGCCCTGGTACTATGTGACCACCGGCACAGACGTTTCCCTGTCGGGGCTCGGCCTCGACCGGCCGAACGTGATCGGAAACCCTTACCAGTACGCTTATGACTCGCCGAAGTCCACGGCTACGACCCGTTATGTCCAAATGCTAAACCCTGCTTCGTTTGTGGCACAAGCGGCCGGCACCTTCGGTGACGTGGGTCGAAACTCGCTGCTGGGTCCCGGCTACTTCAACGTGGACGCGGCGCTTGTCCGGTACTTCCCCATCAAGGAGCAGATGAAGGTCGAATTCCGCGTGGAGGCCTTCAACCTGTTTAACCAGACCAACATGGCTCCTCCGGGATGGTCCGTCAATTCCACCAGCAATATACTGTCCCCGGGAAATCAGTCGATTACTTCCGGTACTTTCGGGTACAGCAATCAGGCATTTGACATGCGCATTATGCAACTGGCTTTGAAATTCTATTGGTAGTTTGCTGTCGGGATTGGGTCCTCCAGGCTGGGACCAAAAGGCTGGAGCAGTGAGGCGGGGCAGATTGGAAAACGATCTGCCCCGCTCGCTGTTTTAGAGCGAATTCCTCACCGCACGCGCACGCTCAGCGGGGACAAGCCAATCGTGCATGGCATCATCCCTGAAGCCGTCATCAGAATCTGCGGTAGTCTCTGAAATTTTTCAGCACATATTATCGGCTATTTTGACCCCATCCCAGAAATTCATTGCTGATTGTAAGAATTTCCACTGAAGCCATTGCTACGAGGATAGCATTCTCATCAACGCCGGATCGATAGGACTCGCCTTGGCAGCAGTGCAAACTTCAATGAATAAGTGTCTTTATTTAGAATGACATATATCAAACTTAGGGACGCCAATGGCTGCATGATGGGTGCGTATTTGAGAGTTCAAAACTGCCGGTGCCAAGTTTTCCAATTGCCAAAGATAGGGGGATGGCAGGCCGCCTCAGAGGTAGTTACCAAGCAAAGGGCAGAAAATGGGAGTTGTTTGCAAAATGGCAGGAAATTTTTCTTGACAATGGTCATAGTCAATCAATATAAATAGGAATTATCGGGCTGTGTTCCGCTTCCCGCGCTTGAGGTATTGACCAATGCGGCCGGGAGGGGGAACTTGAAAATTAGTCATCGTCGAGGGTCTGGAAAGAAGATTCCTGTTTTCCAAATGAATGACCGAGCTCTGCTTCTGCGCACGCAGCCGGGGCTATTCAAGCGTTCTCTATCAATAAATCTCAAGGGCTTAACTTAAACACTGCGAACTGGCAACTTGAGGGATGATTCCGAGGGTCGGGTCACAAATAGCGAAAGGAGATAAATAGTGAGGACAAAAATAGGGATCCTTCTGCTCACGGTTATGGGGCTGATTGTAATTTCCCCGAATGCAGCGCGTGGCCAAGCGGTCAACAACGCCCAGATTCACGGCACCGTCTCTGATCCGACGGGCGCGGTTGTACCCAACGCAACCATCCGAGCTACCCACGTCGATACGGGGAAAGTCCAGACGACGGTAACTGGTACGGCTGGCGATTATGTCCTGGCGAATCTTGAGGTGGGAGCTTACAGCATTGAAATTACGGCAGGCGGTTTCGAGCGTTATGTGCAAAAAGGCATTGTCCTGCAAGTGGGCGATAGCGTTGACCTCGACGTTACCTTGAAAGTGGGTGCGACGTCGCAGACGGTGGAGGTCAGCGCCGGCGCCAGCATGGTTCAGACCCAAGACACGTCGATTTCCGAAGTTATTGACCAACGAAGAGTGGATGACCTACCGCTCAACGGACGATTGGCCACGCAACTGGTGGTCATGGCGGGGGCGTCCACCAATTACATCCCCAACGGCGGTGACTTGACCGGCAGCAAGAACTATTTCAGTTCGGTCAGCATCTCCGTGCAGGGCGGCGAAGGCAATGGCGTTGATTACTTGTTGGATGGGGCTGACCATAACGACCCGTTTTCCAACGTCAATCTCCCTTTCCCCATCCCTGACGCGTTGCAAGAGTTTAGCGTACAGATGAACGGGCTCTCGGCCCGCTACGGCGTTCATCCCGGCGCCACCGCGAACTTTGTGACCAAATCGGGCTCGAACGCAATGCACGGGGATTTGTTTGAGTTCGTGCGCAACGGCCAGTTCAATGCCCGCCTGTTCGGCGCCCCGGCGGAGGATACCTTGCGCCGCAACCAGTTTGGCGGAACAGGAGGTGGGGCGATCAAGAAGGATAAGCTGTTCTACTTTGGTGCGTACCAGGGCACGCGCCTTCGCACCGCCCCTGCGACAACGACGATTCATATTCCCACCGCCGCTGCGATGCAGGGAAATTTCGACACTTTGGAGTCGCACACCTGCGTGTCGGCCGCGCCGGCAGGGCAATATCGCCAACTTTGGGATCCCTTCGCCGGTGGCCCGGCGTTGGGCACCGGAACTAAGTCCGGAGTCGTGTACAGCGCCACCCCGCCTCCGGTGATTCCCTCCGGGCTTTTCAACTCGTCGGCACTCAAGCTCCTCGCCTTGGTTCCGCTATCTACGGACCCCTGCGGCGCAATCGGCGTCGGCATTCCTACCCCTCAAGATGAAGACCAAATCTTGGGCCGTATGGACTGGACCATCAGTTCCAAACAAAGCTTTTACGGCCGGTATTTTGATGCGGATTTCCGGCAGGCGCCAGTTTACGACCCGTCGGGCCCGCTGGGTCTGCTGACCACCACCACCTACGGCAATTGGGAGCGCGCCCAAGCGATGGTGCTCGGCTACACCTGGTCGATTTCCCCGACCACGATCAACACTGCACACCTCTCGTGGACCCGCTTGCGGGACACTCGCGGGGCGGCTCCGAACGTGCCGAACAATGACGACTTCGGAGTGATCAACCCCAACGGATCTCCTCTCTACCAACTGGTCCCGCACTTCATCAACACTTCGATTAGCAGCTACTTTAGCGTGGGGTGTGGCACCTGCGCGCCGGGTTACTTCAATCGCAACACCATGCAAGCTGCCGACGACCTGGATTTCATCCACGGCAAGCACCAGTTGGTTTTTGGGGGTGAATGGATCCGCCACGAATTGAATTCCCCCAGCGCGTTTGATGGCAACGGTGTGTATACCTTCAATGGCTCCGTCACGAATGATGGGTTGGCCGATTTACTGCTCGGCGTGCCCTCCTCGTTCCAACAAAGTATGGCGACGGCGATGAACTGGCGGCAGGACTATCTCGCCGCGTACGCTCAGGATGATTACCGCGTCACACCTCGCCTCAACGTTCACGCCGGCGTTCGCTGGGAGCCTTTCCTTCCCGAATATGACATCTTCGGACGGGGAAGTACTTTCTCCCTGGCGGGCTTTGCCGCCGGTCAGCAGAGCAGCGTCTACACCGCCGCGCCGTATGGTTTGTTGTTTGTCGGCGACCCGAACATTCCCAAAGGATACGCCTATAACGCCCTCGACCTCTTCGAACCGCGCATCGGCTTCGCCTGGGACATGACGGGAAGTGGCAAGCAGACCCTGCGCGGCTCCTACAGCATTTTCTATGACTTGCCCGAGACGTTTTATGCCGACCGCTACGCCAACGCGTTCCCGTGGGGAGGTAACAATTCTTTGACTCCTCAAACCAACGGTTGCACTGCCACCGCGGCGGGCACTTTGGTGGGTGGATGCCAACCGGGTTTTACCTCTCCCTACGGTTGGGGCGCTACCGCGACCACGTCCCCCTATCCACTCCCCTTCCCGCCTCCCAAGACTTTTAACTTCGGTGGCCTCAACTCGGAAGGCGTTTACATCAACTTCCAACTGAATTCCAAGGTCCCTTCCGTGCAAGAGTGGGGCTTGAGTTTGCAGCGCCAGTTCCCGCACAACTGGTTGTTCACTGCTTCGTATCTGGGAACCCATACGGTCCACCTCTGGGCAGGTAACGAGGCTGACCCTGCCGTTTTCTCCGGCTCCGCCACTACTTCAACTACCAGCAATACGAACCAACGCCGCGTCCTATATTTGGAAAATAAGACTGTGACTGTCAACGGCGTGACCGGAAACGCAGGCAGCTACTACTCGACGATCGCGCAGCAGTTTGAAGGCTCCTACGCCTCTTACAATGCTTTACTGCTCAGCGCCACCCACCGGTTCAGTCAGAATTTCAGCCTGCTCTCGAATTACACGTATTCCCATTGTCTCAGCCTCTCGGATTTTGCGGGAGAATTGACGGGGCCCAGTTTCAGTAACCCCAACAACCCTCAGGCGGACTATGGCAATTGCGGCATGCACCTGCTGCACAACTTCAATACCTCCATCGTGGCCAGCATGCCGAAATTCCAGGGCGTGTGGATGAACCGCTTGGCGGGGAACTGGGAACTCTCTCCCATCATTACGGCCCATAGTGGGCCCTGGTACTACACGAGTCTCGGCTCGACGGACAATTCACGCACGGGCGTCGACGCCGACCGGCCCAACGTGGCTGGAAACCCCTACCAGTACTCGGGTAACGTGGCGACGTCCAATGCTACGACCCGTTATGTCCAACTCTTGAATCCTGCTGCGTTCTCTGAGGCTCCCGTGGGCAGCCTGGGTGACGAGGGCCGAAATTCCCTGCTGGGCCCCGGCTTCTTCAACGTTGACGCGGCTCTGATCCGGTACTTCCCCGTTAAAGAACAGATGAAGTTCGAATTCCGGATTGAGGCCTTCAACGTGTTTAACCGGACCAACCTTGTTCCTCCCGGATGGTCGGTCACTGCCCAGACGAATTTGGCGGGCCCGGGAAACGCCAATATTACTTCCAGTACTTTCCCTTACACCACTCAGGCATTTGACATGCGCATTCTGCAATTGGCTTTGAAGTTCTACTTCTAGTACGGCTTTGGAATTGCGTCGGGATTGGGTCCTCCAAGCCTGGACAAGGCTGGAGGCGGTGAGGCGGGGCAGAGCGGAAAACGTTCTGCCCCGCTTGCTGTTTTGGAGGGCTAAAGGCCCAGGTTCGATTCAAAATAAACGCGAAGGGGGATTCGATCCATGCTCGATACCCCTGCGGCAATCGCACGTCGTCAATCGGGATAGGGTGAAATATAAGTCTTCTGGGGCAACAATTGGGGGCAATTAGACACTCCAGGCTTTCTCCTCCCGCCAGGAAACATCTCTGACTTTTTGTCATATGTATTAGAAATTAGAATATGTACTCATGTTTGACTTGACAAATAGAATAGCCATTGCTATACTTATCGGTAGGCCAGCCCGAACTGGCTGAAAGGGCGCAGACCTATTCAAGGGGTCGGCGTAAATAAGAGTAAAGCAGTGGACAGGGTGCAGGGGGTAGCATTGCGCTGCTTGGGCGAACACCCGGCGGACAGCGACGAATTGCTGCTAGGACTCTGCGAGGAATTCAGGCAGGTCGGCGCCTTGCAGAAAGAAAGAAAAGGAAGGCCCCGATGCCGCCCCTAGTGGGGTTGATGAGGCTCGCATGCCATAGGGATCCCACAGCTGCTCGCCGTGGGCTATACGACGTCGCCCCTGACGGGGCTGCGGAACGGTCAACCGAAAGGTGAAGGTTAGATCAACGAACTTCTCGCTCAGGATCTGGTTTCCCACGATGTACTAGAAAAAAAAGAGTTAGCGGCGAGGTGGCAGAAATGTCCAGCGAGGCAAGTGTTTGAAATTAAACTAGTTATCTTAAGCCCAAGGCGCGCGAGCTGGGAAAAAGGGGAATTAAAAAACGGAAGTATGTACTTTACGCAAGAGGGCACCCTTTCAACATACTATACCACGGGCCGCGTCTACTTCGGCCAACCCTCGGGCGGCTTCTTTTTCTGTAGGGATTTCTTCATCAAAGATTTCCAGTTGCCATGAAGCTTCAAAAGCTCAGGTTTAGGTCCGGGCTTGGCGCTTGGCCTAGCAATGGCTTGTTGTTTCTTTGGCATAAACTCTCCCTAAAATTGAAGGTTGCTTTGGTCGCCTTCCGAGGCACGCTTTGCAGCGGCAAGAACTTCTAGGCTCATAGGAATTTCCAGCCGCTTGCCCTCTTCCACGATTTCACGGACAGTCACGATTCCGATGCGGTCATAATTGCGCCCCATTGTTTTGTGGCTATACTGACCTGCGGCCTTAGCCTCATTGACCATCGGCTTGCTTGGCTCTTCCATAGTGATTAAGATAGCCAGCCCGGCCTTTTCGCGGTCCATATCACCGCGAAGAGCAGCAATATCTCCGCGCTTGACTCCGCCGGATTTCACCTGAAATATGATTTCCGCGTTGTCATTTTTCCCGGTCATGAAATAGGCTCGCGCATCAATCCCAGCATCCGCGCCTTTCTTCTCGTTAATAACTGCCCGATTGTTCGTATAAGTCAGCACAGCCCACTTCTCGAATTCTTTGCGCAGCCTGTCATCTTTTCTTTGAGCTAGGGCTTCGGCAGATTTCATGTCGCGAGGAATTCCATCGGTCTTAACTGTTTCGAGAACGTCAACCCCAAAGGCTTTCTCAAGGCGTCTCAGCACTAGCGAAATGGACTGATACGTAATATCAATGCCTATCCACCTGCGATCCAGGGCTTGAGCAACTGCAATGGTTGTGCCGCAACCGCAGTAAGCATCCAAAACAACGTCGCCCTCATTGCTAGAGGCTGTTATGATGCGCTGCAAAAGGGATTCTGGTTTTTGTGTCGGATAGCCGAGTCTTTCCTTGTTTTCGGTCCCGATTGGATTCAGGTCTTCCCAAACGTCCCGGCATAGAGACAGGTGATACCATTTCTTCTCGGCTTCATCAAAATGTTCGGGATACTTTGGATTGTAGTTATAGCGTTTGTTTTGCCAAGATTTGTAATACTGCGCATTAAAAGTGAAGGTGCCACTCTTCGCATAGAAGAAAATCACATCATGCTTCCGGGCGAAATGCCTTTTCCCCGCCCCACCGGTCCTATATCCCCATACAATCTCATTTTGGAAGTCCCCGCCCTGAGAACAAAAGATAGCGTCAAGTAACAGCTTCAAATAATGGCTTGCGGTGGGGTCACAGTGAAGGTAGAAACTACCAGTGCTTTTGAGCACCCTTTGAATTTCGGTCACTCGGAGCGACATACTCACAAGGTAAGCTAGCAGGCTGCCTTCATGTAAAACAGCGCTCAATCCCTTGATTAAGTCCACTAGATGAGGCTGAAAACGACCCTCAGCATTGCCGATGATATCTTCATATCCGGTAGTTGCTAACTCATCCCATTTCCAGGTATCCGTGAATGCTTGGGCTTGGGCGCGGTCTTCCTCGCCGACATTGTTGTATATCTGATTGTAGTTACGCTTTGAGTTGAAGGGCGGGTCAATGTAGCAGAGATCGACCGTCTCAGACTTGACCTTTTTCCTCAGAATATCCAAGTTGTCGCCGTAATAGAGTGTGTTCATGCTCACATTTTATACATCGACTGAGGGGCTCTTGTACATGAGCCGCTTTCCTTCGGCCAACTTGATAGCCATGATCGTGCGCTCGCCATCGTTCATTTTGCGACAATTCCACATGAAGTCGAACTGCCACAAGTAGCGGTGCAAATATTCTTTGCTGACGTTGTGGTAGATGCCCATGATGCCGCGTTTCAGGATGGCGAAGGAACTCTCCGCTGTGTTCGTGTGGATGTCGCCACGGACGTACTCTTTCGTGCTGTGGCAGACAGTCTCATGACCACCGGCGAATTCTTGCCCGATGCCATCATAAACCTTGAAGTCATCGGTCATGATGCGGGCTTGCTTGTCCACCATTTCGCAGATAGCACCCTTCAAAGTCTTGCCGCTTACGTCCGCCACAACCTGACGGCGAATCCTTCCATGCCGCTCGACCGCCGCAAAGACCGGAGTCTTCTTTGTTCCACGTCCGCGCTTATGCTCGCCAGTGCCAGGGCGGGGCTTCCCGCCGATGTAAGTTTCATCGCATTCGACCGTGCCCGAGAGTTTCGGATTGTCAGTATCGGGAGCCATCGCAAAGCGAATACGGTTCATCATGAATAGCGCGGACTTGTAACTGATTTGGCAGTTACGCTTGATTTCCAAAGCCGCGACACCCTTCTTTGAAGTAGAGGTGCGCCAGAAAGCATAAGCCCAATGCCGAAGGTCAATGCGGGTCTCTTCGTAAACCGTGCCCATGCGCACCGTGTATTGTTTCTTACAATCGTGGCAGCGCCACAGGTAGCGATTGTTGCGTTTCACGGTCTCACCGATAGTCGTGCTGCCATCCGTCATCTTGTAGACGTTAGAACTTCCGCAGTGTACACAGGTAGGATTCTTCCCCCAGCGCAGAGCCTCTAGGAGTTCGACCGCTGCCAGTTCATCGGAACACGCCAGAGGAATCTCTTCAATCATGGCCGACTTGCTTAGGTTGTGTTGCTCTTCGTTTTTCATGATACAATCTTATACCTAACGCAATTGGTTTTTCAAGTAAAATATCGCTTTCAAGGCAGATTTTATGTACCGTGAAATCATGGACTTACAGAGTGCTCCCGAAGTTTCCGAAGTTTCTCGACTAGCGCAGCGAGGGATTCCTCAAAGAGGTCATCCGGCACGGTAAAGTCCACAGCATTCTGAATCGCTCTTCCTGCATGATACTGAGTATTTCTAAAGAAATCCTCTGGCAACGGTTTAGCTGGCCTCCTGCTAGGCTGTGACTGGGGATCATAACTATCGAACAAGCACTCCGTTTGAATTGGAGGGCTACAATAGCGCGCATATTCAGTTACACGCTTTAGCATCTCTTTCGCAATCACTTGAGTTGCGACAACTGATAATCCACTGTGCCACATCAACTCTGCCATTTCTCGACAGATTGATTCAGCAACCTCTGCTCCAAAAAAAGTTGCACTTGTCCAAGTTGATGGGGCAATCAATGTGATCGTAGGCTTTCCCTCTGCCCTTTCCACACGAAGCAGGCGTACTTCCCGCTCAGTCCGAATTCTCACACCTACAAGCAAGCCAGAATTCTTCATCCCCGAACTAACATCCTTGATAGCGTGTTCGACATCTTCATAACTGACCATATTCCGCTGCAATTCTTTGCATTGCTTAAGGCTATTGACGACATTTATGATGAATGCGTCCTCTCCTGCGCCAGCGATAACTAGCAGAGAACGATTTGGTTTCAAGCCAGAAACAAAATCACCACATTGAATTGTCCATATCTTTTGACCAGGAAACTTACTTTGCCCTAGTGAATGTTGGCTGTCAGTAGCTAGAAGGACACCATCGAAACATCTGAAACCAGCGGCTATCGTCATGAATCTCCCTTTCGGAGGCCGCCAAGGTTTCGGGCGTGGGATGATAGGGAGCGGTCTCGGGAGTGTGCTAATCATAATCCCACCTCCGGCCTTGCGTAAAGTACATACTTCCGTTAAAAAATGAAGGTTAGTCTGGCGATGTCGTTGAAAACAAATGTAGAAAAATGTCGGTCTTTCGCCACTCCACGATATTGATGAAAACAAACGGGTTAGACATTTATCTCCACGATGTTGATGAAAAGAAAGGGGGTTAAGAGAGATGCCAGGTGTCAGGCATCAGGGACCGCGTGAGTTATGAATTCTGGAGTCTGAGGGGGCAAGGACGGCCAATCGGTTCATCAGTCCATTGATCCGTCGGGTGACCACACGGTTGGTATTAGATGGACCGATGGCCCGATGAACCGATGGCTCGATCCCAAAAGCAGTGACAAGTGACAAGAAAAATGCAAAGTCCAACGGCGGGGAGGGCCGGCCGGGCACGGTTCCATCGCGCTCAATTCCCACTTGAACTGAAGGGTGGGAGGGGCTAACCTCACCCGGTGAATTGCGTGCGTATTTAAAACCTGACGAACTGCGGATTGAGGATCACACGATGCGGGCCGACCAATGGAAACAATTCAAGGCAGCGGCGAAATTCCAGAAGGCAGACCGCGTGCCGATTTCCCTGATCATAGACAGTCCCTGGATACCGGGATATCTCGGCATTCAGCATATTGATTATTACTTCGACCAGGAAGTCTGGTTTCAGTCCAACCTCCGAATCGTCGAGGAATTCCCCGAAGTTATCGTTTTCCCTTCCTGGTGGGTGGAGTATGGGATGGCGATCGAACCCTCCGCCATAGGGGGCAAGGTGCGGTTCGCGGCGGATCAAACTCCCTCCGAATTCCCCATGTTGTTCCATTTGGAAGATTTGGATCAACTTCCGGAAGTTGACCCCCACACGGATGGCCTGATGCCCGCGGCGCTCCGCCAATACCGGGCGCAGAAGGGCCGCATAATGGAGGCGGGATACACCATCCCCGTAGTCGCCGCGCGCGGCCCGTTGGCCCTGGCGGTCTTCTTCCGTGGACTCACCCCGTTCATGATGGACATCATGGATAACCCGGTCGGGGTGCACAAGCTCCTTTCTTACACCACGAACGCCACGGTCCAGTGGCTCAAAGCCCAGGCGGACGCGGTGGGCGATAGCGTGGAAGGCATTCTCGTGCTCGACGACATCGTGGGTTTTCTCTCCCGAAAGCACTATGAGGAGTTCGCCCATCCTTACCTGCAAAAGGTATTTTCCAGCTTTCCCGCCTCCTGGGTGAAGGTGTACCACAACGACGCCCGCATCGATCCCTTCCTGGAAAACTTAGCCGAGGTGGGTTTCGATGTTTTGAACTGGACTCACAAATTGGATATTAATGAAGTCCGTAAGAGGACGGGAGGAAAGATTTGTTTGATGGGAAACGTATCGCCGCTGGAAATCGGCGTGCGCGGCACACCGGAGGAAGTTAAAACGGCAACGCTGGACCTGCTGCGAAAGGCGGGCCGGGAAGGGATGATTCTCTCCGTGGGCGGCGGGGTCAGCCCCGGAATGCCCGGGGCCAATATCCGCGCGATGATCGAGGCGGTCGCGGAGTTCAACTCGCCATAGACACAACGCATCCGCCCACGACGATGAGGGCTCCTCCCAGGAGGATCATGGGAGTGGGCTTTTGGCCGAATCCGAGCCAGGAGATCAATTGCGCCACAACGAAAAAAAAGGCCACGTAAACACCTATGAGCTTGCCGAAGTCCCAAGCCGGCGCGTTGACCACGTATCCGTATGCCGTGAGGACCAGGCCTCCGAGTAAGAAAAATACGGCGGCCCGCGTGTGCGTCGGGCTGCGCAGCCCCACGCGCATCAACGCATCACCGCCTGCTTCCAGGCAGGCGGCGCACAACAACACCACCATTGCTAAGCTGTAACGCAAAGGTATGCTACCTCCTCGAGGATTGGATCACGGTTCGTTTTCTCGCCCCCAGGCATTTGAAAGTATACCTTGGGACGCCTGCCCGCGCGCTATTCGAATCTTCTTGGGCTGTAACTCATTTTGCAGCGGTTGGGCCTCAGCCTTTTCTCCGGTATCTTCTTCTTTCACCCACGCGAGGTTTTTGAGTAAACTGCTAAAGGATTCAGGGTATCCGGTATTGTGGCACGTTAACGAGCTTCGGTTTCCAGCTATCTTCGCGGGATCCTCCGATAGGGCGAGTGAGGTGGTAATTCAATATGAAAAGGGTAAGCAAGGCCCGGGCATCGTTGGTCTGTAGCGTTGCAGTGCTGGCGGTGCTGGGTTTAAGAGCCGGTGGGGCTGAGGGGCAAGGCGCAGGGCTCGCGACTGGTCTGGCCACGCCCTTGCCGGGAATGCCCCCAGTGCTTGACCCACACGACATCTACGCGGCTGACCGGCCCGGCGACCTGAGCCCCACGGTGAAGAACTACCCCTCCCGGATCTATGTGCCGAACAGCGGCAGCGATACCGTCGACGTCATCGATCCGACAACCTATAAAATCATTGACCACTTCGCGGTCGGCCACCAACCCCAGCACGTCACGCCGTCCTATGACCTCAAGACCCTTTGGGTGCTCAACGATCTGGGCGACAGCGTCACCAAAATCGACCCCGCCACCGGAAAGAAGGGCGAGAAGGTTCAAGTTCTCGATCCTTACAACATGTACTACACGCCGGACGGAAAATTCGCCATCGTCGTCGCGGAACGAATGAAGCGGCTCAATTTCATCGATCCCAAGACCATGAAGCTTAAGCATGCTCTCTCCGTGCCCTGCCGGGGCGTCGATCACATGGACTTTTCCGCCGACGGGCGCTACCTGATTGCCAGTTGCGAGTTTTCCGGGACGATGCTGAAAGTCGATGTCGCCAAGCAAAGTGTGATCGGGGAATTGAAACTTCCGCACCAAGCTATGCCGCATGGCGCCAAACATCATATCGACGAGGAATATATCAAGGAAGGCGTAAATCCCGCAAACCAGGGTATGCCGCAGGACGTTAAACTTTCTCCCGATGGCAAAGTCTTTTACGTGGCGGACATGGTCGCCAATGGAGTATACGAAATCGATGGAGATGCATTTAAGGTCATCGGATTTATCCCCACGGGGGAGGGAACGCACGGTTTGTACGCCAGTCGCGATTCGCGGGTGCTTTATGTTTCCAATCGGGGGGAGGGAAGCGTCTCCCTGATCAGCTTTGCCGAACGCCGCGTCGTCACCACGTGGAAGTTCCCCGGAGGAGGCAGCCCCGACATGGGAGGAGTCTCTACTGACGGCAAGATCCTGTGGCTGTCAGGACGCTACAACGCGGAAGTCTACGCCATCGATACATCGAACGGGAGTTTGCTTGCCCGTATCAAAGTGGGAAAAGGCCCCCACGGCTTGTGCGTGTACCCGCAACCCGGCCGCTACTCGCTCGGACATACCGGCATTTTTCGGTAGCGCCGGGCTAAACTCATTGGCGCGTTACTCCTGTCGCGGGTCGCGGGGAAACTTACCCGCGCTTGACCTTGCTGCCGCCATTGATTCCGCCACCATGGGCGCAGTGTCGCCGCCGCAATCCGGGACACGTCCGGCGGACTCAACCCGGCCTTTATTCTCATGAAAGCAACATCGGCCGCGCCGGCGAATTGGGATTCTCATACTGACTTCCTCACCGCGCAATCGTCTCTTCCGATGTTTGAACTGGGTTGGAGGTTATGTTACGCTCGGGAAGAAACCTGCATCACACTTGCTGACTATGCCCCATAAAAAAGGCGTTTGGCTCCATCAATCGATTGGTGTGGTTCTCGCTTTGGTGGTTTCCATCGCGGTCGCATGGCCGCTACCCCAAACGCAGGATTTGAAAGGCGTGGTGGTCAGTGCGCAAGGCTCGCCTATCGCGGACGCCCTTTGTACCCTGACGGGGGTCGGCTTGCCGATGGAGGGGATTGGTGTAACCACCGACGAGCGGGGGAGATTTGATTTTCCCGGTCTCCAACCGGGTGAGTACAGCTTGGCGTGCGCGGCCGTAGGACACGTGCCGGTGAGCCAGAATGCCCTCAAAGTGCCCCTGGCGAATTCGGAAGCCTTGCAGGTCGTCCTTCCGGAATTGGAAAAACTTCGACAAACTATCGAGGTTCACGATAAAGCGACACCTCTCAGCATGGAAAGCACAGCTCCCACTCGTCACGTGACCTCCCAGCAGCTCAATGCCTTGCCCTTGGTGCAAGAGCAATTCCAGGCGGCCTTGCCCCTGGTTCCCGGAGTTGTGCGCACGCCCGATGGGAAGATAAACATCAAGGGTTCAGTGGAAAATCAGAGCATGCTGCTGATTGATAACACCGAGATGGTGGATCCCATCACCGGCAGCTACTCCATCGACCTCCCCATTGATGCCATCGAGTCCGTGGACGTCTCCAGGGCGCCTTACAATGCGGAATACGGGCACTTCTCCGGTGGCCTGACCACCGTGCTGACCAAACCTCCTTCCAACAAGTGGGATTTTCAATTGAACGATGTTGTGCCCTCGTTCCGGGTGGAAGCCGGCCACCTCTCGGGGGTTGCCGGCAACAGCCCTCGCGTGAGGTTTTCGGGGCCGCTCGACGGTTATCGTTTGACCATGTCGGAATCCTTCGCTTATTTTATGGACAAACAACTGGTGCGTGGCTTGCCCTGGCCGCACAATCAAACGATCCGGCAGGGCTTCAACTCCTTCACCAATTTCCAATACGTCGTATCTTCGGAACACCTCCTGACATTTAATGTGCACTTATTTCCTGCCCGGCAGGAATTCGCTGACATCAATTCTCTGGTCCCTCAAAGCGCTTCCTCGAACTACGGCCAGCGCGGATTTTCTTTGGGCATGAAGGACCGGCGCGTGTTCGCGTCGGGGGGACTCATGAGCACGACGCTCCAATACACCAATTTTTCCAGTTACGCCCACGGGCAGGGAATAGCGGACATGCAGGTCACCCCCAACGGCTGGGGTGGCAGCTTCTTCAACGCCTACACGCGTACCGGCCACCGGGGTGAGGCGCGGGAGACTTTTCAATTTCCCCACAGGGATTGGCACGGGAAGCACGAGGTGAAGGTCGGTGGCGACGTCGTCTATCGCACCTTCAGCGGCGTCAGCACCTCGGCGCCCGTCAATGTGCAGAGGGTGGACGGCTCGCTGGCGGAGCAAATTACTTTTGCCGGGCCGGGATTACTGGCTGCTCATGATACGGAAGTGGGTGTGTTCGCCCAGGATCACTGGGAATTCAGTGACCGGTTAGCGTTTGACGCCGGTTTGCGCATTTCCGGGCAGACCCTGGGAAGGCCGGCGGCCTTTGCGCCTAGGTTGGGCTTCGAATATGCCCCGGGCAAGGATAATCGGACGATCTTGCGCGGCGGGGTCGGCGTGTTTTACGCCGGCGTGCCCCTGATGGCCGGCAGCTTTACGGGAAATCCCACTCGAGTCTTCACGCTTTTTGACGCACTGGGAAATCCGCTGGGACCGCCCGTCACCCTGCAGAATGTTTACGCGCTTGTGGGCAAGGGAGGGCTCCAGGTTCTTCCCTCCGGGGAGGATTTGGACAGCACTCCTTATGATGTTACCTGGAACTTGGAATTCGACCGCGAGATTCACTCGCGTGTCACCCTCCGGCTCAGCTACCTCTCCAGCCGTACCTATGATCTGTTCCTCGTGAGACCACACCTGGTGGTGGGGACCGCGCCGCTCCTCCTCATGACCAACAGCGGCGGCGCGCGCTACCGCGAATTTGAATCCACAGTGCGGTATCGGACCAGCAAGATTGCCGACATCAATTTTTCTTACGTCCACAGCGCGACGCGCGGGGATCTGAACATCCTCTCCCAGGAGTATGTGCCCTTCGAACAGCCCATCATCCGTCCCAACTTCATTTCGGCTTTGAACTCCGACGTTCCGAATCGATTGGTAACTTGGGGACGGGTCCAGCTTCCTTGGAAGATTACCGCCAGCCCGGTTGTGGACCTTCATACGGGATTCCCATATTCGCCGGTCGATGCGCTGCAAAACTATGCAGCCCAACCCAACAGCTTGCGCCTTCCCATCTTCATGTCCATTGACCTTAAGCTCTCCAAAGACTTTCGCATTCCATTCCTGCCTTGGGTGAGGAACCACAACATACGGGGAGCTATCAGCGTCTATAACCTTACCAACCACCTAAATCCGCGGGACGTATACAACAACGTCACCTCACCCTATTTCGGGCATCTTGCCGGGCCCCAGCACATCTTTTTCGAACCGTTCGTGGATTTGGTGTATTGACCCCCACCCCGAAGTTGCCACCGACCCATCCGGGCTGGCTGCCGGTAAGGAAGTGCTGGTTGATTATGATTGGCAATTAAGTTGCTCATGTTGTTTGGTTTGCAGATAGTCGCAAAAACCGATCCGGAGGCTTCCCATGCGTTCTCTTGAGAGAGTCCGCAGGCTGATCGCGGGCCAACCCGTTGATCACCTTCCCACCCAGCCTGTGATCATGATGTTCGCCGCCAAGCATTTGGGCATACCCTTCATCGATTACACCCGGGATGGGCGGAAGATGGCTGCAGCGCAGAGCAAGCTGGTACAAGACTTCGGCATCGATTGCCTGCTGACGTGCTCCGACCCGGCACGCGAGGTGATCGACATTGCGGGGGAGGGAAGCATCAATTGGTATGAAGACCAGGGCCCTGCCATTTGCGAGGAGCGCGCGGCTCTGCTCGACAAGTCGCGCTTGAAGACCTTCCGGATCCCCGACCCGCTCGGCGGCGGCCGCATGCACGATCGGATCAAAGGTATTGAAGTTATGCACCAGGAGTTCGGGGGCGAAGTCTCCATCGTCGGATGGGTGGAAGGCCCTCTGGCATTGGCCGCCGAGTTGCGCGGCTTGACTCGCAGCATGACCGATTTCCTGGACGATCCCGCTTTCATGAAGGACCTGCTGGATTTTACGGCCGAAGTGGCTGTAGTCTACGCCGAGGCGGAAATTCAGTCAGGCGCCGATACCATCGGCATGAGCGACGCCGCGGCCAGCATGATGGGCCCAAAATACTACAGCGAGTTTCTGTTTCCCCGGCAACTGCGCGTCGTCGAATCCATTCGTAAGGCGCATCCGGAGGTCATCGTCCGGCTGCACATGTGCGGAAACACCGATTCCTTGATTCCACAAATGAAGCAACTGCCTGTGCAAATCTTCGAATTGGATTCGCCCACCCACCTGGCGGAAGCGCGGGCCTGCCTGGGACCGGGCCTCGTTATTCTAGGCAATGTCTCGACGATTACCGACATGTTGGAAGGAAGCCCGGAGCAGGTCTATGAGGCGTCCCGGCACTGCCACCAGACCTGCGGAAAGTTCCACATTGTGGGCACGGGCTGCGAGGTACCGCCCACAACGCCGCCTGAAAACCTGCACGCCATGGTTCGGTATTCGCGAGAACACCGGCCGGAGGAGTTCGAAACCGCGACCGCCGCGTGACGCGTCGCAACCCAAGGCCGATCTAGGGTGTTTTCTATGAAACCACGACACGAGAAACCGGACTCACTCTACGGCGCCACCTCCCGGCGCGATTTTCTCCAGAGCATTATGGCGACGGGCCTTGTTGGCGTTGCCGGCCCTTTGACAATGCATCCTGCGATGTTGCGAGGGGCAACCGCGCCCAGCGCTGGCGAGGAAGGAGTTCTGTCGCTCGACGCGCTGAGCGGGGACTGGATGCGGATGAGCGCCTTGGGAATCAATCCCGCCATTAATAATTTCTGGGGGGCACTCGGAGTGACGGACAATCTCCTGGCGGTTACCGAGCTTACTTTCCCGCCATTCTCGCAGGGGCAACACAGCGGCTGTCTCCGCATCAACGGTGAAGAATTGAAGGCGGACGAGAGCCGCTGGTATGCGTATCAGGTTCTCCGCCGGGGCCGCACCGCAGACCTCGAGGTGGAAAGTTCCGTCCGCATGGTCTTTGAAGGCTGCGGAGTGTTGTTTCGGCTGACGCTCAGGAATCTCCAAAGTTCGGCGCAGCAACTGGAGGCAAGCGTCGATCTGAATGGATTCATCGCCCGGTACGATTCTGACTGGGCGTTTCGATTCCCTCGGCCCCAAGACCCGAATGATTTCGCCGCCGCACTAGCTGCGAATGATACCCAAATGCTCATCCGCCACGCAAAATCCCCGGCGCGCGTGGCATTTGCGTTCAGGCATAAGCCGAATCAGTTGGAACCGATGTGGACCCACGGCCGCGCGGCATGGAGGATTACCGTCAACCCCGGCCAGGAGCGCACGATCGACTTTGTCATGGCGGTCGGGAACGGTGACGACGAACCTGTATCACTAGCCGGCAAGTGGGCCGCGGAGTTTGAGCCGACCTTCGCGGCCGCCGAGTCGCAATGGGAAAGGCGTTACGCAGACGTTTTTGTGCCGGGGAACAATTTCTATTCCGGCAACTTGCCGGTGCTCACGACGTCCGACGAAGCGATGCGGCGCGTGTATTACCTGGGTGTCTTATCCAGATTACAGATGCTGCGCACCAACCTGCCCGTCCAGCCCCGAATCACGGTAACGGGCGGACCGCAGTTCGCCGTCACCGTTACTTACTTTTGGGACAACACGCTGCTTCTTATGTCGATGCTCGATCCCGAAATGATGCGGCAGCAGTTGAAGCGCTGGCTTACTCTGGACATCTACAAATGGAACGCGCAGGACTGCCTGAGCGGCGAGGGCCGGGGTCGCTGGTATTCCGCCAATAATTTGTCGGTGTTTGGATTGCTTCAGGGCTACCTGCGGCTTACCGGCGACTTTGCTCTGCTGGACGAGCGGGCGGGCGACAAGACGGTCCTGGAGCACCTCAAGGGTCTGGTGACTGGCTGGAAGCAGCTTGTCCGTCCAAACGGGCAATTGGCGGACTACGGCGAGGCGCGGAACCTTCTGGAATGCGACTCGACTTACATCCACGAGGTGGCGTCGCTCAATGCTGCGAACGTGGGCATGATGCGAATGCTCGCCGGTCTTCTTGAGTGGCGTGGCGATGCGCACGGGGCGGCGGAATTGCGCGAGAGCGCCAAGTCCCTTGCGGCGGCAGTGCTGAAGCTCTATGTGCCGGGGGAGGGTGTTTGGCTCTGCGCGCAGCCGATCAGCCGATTTCTCAAAGTTCGCCACGTGTACGATTTCATCACCGTCGTTAAGTGGATGGCGGAAGACCTTTCGCCCTCGATGCGGCGCGAGATGGTGGCATTTGTCCAGCGCGAGCTCATGACGGAGTGGTGGATGCGGGCACTGTCATTGCAGGACCCCGCCGCGCCAGGCTCCGACCGCCCCGACCATGGCCCGATGGGCGCTTATGACGAGTGGCCGCCCCTGACCTTGGAAGCGTTCTGCAAGCTCGGCTATCGGAAAGAAGCGCTCGATGCCTTCTATCGCTTCGAGAGAATCACGCACGAGGGCCCATACGCACAGGCGCACGAAGTCCTGGGCACTCATTACAGCGATTTGGTGCGCATCGCCGGCCGAGGCGCCATGACCACCCACACCATGATCGGCACCGTGTTCAGCGAGCTCATCGTCAGCTCTTTCTTTGGATTCCAGCCGGATTGGCAGGGGAAGCAGATGCTCATCGAGTCGAGCCTGCCCCCCGGCTTCGAAGGCAAACTTAGCGGCCTCCCCTACCGCGGCAAGCGCTACGATTTGACCGCGGGAGCGAATGGCGTGACATTCAAGTTAAGCTGAGGGAACAGAGCGCGAGCGCGGGAAAGGACCTGGCTGCGGTCCAATACCATCTGCCGCGCGTGCAACCCACGGACATCAATGACAGGCCCGCACCCGCAGCCCGCATCGAAAACCACAATTCACGGATCGCAAACCACTCGATGGCCCGACGACCGACTCACCCTCCCTGGATGGTGATCTCAATCCATTCGACCAGGGAGCCGTTCTCGGCGCGCTCGCGCAGCGGGACTCGCAGGTATCCCTTCTCGAACGCCAGGGGTCGGGTCTCGCGGCCTCCGCCAAAATAGTGTTCGAATGCTTGGGCAGAAGCGCCTGTGGCGGCTTCAAGTTTCACAGTAAGCTCGCCGTTTCCATAGGGTACTACTCCCAGTTGCGTGGCTCGCGCGAGGCTGTCGCCCAATCGGGCGGCCACAACCACCGACGCATTCGTCGAAACGAGGTCGCGGAATTTTCCTGTCCCCGCGCCTCCAACAATGCGCTGCTTGCGCAGGGCGACTAGCACGACTTCGCCATTTTCCATACGCGCCCAAGAAGAAGCGTGAGCGCCGAGCGTGGGCGCCTCAAAATCCGCGTCCAGCGGAACGATGCTGAACTGATTGGCGGGGCGCACCAGATGGGTCAGCCCGTTGTATTTGGCCACTCGCTCCAGGGTCGCTCCGTCGGCAGGCGTGGCGTTTCCGTAAAAGCTTGCCAGGCAGCCGAGGGTTCCCACGGCAACCGAGTCAAACCAGATGGAAGGCGCGCTGACCCAGTCGTACCCCGACGAGCCGTACGTCGGCATGCCGAATTCCCCGCAAAGACTGCTGAAGAAGAACCGGCGATTGGCTTCCAGGTCGTATTCTCCCGCCGCCATGAACAGGTCGTCCGGACTGTGCAGATCCAAATGCTCGGCGAAAAGCGGCGACAATTCGTAATACATCACTACGATGTCGGGATTCTCCTCGCGCAAGGCTTTGGCCACCACGTCCAGGCCCTTCCACAGCAGCCGTTCGCCCGCCCAACTCATGTCGCGCGGGGCCACCGTGTCCAGCGCCGGGATTTCATATCCAAAATCGAACTTCACCAAGTCCGGCTTGTAGCGCCGCACGAATTTTCTCGCCCGGTCGCGCAGCACGCTGGCGACCTCCGGGCGGGTGAAGTCGAGAAGGTAGTACTTCCCCGTTTTGTAGGGCCGGCCGTCGGTGCGGCGCAGCATGTGGGCGGGGGTCAGGCCAAGCGCCGCGGGATCTTCACAGCGCATGAAGGCAGCCCAGAACCCCAGGCGATGGCCGTCGGCACGCACGCGGTCAAGAAACTGTTCGAAGTGCGGGAAGCGCTCGGCGGAATGTTCCAGACTGCCGTAGCTTCCTTCCCATTTGTCGTCGATGGAAAACATTCCGGCTTGCAAACCGGAGGCCTTCATTTCATCGTACATGGCCGTCAAGGCGCCTTCGTCGAGGCGGCCGGAATCCTTATTCCGAGCCACTTGTTCACCCCAGGTGCACCACTGTGGGGCCAGCGCGGCAGAGTTCTTGCGGGCGGAATTCACCTTCTTCTTGATGACCCCCGCGTTCACGAGGCCAAGATAATACTGTCGGATTGCTTCGTAGAAGTTGGTGCCGAAAGCCCAGAACAACATAGCGCCCAAAATAAAACGGCCGGGGCCACGTAAGTGCTCCCACAAATCGCCCCGGAGTTCCAGCGCCAAGCTTCCTCGGCGGTGCAACTGGGTCAGAAAGAAATCCCCGTTGGGAAGTTCTGCGAGCCCACAGCAGAAAGCCCCGGAAGAATCGCTGGGGGGAAGCCCCGCACTGCCCGCCAACCCGTGGCCCCGGAAACCACAGAAGTAATGGGCGGGCAATCCCCACTGCTGCTCGAGGCTCAACCCCTTAGGGGCTCCCCGGCCCAGCCAACTGGTGAGATTCCAACCCATGGACTGGCTGGCGAGAGGGCTGATCGCGGGAGACTCGCAGATTCCCGGCAGCACCAGGTTATTCGCTTCCAGAGAAGGCTTCCCGCGGTCGCCGTCGGCTTCAGCGAAGTAGTGCAAGGTCACTACGTCTTCGGTGGTGGAGGTCTGGTAAACCACGGGTTCCACCCAAGGCCCATGCTCGTCGAACCGCCAGGCCACAGACAACGTGGCGGAATTGTTCACGCCCTCATAGGTCCAGCTCACGCGGTTGCCGTTGACCTCATGGCTTGTCAGCCGGCCCCCGACGGAGTGCCTGACCCCCTTCTGCCCTACAGGCTGGACGACGACCGCCGGTTGGAGCGCACTAGATGCCAACTCGCGCCCTTGCTTGTCCAATATGCGGAAGCGGTCGGTTTCCTGTGACCATTCCCACACGTAATTTGCGCCTTCCGCGCGCATCGTCTTGCCGGATTCGCTGATCCGCGCAGGAGGGTTGGATGATCCATCCGTGCGCAGATTGCTCAGGAAGAACGAGGCGGCGGAGACTTGTATGAACTCACGACGATTCCAATTTGACATCTTCAGGTCCTATCCCATTTCCTTAGGAGTGAAATCCAAGAAGTGCGGTGCGATTGTAGCGCGAAAGGCGAGAACGCAGAGGCAAGAATCTAAGCCGGCATCCACGCGGCCGCGGATCTCAACACCTTTCGCCCGGGAGAACGGTATTGAGGAACAGCGCACACATGCCGCCCGTAGCGATTCCGGAGGATAGGGTGTGGCGCAGCAGTTCCGGCAAGGAATGGAGAATGTCGGGGACAAACGTGACGCCGAGGCCCAAACCGATCGAGACCGCGATGATGAGGGAAGACCTGCGGTTCATGTGGACGCCCGCCAGAATCCGAATGCCCGCTACCGCCACGGTGCCAAACATGACGATGGTCGCGCCGCCCAAGACCGCTTGGGGAAGCGCTTGAACCAACCCGCCCACGGCGGGGAACAGGCCGAGCGCCATAAGGATCACCGCAATAAATATGCCCACGTAACGGCTACCCACACCGGTTAATTGGATGACTCCGTTGTTTTGCGCAAAGGTTGTGCTGGGGAAGGAATTGAAGATGGCCGCGAGCAGAGAGTTGATGCCGTCGGCCAGAATGCCGCAGCGCAACCGCCGGAAGTAGAGGTCGCCGGTGATGGGCTGGTTGGTTAGGGATGAGGTCGCGGTCAGGTCGCCGACCGACTCAATCACCGTGATGAGGTACAAGAACGCGAAGGGAATGAAAGCGCCGGCGTTGAAGCCCAGACCGTAATGCAGGGGAAAAGGAATCGTGACTAGCGGCAGTTCGCGCAGCCCGTGGAGATCGACTTTCCCGAGGAGGAAGGCCGCCAGATAGCCCGCAGCCAGTCCCAATACTACCGAAGTCATGCGCAACTGCGCGATACGGCTACAGTTGAGTATAACAATGGTGGTTATCACTATCCCTGATAAGGCCAGATTGAGGGGGCTGCCAAAGGTGCCGTCGCGCTGGGCGTCATAGCCGCCCCCCATCGTGGTGATTCCAACTTCGATGAGAGTCAGGCCGATCAGCGTGACCACGGTGCCGGTGACCAGCGGCGTGATGATCCGGCTGGCGTGCCGGATGCATTGGCTGATCAAGATTGCCACCGACGACCCGGCGAGGCACAATCCGAAAATGATCCCGAGCGCAGTCCGGGGCGAAGCTCCTGCCGACAGGCTCAATCCGGCGGTGGAAATGATGGGGCCGAGAAATACAAAGCTGGTGCCCTGGATGCTCAGAAGCCGCGACCCGATGGGACCAAGACCTCGCGACTGAAGCAACGTGGCCAGCCCCGAGATGAACAGCGACATGCTTACCAGGAAAACGGTGTTCGGCCGATCCAACTTAAGAGCATCACAGATGATCAGGGGTGGGGTAATGATTCCTACGAACACCGCAAACACGTGCTGGAGAGCCACGAAGAGCGTTTCGCGGAAAGGAGGCTTGTCATCCAGGCCGTAGAGGAGCTCGGTTCCACTTGCGGCGTCCTCTGTGCTCATAGCGACACCGTCACGCAGCGCTTTCGCGGGAGGATTCCTGGAGATCGGGATCGTAGTTCAGGATGGGGCGGAGCCAGCGCTCCACGCTGCGCAGGTCCATGCCTTTGCGGCGATGGTAATCGTCCACCTGGTCGCGGTCAATCTTCCCGACGGCGAAATACTTTGCCTCCGGGTGGGAGAAATAGAACCCGCACACGGATGCGGCCGGCGACATGGCAAAGTTCTCCGTCAGATGAATGCTGGCATTCTTCTCCGCCTGCAGGAGGTCGAAGAGGTCGCGCTTTTCGGAGTGGTCGGGGCAGGCGGGATAGCCGGGCGCCGGACGGATGCCGCGGTAGCGCTCGTGAATCAAATCCTCAGGCGTCAGATTTTCCTCTTGGCCGTAACCCCAAGACTCGCGGGCGCGCTTATGCATCAACTCCGCCAGCGCTTCTGCCAGGCGGTCGGCAAGGGCTTTGGCCATGATGGAATTGTAGTCGTCGTGGTCCTGCTGGAAGCGCTCGAGCAATGGTTCAATGTCGGCGCCGGCGGTGACGGCGAATGCGCCCAGGTAATCCTCCACGCCGGTCCGCTTGGGCGCGATCAGATCCGCGAGCGCCCAGTTGAAATGGCAGGGAGCCTTTTCCATTTGCTGCCGTAAGGTGTGGAAGACGGTCAGCACGGAGGAGCGAGAGGGATCGGTATACACTTCGATGTCGTCACCAATGCTGTTGGCGGGGAAGAAGCCCATGACGGCGTTGGCGGTGAGGAGTTTCTCCGCCACAATGCGGTGAAGCAGCTTCTGGCCGTCTTCCAGCAACTCGCGCGCCTTGCTGCCGACGATTGTGTCGTCGAGAATTTTCGGATAAGTTCCGCGCAGCTCCCAGGCTTGGAAGAAGGGCGTCCAGTCGATGTAGGGAACAATCTCCCCAAGCGGCACGGCGGGAAACGCGCGGACTCCCGTGAAGGTGGGGCGAGCGGGGCGGGCCTCGCTCCAATCGACAGGCGGCTTGTGGCGGCGCGCCTCCTCCAGGGTCAGTAGCTTCTGGGCGGCGGGCTTGTGTGCGGCACGCAGTTTTTCCTGCTCCCGCAGATTTTCAGCCTGAAATTCCGGCCGCGTTTCCGGGTTCTTGAGTTTGCTCACCACGCCCACGGCGCGGGAAGCGTCCACCACATGGACCACTGGCTGGCGGAAGTGGGGAGCGATCTTCACCGCCGTGTGCACGCGGCTGGTGGTGGCGCCCCCAATGAGCAGCGGAACGGTGAATCCCTCGCGCTCCATTTCCTTGGCTACGTGGACCATTTCATCGAGCGAGGGCGTGATCAGCCCGCTCAAGCCGATCATGTCGGCATGGGTGTCCCGCGCGGTTTGCAGAATCTTCTCACACGGAACCATAACGCCCAGGTCGATAATCTCATAGTTGTTACAGCCCAGCACCACCCCCACGATGTTCTTGCCAATGTCGTGCACGTCGCCCTTCACGGTGGCCATCACGATGCGGCCTTCGGCGCGAGCTTTGCCGCCCGCTTCCTTCTCGGCCTCCATGAAGGGAAGCAAGTAGGCGACGGCTTTCTTCATAACGCGGGCGCTCTTGACCACCTGGGGCAGGAACATTTTCCCGGAGCCGAACAGGTCGCCCACCGTGCTCATCCCGGCCATCAGCGGACCTTCGATGACGTTGAGAGGCCGGCCAAGCTTCTGCCGGGCTTCCTCAGTGTCGCCCTCGATATAGTCGGCCACGCCCTTTACCAGGGCGTGCCGGAGACGCTCCTCGACGGTGCCTTGTCGCCAGGCGTCCTCCTGGACTTCCGCCCGCCCGCGCTGCTTGACCGATTCCGAGAAGGCCAGCAGCCTTTCCGTGGCGTCCGCGCGGCGGTTCAGCAGCACGTCCTCCACCAGTTCACGGAGGTCGCGCGGCAATTCCTCGTAAACGGCCAGTTGCCCGGCGTTGACAATCCCCATGTCCATGCCTGCGCGGATGGCGTGATACAGGAACGCAGAGTGGATGGCCTCGCGGATGGTGTTGTTGCCGCGAAACGAGAACGAAATATTGCTGATCCCACCGCTTACTTTGCAATGGGGGAGCGTGGCCTTGATCTGGCGAGTGGCCTCGATATAGCTCACCGCATAATTGCGGTGTTCTTCCATCCCCGTGGCCACGGTGAGGACGTTGGGGTCAAAGATGATGTCGCACGGATCCACGCCGACTTCTTCGGTGAGGATGCGGTAAGAGCGCGTGCAGATCTCAACGCGGCGCTCCGTGGAGTCCGCCTGCCCGGCCTCGTCGAAGGCCATCACCACCATGCCGGCGCCGTAACGCTTGATCAGACGGGCGCGCTGCTTGAAAACCTCTTCGCCCTCCTTGAGGCTGATGGAATTCACGATGCCCTTGCCTTGGGTGCACTTCAGCCCAGCCTCAATGACGCTCCATTTCGAGCTATCGATCATGATGGGGACGCGGGCGATGTCCGGTTCCGAAGCGATGTAGTTCAAGAAGGTGGTCATCGCCTGCTCGGAATCCAACATGGCTTCATCCATGTTGACGTCAATGATCTGCGCGCCGCCTTCCACTTGCTGCTTGGCGACGGTCAGGCCCTCCTCGAGCTGGCCGCCCAAAATCAGCTTGGCGAATTTGGGCGAACCGGTGACGTTGGTGCGTTCGCCGATGTTGACGAAATTGGTTTCCGGCCGAATCACCAGCGGCTCCAGGCCGCTGAAGCGCGAATAGCGCTCGACCTGGGGAGGCACGCGCGGCGGGAAATCCTTCACCGCCTCGCGGATGGCGCGAATATGCGCGGGCGTGGACCCGCAGCATCCGCCGACGATATTCACCCAGCCATTGGCCGCGAACTCGCGCAAATCCGCGGACATGATTTCCGGAGTTTCGTCGAACCCGCCGAAGGAATTAGGCAGCCCGGCATTGGGATAGCAGCTTGTAAAAATCGGCGCGAGCCGGGAAAGCTCCTCGATGTGAAAGCGCATTTGCTTCGCGCCCAGAGCGCAGTTGATGCCCACGCTCAGCAGCGGCGCGCCCGATACGGAAATCCAGAACGCTTCGATGGTTTGGCCGGAGAGCGTCCGGCCGCTCAGGTCCACGATGGTCACGGAAGCCAGCAGAGGCAGGCGCTTTCCCGTGTCCTCAAAATACTGCTGGGCGGCAAACAGCGCGGCTTTGCCATTGAGCGTGTCGAAGATGGTTTCCACCAGCAGCAGGTCGACGCCGCCGTCCACGAGGCCGCGGATTTGCTCGGAGTAGGCGTCCCGCAATTGGTCGAAGGTCACGGCGCGCGCGGCGGGGCTGGCGATATCCTGCGACGCCGAGGCCGTGCGGCTCGTTGGGCCGAGGGATCCCGCCACCCAGCATTGGCGCGAGGGATTCTCGCTCATGAACCGGTCGGCCGCGCGGCGCGCCACCTGCGCCCCGGCGCGGTTGAGGTCGTAGATAAACCCTTCCAGATTGTAATCCGCCATCGAAATGGCGGTGGAGTTGAAGGTGTTGGTCTCAATGATATCCGCGCCCGCGTCGAGGTATTGCCGATGGATGTCCTCAATAATCGCGGGCTGAGTGATGTTCAGGACATCGTTGCATTGGCGCAGGTCCCGTCCATGGCGGGCGAATTCCTTGCCGCGATAGTCGGCTTCCTCCAGCTTATGGGCCTGAATCATCGTGCCCATGGCGCCGTCGATAATCACAATGCGGCGCTTCAGCGTCTCGACGAGCGAGTTTAGGGTGGGACTTGCATCATTCATTCTGAAGAAGGGTTCCTCCTGTTTTCCGGCATAGATGGGACCGGCAAGCGCCCCGGTCCTTGGGCGGCGCTGGTCTGCGGTTTACTCCACCGGCTGCGTTTTTGCCCTCTTTACAGGATACCATGCATTTCCCCTTTGCTGGGGCGCGGCAACTTATCGAGTCATCGGGTCATAGGGCCATCCAAAAGCCAACCCCGTCATATGCCGATGACGCGATGAGCCGATGGGCCGATTTCCCATCCGCAGGCTTCATTGTGGGGTGCTTGGGGTGGGTGACGGGATTCGAACCCGCGACGTCCAGAGCCACAGTCTGGCGCTCTACCAGCTGAGCTACACCCACCATATCGGCGCGCTACGCTGAAAACAGCCGTATTCCTTTTGTAACATCAGGCGGCGAAGGATGTCAACTCATTGGACCTTGCCGCCAAAGTTTTCCAGAACGACATTGGAGAGCACTGCCGTGTCGGACTTGTCGGGTAGGTGCGAGCAGAAGCCGATGCCGGCGTAGAAGGGCGCGTCAAGGTGGAGGTTGATGGGCGGGCCGAACTGGTGCATCGGTTCGCCTTCCAGGCTGACGAAAAGCGCGAAGGAGTCGCCGCGCTTTTCGATGCCAATGCGCTTGGCCATCACGCCCACGAGGCTGTCAGGGGTGGCGCCGCCGGGACGCCCTCGGCCCCCGATGCGATACTCCATGTCCTTGACGCGGACGCCCTTCTCCGGACGCTCGGCCAGGTGGATCATTCCCAGGCCGTGCAGGGCGGTCATCGCCTCCTTGGAATCGTCCTCGAGGTCCTGGCGAATGATCAGGACGGCCTTGCGGTCGCCGTAGCCGTTCGGGTCGGGGTAGGTGATGTCGGCGGCGAGTGAAACGTCGCCGGACATCTTCTTCCAGAGATAACGGAACTCGTCGCGCGTGTACCAGATGTTGTAGCCGGCGGAGATGATGGTGTATTGCTTCGTCCCGGCATCGTAAGTGGCGCTGCCCGGCACCAACGCGCTTCCAATGTCAGACTGGCCCTCAAAGATGCCGATGGGCGTATCGAAATTCTTGCTGGGCCGGTGATAGTCTGCCGGTGGCGCTACCTGGACGTGCGTTGCCGAACCCGGCTGCGCCCATGCCGGAGCGACGGGTGCTTGCGCGCGGACGAAATGCGGCGCGGTGCACAGCATCAGGGCCAGCAGGGCGGGTCGGCAGGCGAGTTTCCGAGTGAGCCGAACGTTATCGATGCCCATGGTAAGGATCATTGTACCGCTACCGTGGGATAGGTAGTGGTGATGCTTGGGACTTTTTATGGTGGATCAGCGGGCAGCAAAGCGCGGCGGTGCCACGACGCAAGAAGGACTTCACCACAGAGGTCACGGAGAACAGACGCGGATAGCAATTGAGGGTCACCAAACTTAGGCAGAAGTATTTCTCTCTGTGATCTCTGTGGCCTCTGTGGTGAAATCCTTCTTAAAGCCCCAAGGCCAAGGCGCGTGAGCGGCAGCTACCCTTGCCCCGCACACGCATTGCGCAATTCGTCCGCCGCTTGTTCGGGCCGGAGGGAGTTGTAGAAAACCTCCTTGAGGCTGTAGGAAGTGGATTGGGGCGCCTGGGCCGGCAGGATCTCGAAGTGCCAGTGGAAATCCTCCTCCAGCGTCTTCCAGGGTTGTTTGTTCTCGAACTTGGCATTCAGGTTCGGCGTCGTGTGAAGAACCAAATGAAACGAAGGCACAACCGACTCCAAGCGCTGCAGAATCGATTTCAGGAAACGCGCACACTGCAATTGGCGATGCCAGGTGTGGAGGTCCTCTTCAAAGGTACTGTGGTGGTTGAGGGGCAGGATCCAGGTTTCATACGGTGTCCGGGACGCAAAAGGACAGAAGGCCATAAACTGGTCGTCCCAATCAACCGTACGAACTCGGTCCGCGGCTTCCTGGGCAGCCATATCACAAAGGATGCACCGTTCTTTGAGTGCGTAATGGCGCTGGTGGGATCGCAACTCGTAGACCACCCGCCGGGGGATAAAGGGTGTGGCCGTAATCTGGGAATGAGCGTGCTCCAGGTCTTGTCCGGCCGGGGTACCTTGGTCGCGGAAAACGGTGACGTAACGGAATCGCGGATCCTTTTTGAGGTCTGAAATCCTGGAAACATAAGCTCGCAGGACCTGCGCGACGCCTTCGTCACTCAGATGGGCGAGCGATGTTTGGTGGCTGGGAGTTTCCACCACCACCTCGTGAGCGCCCAGACCACGCATCTTGTCGTACATCCCTTCGGCGCGCCGCTGCGGCTCTTCCTCGATTCGGTAAAGGGGGCGCAAGTGCGGGGTCACGCGGACTTGCCAGCTCCCGTTGCCATTCCCATGCGAGTAGATGGTCAGTGGGGATAACGCTTCCTGGCCGGGGCAAAACGGGCACGTACCATTGGCTGGCCAGACGCCTTCACCATCTTCTTGAATCACCCAGTTCCCTGAAATCGGATCCCTGCGCAGCTCCATTTTCCCTCCCACCGTGAGACGCCCCGGGTGTAGGGCGCTTCGTGTTCAGTTCGCAATCATCCCCGAACGCTAATAACATTCTCACGATAGATTGAAGGAGGAGCAATGTACCGTTGGTACCAGACCTATGGACCTTTGGTGCCACCCAACGAAAGTGCCAGGGCAGATTTCTTGAGCGGGTACGCAGCGTGGCAGAGCCGCAACCAGACCTGTAGGGGCCAGCGGCGCTGGCCCCGGCCGAACGCCGTTCGGCCTTACGTCGTGCCCAGAAGTTCTTGTCAAAGAAAATGAGAATTTGTGGGTTTGCAATGCCGATGCAAGGTATAACAGTTGAGGGGAGCTGATCATGTTCATTATCGCGCTCATCGCTACCGTTCTTGCCTTCATCCAGAACCTGGTCATGTTCGGTTTTGGCATGAAGGAATCGGCAATTTATTCCTTCCCGCTGTCGTTTACCGGGATCTTTCTGTCCGAGATCGCGGCGATATGGACGGGGTATTTCTGCGCCCGCAGGTTTCTGCGTCGCAGGCGCGTGCTGGCGCTGGCGGCGTGGGTGATGGTTGTCCTGCTCGCGGCGGAAGTGGCGCTGCCGGGGAGCTTCTTCTCAATCGGGGTCCAGTACGCGGGGCGGAAGCTCGCGCTGAAGCGGATCGAGCTGGCGGGCACTTCTTTCGAAACGCTGGCCTCGGACCGGGGCGGCAGCCGGTTCGCGCTCACCTACACCCTGAAATTTCCCAAAACCGGGCATTACCTGACCTTCCCGGCCTCGATAGGGCCGTGGGGCAACCAGGTGGACGGCCACTACTTCACCAAGG
>JBEKNU010000063.1:0-29796 GCA_049522495.1 Terriglobia bacterium
GGGCTCAACCTTCGCCCAAAACTCATCAGAGACTTCCCAAGATTTTATCTGTGGCATCTTGGGCCACTATTTTGCCTTAAACCCTCCTTGAGTTCAATACTTATTTACGGATAAGCTCTAAGACCTGGCATTAATTCAGCACCAAGGAATGCTGGGAAGTAGTTCACACTCCACAGTTTACAGTTCACAGCACTGATCGAGAACGCCGCGCCCCTCAATCCCCTTCCGCAGCAGATCTATTTAAAGATTTTTTTCATAATTGCGCGGTAGAATCATAGTGGGCGACAAAAACAATCTACGGGATTTCAGCGTAGCGGGGGCGTTTGCGGGCGGGAGAGGTTTATGCCCGAGCGGCACGCGAGCCCCAGCCGCGGCTGGGGGCCATCATCGAGGAGTGACGACGGTATGGGCGAATCCCCGGGGGGCGTTCCGAGGCTGGCGTGCTTCGAGCTGTGGGGCGGGAACAGCAAAGCGGCTCATCCGATTGAGCTTCCCGGATTGCTGGGGTGGGTTTCCAGCACTCCCTCCGGGCACGCCCAGAGCGGCGGCGACGTCCACTATGTGTCGGTGTGCAGCAAGGGGCGTGTCTCGCGCATTGCCCTTGCCGACGTGGCCGGGCATGGCGATTACGCCAGCTCCGTGGCGGAACGCCTGCGCCACGTTCTCCAGCAGCACACCGATAACTGGGACCAGTCCGCCCTGATGCGCGAGCTGAATGAGGCCTTTAAGCGCGACGCGAAGGGCGTGCAATTCGCCACGGCCGTGGTGCTGGGCTTCTACTTCGGGACAGGCGAACTTCTCTTCACCAATGCCGGCCACCTGCCCTTGCTGTGGCATCACGCCAAGTCGGGGGTTTGGGATTGGCTTGAGGACCAAACCCCTTATGCTAAGGATGTGGCCGGATTGCCTCTGGGCCTTATTAGTGGGACGTCGTACGCCCAGACCGCGGTTGAGCTCAGTCCAGGCGACACGCTTCTGCTTTATACCGACGGAATTACCGAATCCCGCGACGAGAGCGGCAAGGAGTTGGGCCATGAAGGCTTGCTGGCCCTCGTGCGCGATTTGCCGGTGGATTTGCCCGTCGCCTTCGGCCACTCCCTGGCCGCGCGGCTCAAAAGGTTTCAAGGAAACGGCCCCCAGCACGACGATGAAACACTTGTGGTGATCCAGCGGCAGGCGGAAATCTGACAAATTGCCTGAAACCGACGATGGCCAAGGTTCATCCAATGGTGAGCAGCGGAGGCGATTGCTGGGGATTGTTGGGGTATCCACTTTGAGCCCTTTTAATCCCTATTAAGGGAATGTAAATGGCAAAGCCCGTATTGTTGACGGTTGACGACGACGCGGAAGTCTTGCGCGCGGTGGAGCGCGACCTCCGGCATCGCTATGCCGAGCACTACCGAGTGCTGCGCGCTGACTCCGGCACGGCCGGTCTGGAAGCGCTGAAGGGGCTCAAGCGGCGAAACGATTCGGTGGCGCTGCTTCTCGTCGATCAGCGGATGCCACAAATGACCGGGGTGGAATTCCTCGGACAGGCGATGGAGCTTTTCCCCAACGCCAAGCGCGTCCTGCTGACGGCCTACGCTGACACCGACGCGGCGATTCGCGCCATCAACGACGCCAGAATCCATCATTACCTGCTGAAGCCCTGGGACCCACCCGAGGAACACCTCTACCCGGTGCTCGATGACCTTCTGGAAGATTGGAGGGCGTCGTTCCGGCCGCCGTTCGAGGGCGTGCGAGTTCTCGGCACGCGCTGGTCTCCACAATGTTACGCCATTCGCGACTTCCTGGCGCGCAACCAGACGCCTTACCAGTGGATTGATGTAGAGACGGCGAACCAGGCCGCCGAGGTGCGCCGCCTGGTGCAGGCGGTCGGAACAGAGGCCTCCAGTTTTCCGATGGTACTGTTCCCAGACGGCACGTCTTTGGCGAATCCGAGTACAGGAAAATTGGCGGAACAACTTGGGCTGCGCGTGCGGCCGGAGATGGCGTTTTACGACTTGGTGATCGTAGGTGGCGGGCCGGCGGGCCTGGCGGCGGCGGTTTACGGCGCGTCGGAGGGACTCCGCACCGTGATGATCGAAATGGAAGCGCCTGGCGGGCAGGCGGGAATGAGCTCCCGCATTGAGAACTACCTGGGCTTTCCTTCCGGACTGAGCGGTGGTGACCTGGCGCGGCGGGCCGTGGCCCAGGCCCGGCGCTTCGGAGTTGAAATCCTCGCCCCGCAACAGGTCACCGGCGTGCGCGTGGAAGGCCCCTCGCGCACCGTCAAGTTGGCGGAGGGAAACGATATCGGTTGCAAGGTATTGCTGATCGCGACGGGAGTTTCTTACCGCAAGCTGAACGTGCCGGGCGCGGAACGGCTGCAAGGGTGCGGCATTTACTATGGCTCGGCGATGACCGAGGGAACATCGAGCAAGGATGAAGACGTCTACATCGTCGGTGGCGCGAACTCCGCCGGACAGGCGGCGATGTATTTTTCCAAGTATGCGCGACGGGTGGTCATGCTGGTGCGTGGCGCATCCCTCTCCAGCTCGATGTCGCAGTACCTGATTGACCAGATCAAGAAAACGCCGAATATCCAGGTGGAAACGCACTCCCAGGTGGTGGAAGTCCACGGAGACGGGCACCTCGAATCCGTTTCCATTCGCTGCGGAGACAGTGGCAAAACCGAAACCGTACCCACGAACTTGCTCTCGGTCTTCATCGGCGCCGAGCCTAACACGGATTGGCTGGCGGGCGTGGTGGAGCGCGACGAGCGCGGCTTTATCCTTACGGGAGCGGATCTGGTGCGCGACGGAAAGCGGCCGGCGGGATGGCCGCTGGGCCGCGACCCGTACTGGCCGGAAACCAGCGTGCCCGGAATCTTCGCGGCAGGTGATGTGCGCCACGGTTCCGTAAAAAGAGTCGCCTCGGGCGTGGGCGAAGGCTCGATAGCCGTGCAGTTCACTCATCAATACCTCAGCGAGGTGTGACTTGGCGGAGAACCTTACCAGCGAGACCGGCAAGAGCTTGATCGACGATCTGCGCAAGATCACGGTCTTCGCTGACTTGCCCCCGGAACAACTCGCCTGGTTGGCGGAAAATTTTGAGGAAATGCGCTTCCAGCCGGGGGAGATCTTCGTTCGCGAGGGTGATCCTGCGGAATATCTCAACGTCATCCTTGAGGGGGAGATTCGCATTCAGCGAAGTAGTGACCCGGACCCACCCATCTTCACGGGGTTTGCCGGCCAGGTTACCGGTCTGCTCCCCTACTCGCGGCTGACGCATTACCCCGGCAATGGCCGGGCCGTGCTTCCCACCCGGATGCTGCGCCTCCACAAAAACCTCTTTCCGGAAATGTTGCAGCGCATGCCCCAACTCGGCCAACGCTTGGTGGCCCTCATGGCCGACCGCATCCGCGAGACCACCAAGCGGGAGACGCAGCGCGACAAGCTGATGGCGCTCGGTAAGCTGTCCGCGGGTTTGGCGCATGAGCTGAACAACCCCGCCGCTGCGGCGCAACGGGCCACCGCCAGCCTCCGCGAGGCGCTCGAGACCGTGCGCGACGCCAGTATCCGGCTCGCCCGCCACGCCCTTTCGGCCGAGCAACGCGAGGTGATTACCCACTTCGAGCAGGAGGCTGGGCAATATACCGCCCCATTGCCAACGGATCCCCTGGCCCAAAGCGATCGCGAAGAACGCGTCGCCACGTGGCTGGAAAGCCGCCATGTGCCGGAGGCCTGGAAGATCGCGCCGTCCCTTACCGACGCGGGCGTGGATATCCCCAAGTTGGAAAGCCTGGCTGCCCAGGTGGGCGACGAGGTGCTGTGCGATGCGCTCATCCGCATCGCTTCGATCCTCACGATCGCAAAACTGATCAGCGAGATTGAGATCAGCACCAAACGCATCTCGCATCTGGTCCAGGCGATCAAGGAGTACTCGTACATGGACCAGGCTGCCATGCAGGTGGTCGACCTGCATCAGGGGCTGGAGAATACCTTGACGATTCTCCACCACCGCCTCAAAGGCGGAATAAACGTCGTCAGGGAATACGACGAAAACCTTCCGAAGACTTGCGCCTATGGCGGCGAGCTCAATCAGATTTGGACGAACCTGATCTCCAACGCCATCGAGGCCATGCAAGGCAAGGGCGAGCTACGAGTGCGGACTGCGCGCGAACTCGACCGCGTGATCGTGGAGATCGGAGACAACGGGCCGGGAATCCCCCCCGATGTTCTGCCGCACATCTATGAACCCTTTTTCACCACCAAGGGAGTCGGCGAGGGAACAGGCCTGGGGCTGGATACGGTTTGCCGCATCATCAGGAATCATCATGGCGAGATCCGTGTTTCTTCGCACCCGGGCGACACGCGATTCCAGGTCTATTTGCCGGTAACCCAACCAAAGGCGCAGTCAACTACCGCCTAGAGGAGGGACACGATGCAGGAAACCTGTTCACACCTTGACCAGATAAAAAACCCATCTCCAAACACCAACGGATGCGAAGAGTGTCTGAAGATGGGCGATTCGTGGGTGCATCTGCGCCTGTGCGAGATTTGTGGCCACGTCGGCTGCTGTGACTCCTCAAAGAACCGGCACGCCACGAAACACTTCCGAAAAACCAAACACCCGATCATGAAATCCCTTGAGCCGGGCGAGGACTGGGGATGGTGCTACATCGACGAGGTCATGCTTGAGCCGTTCCCATGAGCCGCCAGTGTTCGTGCGCAGCTCTGGAGTGCGGTCCGCCGCGGCGGACCGCACTCCAAAGCTTCGCTCCGTGTGCCCGCACAAGTTGTGGAGGGCCAAGGACACGCTTACCAGCGTCACATCGAAGGGAGGAATCACCAAATGAATGCCACGGCAACACAACTGGATAAACGTAACGAGCTCTTGGTGCGCTGGGCGGAATCGCGGTCGGTGACCGACGACCTGTTTCGAATAGTGCGCACGGACGCTTTGTATGACCGCCCCATTCCGGAAAGGCACCGGATTGTCTTCTACATCGGCCACCTCGAGGCATTCGACTGGAATTTGATCGCCGGTAAGGCGCTGGGCCTCGGACCTGCCCACAAGGAATTTGATCGCCTCTTTGCTTTTGGCATTGATCCGGTGGGCGGCGGCCTTCCGTCGGACCAACCTTCCGACTGGCCCCGCCTCCCTGAGATCGACGCCTATAATCTTCACGTCCGCCAGGAAGTTGACAGGATCATCAACCACACTTCACCTGCCTCGGCACACCATTGGAAATATCCGGAAGAAATCATCCTGAACGTGGCGATCGAACATCGGCTGATGCACGCAGAAACCCTGGCGTACATGCTGCACCAGTTGACGGCGGAGCGGAAAATTGCACCGCGCAGCTATCGCCCCGTGGGTTCCCCTCAGTCCGGGCCGCCCATCGCTGCCCGGATGATCGATATACCGGCAGGACGTGCGATGCTCGGCCTTTCGCGAAAAGGCGAAGCATTTGGCTGGGACAACGAGTTTGAAGATCATTCTGTAGAAGTGCCCGCCTTCGCGATTGACGCCTACAAAGTCACGAACGGCGAGTTTCTCAGTTTCGTGCACGAAGGCGGATACGACGATCAGCGCTTCTGGAGCGATGCGGACTGGGCCTGGATTAAGGAACAGAACGTCGGCCATCCACGTTTTTGGCTCGAGCGCCAAGGCCAGTGGTTCTATCGGGCCATGTTTGAAGAGGTGCCGTTGCCGCTCGACTGGCCGGTATACGTGAGCCACGCGGAGGCCTCAGCCTACGCGCGTTTTGCCGGCAAGTCCCTTCCCACCGAAGCCCAGTTCCATCGCGCCGCTTACGGGACGCCGGAAGGTGCGGAGCGAGAGTATCCCTGGGGTGACGCGCCCCCCGGCTTGGGGCGTGGCAACTTCGATTTCCAGCGGTGGGATCCGGTTGCAGTAGGGGCTTATCCCCGTGGCCGAAGCGCTTTCGGATTGGAGGATACTCTCGGCAACGGTTGGGAATGGACCTCCTCTCACTTTGCGCCCTTCCCAGGCTTTGAGCCTTTTCCCTTTTATCGCGGCTACTCGGCGGACTTCTTCGACGGAAAACATTATGTGATGAAAGGCGCCTCGCCGCAGACCGGGGCGTGCATGCTGCGGCGCTCGTTCCGCAACTGGTTCCAACCTCACTATCCGTTCGTATATACGTCCTTCCGTTGTGTGAGTAACTGAAGGGAGCCGATATGCTGATCCGTGGTGGCGCAACCCGGGCGGTCAGTTCATTCGCGGAAGATGTACGGGATGGGCTGGGACGAGCCGGACAAAAGGAGCTGCCGTCGAAGTATCTCTACGACGACGTCGGGTCTGCCTTGTTTGAAGTCATCGCCAAGCTTCCTGAATATGGGCTGACAAGAGCGGAGGAGAGAATCCTGCTGCGGCACTCGGGGGCCATTGCTGAGCGCCTCGCTGCGCATGGGGTGGTCGTTGAACTCGGCAGCGGCAGCGGCAGGAAGACGCGACGGATACTGGAAGCTCTCGCGCCCCCTCGCGCGACAACCTACTGTCCCATTGAGATCTCCTCGACGGCGCTGGAGAACTGTGAACGTGAACTCGATGACTTGGCGCACGTCAGCATTGTGGGATTTGAGACTGAGTACCTGGATGGCCTGAGCCGGGCGGTGGCTCGCCGCAGACCTGGCGACGGAGTTGTGGTGCTTTTCCTGGGAAGTTCCATTGGCAACTTCGATCGTGGGCCGGGCGAGGACTTCCTGCGTAAGATTCGCGAAGCGCTCGAGCCTGGCGATGCGCTGTTGCTTGGGACGGATCTGGATAAACCCCTGGACGAACTCATTTCCGCCTACGACGACCCGCTCGGCGTAACGGCGATGTTCAATCGCAACCTGCTGGCCCGCATCAATCGGGAACTCGGAGGCAACTTCGACCTCGCCCGATTTGAGCACGTGGCGCTTTACAATCCCCGGGAGCGGCGCATCGAGATGCATCTCCGCTCGGTTGAAACCCAGACCGTCACCATCGAAGGGGCCAACTTCCGCACGACGCTACGGCGCGATGAGACCATCTGGACCGAAAGTTGTCATAAGTACGGAAAGGCCGAGGCCCCGCAGATGGCCGAACGAACCGGGTTCGAGTGCGTGGCGCAATGGGTGGACGAGGAATGGGCTTTCGCCGAGAACCTGTTTGTCGCGGTCTAACACTGATGATCCATTCCGATTGCATCGATTAGTACTCGTAGCGCGCCTGTTTTGTAGGGCCAAGGCTTGCCCCCTATGGTCGAGGAAAAGCCGCGGACCTACAGAACAGGTCCGCGCTACACTTGCTTTCGCCGCCTTGGCACTCCCATGAATGAAGCTCCAGAAACCGTCATCGAGTTCCGCAACGTGTCTTGTCGCGCGGCGAATGCGCACCCGCTCCTTTCCAACCTGAGCCTGAGTGTGCGCCGGGGTGAAACCCTGGTGCTCCTCGGCCGCAGCGGGTCCGGCAAGACCACCACGCTCAAGCTCATCAACCGTCTGCTGGAACCAAGCTCCGGTGAAATTCGAGTCGAGGGGCGCTCGACCCTTGAATGGGATCCCATCCGCCTGCGTCGAGGCATCGGCTATGTGATCCAGGAAGCAGGCCTCTTTCCGCACTTCACGGTGGAACGCAACGTTGGATTGATCCCACAACTGGAGGATTGGGCGGCTGAGAAGACCCGCGGGCGGGTGCGTGAGATGCTCGAACTGGTCGGCCTGCCCCCCGAGCAATTTCTCTTGCGCTACCCTCGCGAACTTTCCGGCGGCCAGCGGCAGCGCGTGGGGGTGGCGCGGGCCCTGGCGGGTGACCCGCCGTTCCTGCTGATGGATGAGCCCTTTGGGGCGCTCGACCCTTTGACCCGGGCGGAAATCCAGCGCGAGTTTAAAGCCCTCCAGGAGCGTCTGAAGAAGACCATCGTCTTCGTGACCCACGACATGCGCGAAGCCCTACTGCTGGGCACACGCATCGCGCTTCTGGAAACGGGCAAGCTGGTGGGTGTCTACAAGCCCGACGAATTCCTGCAAGCTCCCGACCCCATCGTGGCCGCTTACGTCGCGGCATTCCGCGCAGGCGATGGGAAATCTAACTTGTGAATCGAGGCCGCGGATGGAAACCCTTAACTTTTTCGTCAAAAACCATGGACAAATCCTCCAGCTCACGCTGGAACATTTGTGGCTGGTGGGTGTCTCCATGCTGCTGGCAGTGGCCATCGGTCTGCCCCTGGGGATTCTGCTGACGCGGCGGCGAGCGCTCAGCAAACCGGTGATCGGCGGAGCGAACATTGTGCAAACCATCCCCAGCCTGGCGCTGTTCGGCTTCCTGCTGCCGGTTCCCTGGCTGGGCGAGCGCGCTGACCGCCTGGCCATTGTGGCGCTGACGCTCTACGCGCTGCTGCCGGTGATTCGCAACACCTACACGGGAATCCTGGGCGTTGACCCCGGCGTGCGTGAGGCCGCGCGAGGCATGGGCATGACGGACCGGCAGGTCCTCCTCCAAGTGGAGCTCCCTCTGGCCATGGGCGTTATCCTGGCGGGCGTTCGCGTGGCCACCGTCATCACAGTCGGTGTGGCCACGATCGCCGCCGCCATCGGCGCGGGGGGCCTGGGTGAATTTATCTTTCGCGGCGTCGCCATGGTGGACAACCGCGTGATTCTCGCGGGCGCTATCCCCGCTGCCCTGCTGGCGCTGCTGATGGACCTGCTCCTGGGGCTTTTGGAGCGTAAGCTCACCTACGCGCACTGAAAATGAATCGCTATCAACATCGGATGTCCGCATGACCCAGCGCATCCCCCGCACGTGGGTCTTGCTCACGATTGCACTGGGCTTTCTGCCTGGGGCCTTGCTCTTCACGGCCTGCGGACCCGCGAGGCAGCAAACGCTGGTGATCGGGTCAAAAAACTTCACTGAACAGGTGATCCTGGGCGAAATGCTCGCCCAGCACTTGGAAGCGAAGACCGGACTGCACGTGGAGCGGAGGTTTTATCTCGCCGGCACTTACATATGTCATCAAGCGCTGCTGGCGGGGCGCATTGACGCCTACGTGGAGTACACCGGCACCGCACTCACCGCCATTCTGAAGCAGCCGGTGGAAAGTGACCCGGGGAACGTGTATGACAAGGTCAAACGAGAGTATGCCTCGCGCTTCGACCTGGAGGTCATGAACCCGCTGGGTTTCAACAATACTTTCGCCATCGTGATCCGCGGAGAGACCGCGCGCCGGCTGAACCTCCACACACTCTCCGATGCCGCGCCCTATGCTGTCCAATGGCGGCCCGGCTTCGGATACGAATTCATGGAGCGCCCCGACGGCTATCAGGGCCTCGTGCGGGCTTACCACCTGGCGTTCGGCCAACCGCCGCGCATTATGGACCTGGGCTTGCTTTACCGCGCGCTACTTGAGGAGCAGGTGGACCTGGTGGCGGGCAACTCCACCGACGGCCTTATCGCTGCCCGCGACCTGGCCGTCCTGGAGGACGACCAGCACTACTTCCCACCTTATCAGGCAGTGCCCATAGTTCGACGCGAGACGCTGAAGCGCCATCCGGCGGTTCGGGAAGCGCTCAATCAGCTTGGCGGGATGATCTCCGATGAGGAGATGCGGCGGCTGAACTATGCGGTGGACGGCGAACACCGGGACCTCGCAGAAGTGGTTCGTGAGTTCCTGCGCACAAAGCATCTCGATTAGGCCTTCGAGAAGGTCCCCGGTCTAAAGTCGAATGTGGAAGGAAGAATCCAAGCTCCAATTATGCCCTGATCCGACGGTACAACACTGGGACCGGGGGTAGAAGGTAATATGCGGTTGTTTTTTACCTGAGAGCGCAGCACTCCCGGATCAGGGGCGCTTCCCGGCGGACTGGGCGGCCAAGCGCTTGATGATCATGTCGAAGCGAGCCGATGCCAGCGCAATATTCTCCAGCATATCGGAATTAAGTTCGTCGAGGTCTTCCCGGACTTCCCCTTCCACTTCTTTCCGGCCAGCGCTCAGGCGGGCGGTTGCCACGCGAAGGCGGTCGGCCAGGAACGTCGCCACGGAGAGGTAGAAGCGCGAAGCAAATCCCAGATCCTTTTGGAGCTTGGCGTAGAGCGCAGCCTTGGGGACGGCCAAGACTTGGGAATCCACCGTGGCCTTGACGCTCGCCGACGGCGGCCGCGAATCGACGAACGAAATCTCGCCCACGATTTCACCCGCCAACAACCGGGCAATCTCCACACTTCCGGAGTAGACCTGGAGTTGTCCATCAATCAGGATGAACACAGAATCCATGGGGACGCCTTGTTGGATGATCACCGTACCCGCACTGATCGATTGCGCTTTGCCGGTGGTCGCCAGCCAACTCACATCGCCGTCGTCGAGAATGCCGAGAATGTAGAGCGCTTTTCGCATGATCCCTCCGTTTCAACTGAGCTGCCGTTTCGCCATCTGGGTAAAGAGCCCTCCCTGCGGCATCAATTCTTCGTAAGAGCCCGATTCCACGAGCGAACCCTTGTCGAGGACATAGACCCGATCGGCATGCATGACCGTGGAGAGGCGATGGGCAATGACCACGCGGGTGGCATTGAGCGCTTTCAGGCTTTGGCTGACGATCGCCTGGGTGCGATTATCCAGCGCGCTGGTCGCCTCGTCGAAAAGGATGATCCGCGGCTTATGGACGATGGCGCGCGCAATCAGCAAGCGCTGGCGCTGTCCACCGGAGAGGCCGCCGCCACCCTCGCTTACCACCGTGTGCATTCCCATCGGCATGGACTTGAGGTCCTCCTCAAGTCCCGCCAGACGCGCGGCCACCCAAGCATCATCGATGGTAAGAGTTCCGTCCCCCACAATGTTCCGGAAGATGCTGCCCGTCATCAGCCGGGCATTTTGCAGGACGACCCCAATTTGTCTTCGTACCGCCTGCACGTCCAGATCGGCCAGATCCTGTCCGTCGTAATAAATCGCGCCCGAGCGCGGCGTTTCAAAACCCAGGAGCAAGCGGAATAAGGTTGATTTGCCGCTCCCCGAGGGGCCCACAAAAGCCGCAAACTGCCCCGCCGCGATACCCAGTGAGAGGTCGCGCAAAACCAAAGGCCCCTCGTCGCGATAACGAAAGCTCATGTGGTGAATATCGATGCTCCCGGTTAATTCCGGGGGGGCGGTCTGGGTAGGGATAACCTCGGGCAGCGAGGTGAGAATAGGCTTGGCGCGCTCGTAGAGCGGGATCACATTGAGCACGGAAATCAGCGCGGAACTCAGCTCCAGCGCCCCGGTGCTGAATTGCACAAAGGCGGCCACGAAAGCCAGGAATTCGCCGGTCGTGAGAATCGGTGAGTCCGGGTTCTTCATCATCGAGGATGCGCAATAAAAGATGACGGCCCAGGCCAGCACGGGGAACGCCGAATTGAAAATCGAAACGAGGTTGGAGACCTTTCGGGCGCGCATCGCGAGCACTCGCTGCTTCGCGAACTCACGCGCCCAAACCGCGAAGGCCCGGGCCTCGGTTCCGGCCACCCGGAATTTCGCGATGCCGTTGATGAACTGCAGGGTCATTCCCGAGATGCGTCCGCCCAATCGGGACACGTCTCGCAGAATTCTCACCTGCAACCACCCGCAGAGCGTAAACACCAGGGAGGAACAAAATACCAACGCGGTGGCAATCAGGGCCAAGCGCCAACTGTAGTAAAACATCAGAGCGCAGGAGGTAATCGAAAACATTCCGGTCAGGATGGAAGCCAGCGCGGACCCGGTGAGCGCCTCACGAATTTGGCTGATTCCCAAACTCCGCCTGGCCAAGTCGCCGGAAGTAAAATTCCGGAAGAAGGGTACCGGTAAGGCCAGCAGGCGGTCCCACACGGCCGCCTGGATCGAGGCCTCCATTTTGCTCTGCAGACGTAGAGTCGCCAGGCTGCGAGTGAGCGTAAACAACGCCGTCGCCAGGGCGCTGATCACCAGGAAGATGCTCAACTCCGCCAAGGTGGCGCGCTGGGCGCCGGGGATAACCGAGTCAAAGATAATGCCCGTAAAGATCGGCGTGACCATCCCTAACATGCCGACCGCAATCCCCATGAAAAGGACGGTCGCAGCGTCTACCCCGCAATCCTTAAGCCCGAAGGAAAGGATATCGCGGAGGGTCAGTGCCTTGGGGGGGAAGGGGCGGTAGAAGACGTAGGCGAAACCGTGGAGCTTGGCGGCGAGTTCTTCATTGACGAGGGTTTTCGCGCGCGTGCCCGGATCATAGAGCTGATAACCTCTCCGTCCTGGCAACAGCGCGACGGGGCGCTTGTCCTGGTCTAGAAACGCCACCATGGGTCCGCTTTCCAGGTTCCACCACCTGCCCTTCAGCATCACCTGGCGCGTGCGCACCCGGGCCGCTTGGGCGATGGCGCTTACCGGATCACGCTGTTTGATGAACTCCAGGGCGCGGGGCACGACGGGAATTTGAATTCCATTGGCGCTGCCCACCACACGGCAGACCTGAAGCAGAGGATCGAGTGCGCCGGTCTCCACCTCCAAAAGGGTCTTTTCCTCGCCCTGAAAAGGCTCGGCAAGTTTGTACAGAGCGGACTCGAAAACATTCGCGTCGGCTTCCGCCACCACCCGCAAGCGCGCCTTCTCTTTTTGCTCATCTCTGCGCCGTTGGGCCACCAGGTAGGCAAAGATCTGTTGTTGAAAGTGCTGCAGGCCCAACCACTGCGGGTCCGCTTCCAGCCAGTCTCGGGTATTGAGGCATTCCACGCGTGCCTGCGGACCGCACTCGAGCCACGCTAAACGGCTCACCGGGAAGAACCTGCCGGACTCAATCGGCGGCATCTGATCATCACCCAATAAGCATGAACTTCCTTCCCGGTGACGGACCCATACAACACCCGTGAGTGGAAGGACCGCAGCGGGCTTACCTTCAACCGAGATTTCTGCGCCCGGCGCCAAGATGTGGAAGTTTTTGGGAGCAGACTTATCGGCCACGGCTGAGCCAAGATTCTCCACCCATTTGTCGATGAAGGGCAGGACCGATTCCGGCGAACCGGCTGCAGCCTGCTGGAGTTGCTTGCGGTGCAGACGGAGCACTTTTGATCCCACCGCTGGGCTGGCGATCACTCCATAAGCCGCGTCGGGCGGCTTATCGAACCCCATCAGGGGGTTTCCGGCTTCCACGCGCATGAAATGATGCCGCGCGCCCGCCGGCTCCCCTTCGCGCATCTCCACCAAATAAAGGTCGAGTTTTCCCTCCAACACGACCCAGATCTTCTCCGGGTCCTGGAGGGAGAGCGGGACCCCGGAGTGTAAAGCCAGGGTTTCCCCTTGCTCCTCCAGCCGGGTTATTTGCGTGATATCCATTTCGTTGGGTCTACACCGCTTCAATGAGCCTGCGATACGGGCCGTCCGTCTGGATCATCTCTTCATGAGTGCCGCGCTGCACCACCTCACCACGTTCCAAGACGATAATCTCATCGGCATCGCGGATCGTGCTGAGGCGGTGAGCCACAATCAGGCACGTGATGCCGCGCCGGCGCAGACAGTCATCCACGTGTTTTTCGCTGTAAGCATCGAGCGAACTGGTGGCTTCGTCGAGAATGAGAACGCGCGGGTTGTTGACGAGCGCGCGGGTGATCTCCAGGCGTTGCCTCTGGCCCCCGCTCAAGTTTCGCCCACCCTCCTCCACCTTGAAATCGTAGCCGTTCGGGAGGCTGGTAATCTCGTCGTATATGCCCGCGTCCTGGGCGGCCTGAACCAGGGCTGAATGCTCCACCGTGGCGTCCCACATCGTCAGGTTGTCTCGCAAGGTTCCATCGAAAAGAAATATCTCCTGGTCCACCATGGCGATGGAATTATTCAGCACGCCGCGAGGTATCTCCCGGCGCGGCCGTCCGTCGAATAACACCTCACCCGACCACGGCTTATAAAGCCCGGAAACAATCCTCGACACGGTCGATTTCCCGCTTCCCGAAGCCCCCACCAGGGCCACGCGCTGCCCCGGCTTCAGGGTCAGACTGAAGTTGGTAATCAGGGGCGCTTCCAAACGGCTATAACCGAACGTCACGTCCCGCAACTGCAGGTGTCCGGCCAGACGCTCTTGTAGGGCTGGGGTTTGTCCCGGCAGAGCGGCCGAACCTACTTGGGGGTCGGTCGGGTATTGCAGCGTATCGTCCAAGCGGGCAAGGTCGCCTTCAATCTCCTGAGTCTTACTGCCCAGATTCACCAACTTGTTGACGGGATCGATGAAGCTGCTCATCAAACTCTGGAAGGCGATGAGCATACCCATGGTTAGAAAGCCGTTCATCACTCGCAAACCGCCCAAACCGAGTACGGCGGCGGCATTGAGACCCGTCAAAAAGGAGGGAATGGCCGAAAGGAACACCGAGGACGTTCCGAAGCGTTGTCCGGCATTGACGACCTTGGCCTGGTAGCCCCCCCAGCGTGCAAAGAAATCGGACTCGGAAGCGGAGGACTTGAGGGTCTCAATCGTCTGCAAGCCGCTCACCGAGACTCCCATCAAGCAACCCTGTTCTTGCAGCAAGTTGCGGTTTTGGTCCACACGGCGGCGCTGGACAAATCGCAAAGCGGCGATATTGAACACCGCGATGAGAATGCCGATAAGCGTCAGCAGGGCGTCGTACTGAACCAGCAAGGCCGCATAAATCCCGATGAGAAGAATGTTGACCAAGTTCGTGGCCACATCCCCGGAGAGGAGGGTCGCTACCTGGTCGTTGAGTTGCAGCCGCGAGGAGACTTCCCCGGCGTAACGTTGGGCGAAAAACTCCGTAGGCAATCGCAGCACGTGCCAGAAAAACTTGGCGGAGGAAGTCAGCGCCAGCTTCAACTCCACGTGCATCAAAGAGTCCTGCTGGAGAAGGGTCAGGAGGGCCTTTACGATCGCTGTGACGGTCATGGCCAGCAGCAGCGGGGCGAGCCAACTGCTCAGGCCGCCGACCAGGAGATTGTCCACATAGATTTTGAAAAAGACGGGAATCACCAGGTTGGGGATGGCCAGACCCAAGGTGGCAAGCATGAGATAAAGGAGCGCCAAACGGCTTCCCGGAAGGCGGCTGGCCAACATCTGAAAGACGCTGGGTTTCTCCCCACCCTTCTCGAAGGTGGGCTCTTTTTCGAATGTCAGGACGACGCCGGTGAAGGACTCATCAAACTCCTCATCTTCCACCCACCTGCGACCCTCGGCCGGATCGTTGAGATAAACCCCTTTCTTTCCAAAGCCCTCCACTACCAGGAAGTGGTTGAAGTTCCAGAAGACAATCATGGGCAGCGGCAACTCGCGAAGTTGTGCGGGTTCCTTCTTGTAGCCTTTGGCTTTCAGGCCGTAATTGCGCGCGGCTTTCAGGAGGTTACTGGCTTTGCTGCCGTCTCGCGAGACGCCGCAACCGACCCGCAATTCCTCCAGGGGAACAATTCGCCCGTGGTAGGCGAGAATGATGCCCAGCGCAGCGGCCCCGCACTCCACCGCTTCCATCTGCAATACCGTGGGAGTGGTGACCCGGCTGCGGCGCAGCCAACCTCCCAGGGACTTGGGAGCTGCGGCCTTTTCGGGATCGATTGCAGTTGTGCCCATGGGATTAGCTCAGGCCCAGCTTGGCTTTAAAGAAGGGGAACAGCAGGCTCACCGGCGGCTGGTGGCGTGTGATCACCTCCACCGTGCAGAGTGTGCCGCTGCTTATGGTAATTTCCGGGCCTCGGGACGACGACCACTTGTACCCGCTCGAGGTCATGGGATCGCGCTCCAGGGTGACTCTCAACTCCGTCACCGGGCCGCCCGTCATGATGGAGCGGACTAACGTCTCGTTTTGGAAATTGCGCATCAAGGCGTCGAAGCTGGCGGGGAACTCTCCTGCGTAAACCACTTTGCCGCGGATAAAACCAAACTCCTCGCGCTTGACCGTGGACGGGGATATTTCCGCCGCCATCCCCGGCTGCACGGCCTTGGCTTGGAGGGACGGCAGATAGACCAGCACTTCCAAGGTATTTCCCTGTGGCTGGATGCTGAGAATGGGGCTACCCGCTGCCACCAGACTGCCCGGCACTGCCTTCATCTCAATGACTTGCCCGTCGTAGGGACTCTCGACGCTGGACTGGATTTCCATTTGATTTTCCAGGCCTGCCAGGTTCCGCTCCAACTCCGCGATACGGGCTTTCATCTCCTCGTCGAATCGCTCCGGGTTGGTTCGAGCGGTGTATTGATCGGCCTCAATCTGCTTGATTTTCGCCTGCAGAGATTCGATTTGACCCTTGATCTGAACCAGTTTCTGTTGATCTTGAAGAGTCTGCTGGCGAGTAATCAGTCCCTTGGTGAGAAGTTGATTATCAACGCTGATTTGCTCCGTGGCGATCTTGACCTGCTCTCCGAGCTCTTGAATTTCCCGTTGCGCATTCGCCTGGTCACGCGCCAGCGCGTCCAACTGGAGTTGCGCGCCTTGCTGGCGCAATAAGAGATTGCGCTCCCTCTCCGCTTTCGCTTCCTCCAAGGCCGAACGAGCCAAGCGGATCTTCTCCAACATCTCTGGATCCGAAACCTTGGCAATCAACTGGTCGGCCTTAACCCGGTCGCCGAGATTGACGTTGATGCTGGTCACCAGCCCCGAACCCGAGGCGACCACGTTCAGGACGGTTCCTGCACGCACGATGACGCCAGATCCGCTCACCTTGGTTTCGATCGTCCCCTCGTAGCCCCAGATGACGGCAACGCCCAGGATGAGAAACATCCCCACCAGCGCCAGCCATTTCTTCGCCCCGGTCACGCGCATGATGGTGTCAAGTTGTTCGGGAGAGGATAGGCGCTCGAGCGACGTTTTTCTGAAGATACTCGTGTCCATGCTATTTCATTCTTTCCCCGTTCGAGGTTGCCCCCGAGTTCGGCGACTGTAGCAGCGGTCTCCGCCCGCCGTACGGGCACGCCATGGCGTGCCTCTACGATTCGGCGGTCGGAGAACGCCGCTACAGCGATTCGAGGCACTACCCGCCTGGCGGTTTCTGAGCCGTGGGAACGGGAACAGTAAAGAAAATGTCACGATCGACCGATTGCACGGTTTGGTCCGGCGCGACGATCGAGCCGGTGGCGAACCGCAACTGGGTCAGCGCCAGCGCATAGCCGAGTTCCGCGCTCACCTGGCCTTGCTCGGCCACCGTCAGCCGGTCTTCCATCGTCAACACATCCACCAGTTGCCCCACCCCGAGCCGATACTTTTCGCGCTCACCCTCCAACGCCGCCTGCGACGCGGCCACCGCTTCCCGCGCCCTCTGCAACTGGAGCGCGGCGTTGCGCACGCCCCCGACCGCGGTTACCACGGAAGCCATGATGCCTTGCGACGTCTGGAGGGTGCGCAGTTCCGCCTGGCGAAGGTTGGACTGCGCCAGCATCAGGGAACCGAAGGCGGCATTATTGCTGGGTGGAAATAGGTAGGTGACTCCGACGCCCACGTCCGGCCCCCGGGGGGCCCGTCCGGGAGCGCTGAAAAAGTTACCGATGCCGGTGCCCTCGTCCAAGCTCGAGTAACCCGAGCTGAGGTTCAGGTTGAGCTGCGGTAAAATGCTATTCCGGGCTGGCGTCAGCAGCGCTTTTTGTTCCATTTCCCGCTTCTTGGCAGCCCGGTAGTCCGCGCGACGTTCCAGCGCTAAATCAAAGAACTGTTGAAGGGAATGAGAGTTCAGGACGGCCAGGACCTGGGAGTCATCCACTGGGAAGTCCTCCACGGGCATTCCCACGCTGGCCATTTGGTCCGTGCTCATACCCATCGCCAAGGCAAGTTGTTGGCGCGCCGCGAGGAGGCTCTGCTCGGCGGCGATCCGCGCGGCTGACCGGGTGGCCAGATTGGCGTTGACTTGATGGATTTCAGACTCCGGGACTCGCCCCGCGGCAATCAGCGTCTCGACGTTTTCCACATAGATCTTGCCACGCTCTTCCGATCCCTGAACCACCTTCAAGTATTTGGCTGCGCCCACAGCATTCCAATAGCTGGAAGCGGTATTCGACAAGAGGCTGCTGATCGCTTGGTTGAGATCCAGCAAACTTGCCTCGACCTCGATTCCCGCCGCGGTTTCCGTCGCCGCCACCACGTCGCGCCCGCGTCCCCGGAGCAATGGCACGGTTACCTGGAATGACAGGGTGGTGAGGTTTACGCCCCCGATATCATAGATATTGTCGGTCGTACGGGTGCTCAAAAAGCTCGGGCTGATCGTCACACCATTGCGATATTCCTTGGTGGCGCCGATATCCAGACTGGTCACGTTGCTGACTTGGTTGTTGGTGATGATCCCCAGCAGGCCAGCCTGCTCCTGGTTGAAAAGGGTGAGAGGATTGTTGATGCGATTCTGAGAAAGGGTAGTTCCTACGACAGTGTCGAATGGGCCGCTCGCTTGCCGGCGGAATGCCCGGCTGGATTCGACCTGCTGTTCCCCAATATGCAGCGCGGGTTGGTGGGCGAGCGTCGACTGCAATGCCTCAACGAGTCCGAGCGGCTGGGGAGAGGGCCCGCTGGACTGGCCGAAGGACCGCACGCCGCTCACCAGAAGCATCGCTCCGACAGCGAGTGCCGCTCGCCGGCACTGCAAGCTGTTCATTGGAGTTGTATTCTCCTGCTGTTTCAGTGGTGATAAATCGACCGCTCAGAAGTATACGCCTCTCCCGGTGGCACAGCTAGCGCACACTTACCCTCTCACGCCCAACTAGCTACGTCCTGCGGGCCCACTCATGATGCTCGCGCCCCTGTTCGGTCTTTGGGGCTACATGAGACTAGCTCTCCGTAGGCCGATCCCCACCGGAACCCCCCGTTGCCTTCTCCAAGTCTTTCTCGGAGAGCTCGCCTTTCTTGTCGACCTTCGGAGCTTGCTTGGTCTTATCATGCTTTTCGTGCTTGGAGTCTGCCATTCGCTTCCTCCTCGTGCCTAAGGAAGAGAAAAGCCCCTCCTTCGGCGAACAGAAATATATCCGGTATCAACCCCTCTGTCCGCTGCAGGCCCTATCTGCCCCTGCGCAAGAGGGGTAATACCCATCGCTGCCACCCTGCGGCGGACCAGCTTTTCGCGCCTATCGCTAGTGCCTCTCGTTTCCCTGAGGAGCCCTATGAATGTACGTGCCGAATGCGACCTAAGGCCAACCACCCTGGGAAGGACAAAATCTCCTCCCATCACCTACCCAATATCGGACATTTTAGCACTCGCCTTCGCGGAGTCAAGAGCAACTCAAGGGTTCCGCCACCTGGTGATAGATGCCCTCGAGGGCGCGGCACAGCCCGGCACTATCGCAGACCGGCAAGCGTGCAAGGCGTTCCCGCATCGTCGCGCGCAGCGAGGCCAATTTAGCGGCGGTGGTCGGTGATTGAGCCAGCGTGACAGCCCGGTCGACATAGGCGTCGCGATTCGACATGCACCAATCATCGAGCCCTGCGGCGAGCAGAAGCGAACGGCTCTGCCGGCTCGCCCAGCGATCCCCATTAAAGGTGAGCACCGGCACACCCTGCCACAATGCCTCCATCGTGGTCGTAGCACCGTTATAGGGAAAGGTGTCCAGCGCAATATCCGCCCTCCCATACGCCTCAAGAAACGCTTCATGCGGAGCTGGACCCTCCAACAGGACACGATTCGGGATGATCTCCCAACGGCCGAAGCGCTCATGCATCGCGGCGCGGTTCGTGGTGTCACCCAGTTCCGCGTTCTTGATGATAAGTTGGGCTTCGGGCGCTTGCCGCAAGATCATCGCCCAAGCCTCAATCACCTCGTCGGTCATCTTGTATTGCGAGCACAGACTGGCGAAGGTGATATGGCCAGTGGCAAGACAAGGCGGGGATGCCACGTCCGGAACGGGGCCGAGGACGGCATAGCTAAGGTATGATCCTGGAACCCGCAACACGCGTTCGCAGTAGAATTGTTCCTCGGAGGTTGGGATAACGGCCGCATCGCCAATAATGTAATCGAAGGCGTCGATCCCGCTCGTTGCATACAAGCCGAACCAACCGACGTTAACGGGCGCCGGGCGCCGCATAAAAAGGCCCAGGCGGCGCTGGAAACTGTAGCCGTTGAGGTCAACGAGGATGTCGATTCCGGTGCGGGCGACGAGGGTCGCCAGGTCGGCGTTGGTCAGTCCTCTTGCATCGTGAACGTGGTCAAGTGGGTTTGCTTGATAACCGCTCTCGGCGCTGGGGGGCATTCCGTCCGAGAAGAGGTGGATTTCAAAGGCCAAGCGGTCGTGGTGATTAATCACACCCCATACCGGCTTCATCCAGTTGCGCGCGTGGAAGAACTTGGAGCAGTAACCCACGCGCAGCTTCCCGCCGGGCGCATCCGGCCGTTGGATTGAATGGCTGGCCGGGGCTTCTTTTGTTGCCTCTCGGTCAGCCCAGGCGCGCCGGGCCTCCAAGACGGAAGCATTGTTGGCGCGCGCGCTGCCCGGCACGATGCAGGCGATGGCGCCGAGAGCCTTCGAGCGCAGTTCGGGGTCAGGGGCCTCCGCGGCCTGCTGGAAATGATCGAGTGCAGCATCAACCTCGCCCAGATAGAAGAGCGCTTTCCCCAGGTCATAATGAACCGCTGGCACGTTGGCCGCCAGGGCGAGGGCGTGCGGGAGGCTTTGCACAGCCTCACCATAGGCGCCCAACTTGAGGTTGGCCAGACTCAGTCCATACCACGCTTCAAATTTGGTCTCATCGAGGCCGAGAGCCCGACGGTACTCCGTGACGGCGTTCCTGAGTTGGTTGTTCAGACGCAAAGCGTCGGCGTGCTTCGTCGCAAGGACACCATCGTGCGGATAGCGCACTACCGCTTCGCTGAGGCAAGTGAGAGCCTCGCGGTAGCTTATAGCATTACTGTAACTTGAACCCATCGCCGGGGCTACGATCGAGCTAATTCCTAACTCAACTGTCGAGCTCGATCCACTTCTCATGCCCCGCCACGCCGCCGGACGCCTTGTCCAAATCCTTCTCCGAGAGATCTTCCTTCTTGGCTCCAGCCGGCTTTGTGGTTTCCTGATCCTTTTCGATTGCCTTTTCCTTTTCTTCTGCCATTGGTGAATCCTCCTTATGGAAGTTTCCTGAACAAAGATGACATTGCTTCTGGGCCGCGAAAGGCTAACGGACGTTCGTCCGGTCGCCATCCGACTCGATTCTGTGGCGCTGTTATCGGAATCCCTAAGCCCCGCCTGCGACGTCAATCCTCTAATCCTACCACGGCGTGGTTTTGTCGATTACCTTCCCTATATTTAGATCCGTGCCTGCGCCCCCCGCTGCCTTCTTCAAATCTTCCTCGGAGAGCTCGTCTCCCGGCTTCCTGCTACCGGCAGGCTTTATGGTTTCCTGGTCGTTTTCGATTGCCTTCTTCTTTTCATCTGCCATGGGTGTTTCCTCCCTAATTAGATTTTTTCCGGAAGAGCTCCGTGCCGATCGCGGCCAAAACCCTCGCAACTTACATTTCTTTGCCTCGGCTGGCTGAATCGGCGCGGCTACGCACCTGCCACCTGAGCAGCCCACACCCCGATCTGCGGGAGAGAAAGGCTGACACACGTTCGTCTGTTCACCTTGCGACCCGACTCCATGGTAGTCCTGTTGGGACCCCTAAGCCCCGCCAGTGCCTCAATATTTTTTGTTTGCTAACTGATCCCACCCCGTCGCCGCCCCCCCCGCTGCCTTCTTCAAATCTTCCTCGGAGATCTCGTCTCCCGGTTTCTTGCTTCCGCCCGGCTTTATGGTTTCCTGGTCCTTACGGATTGCCTTTTCCTTATCGGTTGCCATAAGTGTTTCTCCTTTTTACGGTTTAAAGATTCCTGAATGAAAATAACGCTGAAGACCCAAGAGACAATAGGCCTCGAATAGGTGTGGCGTTGCACGGCAGTCGCACACACCCCGCGTCCTGTCTGTCCATATTGATTTTGTGAATTGGGTACATGCCGCCCACCCCGTCGCGTATACGAGTCATCCGCCTTCCGCTAGACGCTGCTGTGTCCGCTTCCCTGAGGGGCTCTGCAAACTTGCGAATCAGACCGCAAAACTACCCACCTCCCGCTTAGGCGTGAAGTGGCCTTATTGCTTCGTACTGTTCGCTTGATAGCCTGATTTTAGTATGGCAAAAGGGTAGACATTTTGTCAAGTGCTATTCCTGTGGGGGTTGGTCAGTGGTCAGGATCCCTCTAGAAGTTCGGAGTGGCAGTTCGCTTGCCGAGGTGGCTCGAATCCTTCAATCTCGAGGATCCCTTTGGAAACCAGACTCCCGACCGTGCCCGCAAACTGGTCATTCGGCATATTGACAGGAATCCATTTATCACGTTTTCCTGCCTCGAGGTGTTCAAGGGCGGTGGTCTTTCCATCACACCGAGCCACGAGCGTCGCCACCCAAGCTGGGCATTCGTCTTCCACGGTAAAAGGATAGGCAGTCCTGAGCGTATATTTCGAGGGGGCTAATTCTCCATTGCGTTGGGTATGAACGACATGCAGTTCAACGTCTGGAGATGCCACGGGCCGGGACCGCAGCAGGAGTTCGACGCTGGAAGGTCCGGCCCACATCGTTTCCCAATTCCGGAGCCACTCGACTTCGGCGGCGCCGAAGCGCTCCCCTTTCTGACTGCGGACCGTGAAGGCCCTGCTCTCACTTTCTCTTCCCTGAATGACCAGCAGCCCGTGGACCAGGTTCTTGATCTTCAGCCGATCCAGGTGGGCCCGCCACCGGTCCATCAGCACCCAGTCGCCTTTCTTGTTCCTCGTCGCGCGATAGGAAAACTGGGCCGGGCCCTGAGTCCATTCCGCGATAAAGAGGACATCGAAGGCCGATTGCTCTGCGCCCAGCCATTGCCGCACGCGCTGCTCATAGGGCTCTCCCTCGCGCTCCAAGCCCATGGTACCGCAATAGAAAACCCCATGGGGCTCCAGGAATCGGGGCAACCCCTGCACAACCGCGCGGGTTACGACCTCACCGTCTTCACCGCCATCGGCATAGATCAGGCCAGGCTCCAGGGCGGGAACATAGGGGGGATGAGCTACGATGCGGTCAAACTTCATGCCGCTGACGGGCTCATAGAGGTCGCCCTGCATCACCGTGGAGTTACTCACCTGGTTCAGGAGGCGGTTGAACTCTCCGAACTGCGTCGCCCTCTCGGTGATGTCTACGGCCCAGGATTGCCGGGCGTAGCGCTTGGAGGCCAGCAGCGCGGCAATGGCCGTGCCCGAGCAAAGGTCCAGGAATTTGTCACAAGGGCTTTGCGGCAGAAGCTCAAGAAAGTTGTGGGTGAGAGGGTGCAATGCCGGGAAGACATAGTCCTTCCCGATGGCGAGTTGGGATCCGTCTGGATTTTTCCACCGATCGGAAGCGATATAGAGGCCTTGGAGGGGGTAAAGGACAACGGGCGAGTAACACTGGTCGGGATGAGCAGGGTCAACGCACAGGATTCCCAGAGCCTCCATGGATTCCCGAGCCGCACTCGGAATGAAGCCGCCCAGTAGATCCCGGCTCACGGAGTCTCCCACCAGGAATACTCGCAGCAGAACATTCAGGGCGTCAGACACTTCAGCCCGCGCGGGAGACGCAGAGCTTTCGCCGTCGTTTAACCACTCATGTAACCCGCCCAGGCTTAGCCGCTTGCAGACCGCTTGCTCGCTATAATCGGCTTGGCCGAGGCACTCTCTAACTACGGAGAATTGGTCTGGACTCCCAAACCGAAGTGGCAACATGGGAAACTTAACCTCCCCTGGGGGCGAGATCGTAGCCTGGCTCAGACAGTTAGCTCTCCGAGTACGGGCTTGTCAAACGAAAAAGAACCCAGTCGACGAATAGGCATTATTCTTTTCCAGCGGCGATACGTCCTTTCGATGATTCTCACGGGCCGGCTGTGGGCGTCGTCTTCCCTGATATAAGAGATTATACACTGGCTCGTTCAATAGCATTGCTGTTGAACGGTGTTTCGTCGGCATGCCCGATCAAGTCTCGCTCCCATCCTTATCCCCTGGGTTTTGCGCCAACTCGCGGACCAAGGCATCGGCAACCTCTTCCGCTGAGCCCTCACGCTCCTTTTTGGCCGTCCACTGCCACTGGTTGAGGTAATCGTCGGTGCCCGTAAGACCCTGTTCCATGGCAATGGCATCAATTTCCGCCAAGCGCCCGGGCAACTGCCGGGACACGGGCCGTTTCCCTTCCTCAAAAACCTTCACCTGCGATGGCACGCGCTTCCAGTAGAGAATTTGATATTTGACCATGTGCATCTACCTCGCGATGACGGGTTCCAGTTCTCCCTTGCGGTAGGCGCGAAGAAAGTTCTTACAGTTGCGGTCGAGGCCCAGGAGCATATCGCGCGTGAGCTGGTAAGGCTTGGACGTCTTGTCGGCCACAAAAATCTGGTTCAGGTCGTTGGCCACTGAATCCACGATCCCGCTATCCACGCCAGCCTCCACCGCGAGGTTGATGAACACCTCGTTGACCAGGCGCCGGCAGGGGAGACCGAACGAGACGTTACTCAGGCCCCCGGTCAGGTGGATCTTCCCGCCATATTTCGCGCGCAGCCGGCGAGTCGCCTCCAGGTAATGATTAACAAATTGGATGTCAACAGAGATGGGAAATACCAAGGTGTCGACATAGAGGCGTTCGACGGGAATCGACTTCGCCAGGGCTGCCTCGATGATCCTCGAGGCGTTGGCGATTCGCTGTTCGGCATCCTGAGGCATACCGCTATCCCCCGCCGCGGTGACAATCACCGGCAGGTTTCTCTCCTTGGCCAGGTCAAGCGCCTCCAGCCGCTCGAGCGACGCCGAATTCAGCATGGGAGGCCCCGCCTTGCCCTCGCAGGCCTCGACTCCGGCTCGAATCGTATCGATGTTCGAGGAATCGATGGAAAGCGGAATCGGGGATAATCCTTCAATGAATCGCACCAGCCAGCACATGGCTGCCACCTGTTCGTGGTGGCGGAGAGATACCTCATCCACGTTGATATCCAGGAAGTCGGCGCCGGTTGTGATTTGCCGCTCCGCCAGAGTCCGCAGATACTCCTTCCCATCACTGGCCGAGGGTTCGGCGCCCGACATGGCGTCGCGCACGGCTACGGCCACGTGCTTGACACGCCCCTCCTGGTAGTCTTGGCGGCGCTTGAACTCCTCCGGAATGACGAGGTAGTGGGTCTCACGACTCGTGGAGGTATAGCGAATCGCCTCCTCGCCGCTGGGAGCGGTTACGACATGCTTACCGGGCCGCAAAAGTACGCGGGTGGCATGAAGGTTTTCCCCGATGACGACAAAGTCTTTATCAAAACCCTGAGGTCGCAATTCTCCTCCTGCATTTTCAGTGCGTGACAGCCTCACGCGGGCAAAAGACCGACGAATCGCTTACACTTTTAACCCCGGCGCAAGTGCCATGGGTTTGAATTGGCAACCTTCCACGAAGATTTCAAAGAAATCCGGGGTCGTTTCAAGCTCGATGTGCTCGATGCGTTTCACAAGTTCCTCGATGGACCGCCGTTTTCGCCGTGAGACCAGCATTTGCTTGGCTCCTGCGACGGAAGCATTTCCGACTTTTACCACGCGGTCTTCCGGAATGGGCGCGAGAAAACCGATTTCGATCGCATTGACGACGTTGACGTAATTGGCGAAGGCGCCGGCCAGGAACACTCGACAGATCTGGTCCGGTGACACCCCAAAGGAGCGCATGGTGATGAGCTGGCCACAATAATTCGCCGCCTTCGCCTGGGCAAGATTACTCATGTCTTCCAGCGAGAAGGTAATTCCAGCGTCAGGCACAATGGGGAGCTCGCGCGCCTTGTTCGCGAACACGCCCTTGGGGGTCATCAAGCCGTGGCGTCGCAACTCGGCGAGCAGGTCGATCAGGCCTGACCCGCAAATTCCGACCGGCGGAACACCGCCAATGGTGCGGTACTCCCACGCGTTGCCATTCCAGCGCAAGGCCTCGATGGCGCCGTCACCCGCCGTCATCCCATATTTGATAAGCCCGCCTTCGAAGGCCGGGCCAGCCGGACAGGACGCGGCCACCAGCCGTCCGGCGCGGCCCACTACAACTTCGGTGTTGGTGCCCACATCCACCAACATCACCACGTCGCGCTGCGAACCGATGTCAATCGCCAGCAGGTCCGCCGCCGTGTCGGCTCCCACATGGCTGGCGATGAGTGGTGCGCCGTAAATGCGTGCTTGCGGGTGGGTCAGAATGCCAAGACGATGCGCTAACTCGGTAAGAGAAGTCGCATCCCGCTGCCCGGCCCGGTATTCGTGTTCGACCAGCGACTTATAGGGCCGTTGTCCGATGGTTTGGACGTCCAGGCCAAAGAAAAGGTCGCGCATGGTGGCATTGCCAACCACCACGACCTCGTAGATTTCCTGCCGCACAATCCCGAGCTGCCTGCACATTTCTTTCAGCTCGCGATTGAGGGCGCTGATGACACTCTTGTGAAGTTCACCTCGATAGGGGCCGGAATCGTAGGAGATGCGGTGCATCACATCGCTGCCCCCGAAGCGCTGCGGGTTCTCGAGCGAGGCAAGGGAAACGGTCACACCGGTTTCCAGATCGACCAGTTCAATGACGATGGTGGTAGTGCCCACGTCGACCGCCGCACCGTAAATATGGCCGCGGTATTCGTCGATTGCCTCGCCGCCGTAAAGCACCTTTTCACCGGCTCGGGCGACTTGCGGATCAAGTTCGCAAGGGCTGGCCGTGGACGCCGTCAGGATTTTCGGCCGCCGTTGCAGCAGGGTGAATTCCACGTCGGTCTCAGGGTTATCGATGACCGCCTGGCAGGCCAGCCGATAGTTGTCGCGGAGGAAGTCTTCCGGCCCGGTGCGAGGGGCGAGGGCCTGACCGCCGCGTTTGATCTCGACAATGCACTCGTGGCAAATCCCATTACGTCCGCACGAAGTTGGGACCAGCACCGCGAGCTCGTCGGCATAATCGAATAGGGTTCGGCCACGCTCCGAGGCGCAACGGCGGGAATGGTAGGAGATCCAGGCCATGCGGGCTTAGCCGGTTTCCCAAGCTTTGCGATAATCCAGCTTGTCGTCGCTCGCGCAAATCGGCAGGCTGCCGGACGCTTGGGGTTTGCGTTTGTTCCGGCATCCAAACTGCGCGATGCATTGGTCCAGGCGGTTCTTGTAGGGGCAGCGGCGAAGGGAAACCTCATCCGCGTGCGCCGCGATTCCTGACAGAATCTCCGTCAGTCGATCAAGCCGCTTCTGGTACTCTGCCGGATCGATCTTTTGCATCGGGGGGCTCGCTTTACCTCGACTCAACGCCCATCAGCCGCTTGGCCAGCGCCACGCAAGCCATGGCGTCCTTGCCGTAACCGTCGGCGCCCATTTCGTCAGCAAATTCCTGGGTCACAGGAGCTCCGCCTACCATGATTTTCACCTGGTGGCGAAGGTCGGCGTCGATGAACGCCTCAATCGTCTTCCCCATATTCGGCATGGTGGTGGTCAGCAAAGCCGACATCCCCATCAAGGGGACCTCGTTTTCCTCAACCGCTTGCATGAATTTGTCGGCAGAGGTGTCAACGCCGAGGTCAATCACCTCAAAGCCCGCTCCGCGCAGCATCATGATGCACAGATTTTTGCCGATGTCATGCAAGTCGCCCTTGACCGTGCCCATCACAACCTTGCCGATCGGTTTGATTCCGGCGGCGGAGAGGATGGGTTCAATGTGCGCCATACCCGCCTTCATGGCCCGCGCGCAGGCCAGAACCTCCGGCACGAAAATTAAATTCTGCCGGAACTTGATTCCCACAATCCCCATGCCGGCAATCAAGCCGTCGTCCATGACTTCCAGGGCTTCAATACCCTCGTCAAGGGACTCCTTGGTCAGTTGGTTCACCAGATCGTTGTCGCCATCGATCAGTGCGGCGGCAATGGCTTGCATCTTTGCCCGGGCTCGCGCGAAGAGATTGATGATCCGTTCGCGTTCATTCGGGCGTTCGATGAACTCCGCTATTTCCTGCCGGATGAATTCGTTGGTGATGTCGTTCAGTTCCGCCATGACTTGTCCCTAATTGTGGGTTGTGTGTCCCTGATGCCAATCCTTGATGGCCTTGGGAATTTCCTTGAGGTTGTCGATGCGCGTCTGCAAGGGAATGGCGCACTCGGGGCCGACGAGTTGCACGCCCGCGTCCAGATTCTGGTATACCTCGCGCCGCACTTCCTCCGGGCCCTTGGAATACAGGGTCTCGGGATTATTGATATTGCCCACCAGCGAAATCCGGTTTTTGACAATGCCAATCGATTCCGCCGGCTGGTTCTTGGAATCGTAATGGAAGGCGGCCATGCCGGTCTGCGCGATGTATTCCATGCGGTCCACGGTGCGTCCACAGATGTGCAGGATGAGCGGGGCGGGCAGCCTCTGGGCAAATTCAATGTGAAGATCCCGCAGATAGCGCGCATAGTATTCGCCGCTGACCAGGTCTCCGGTGGCGTGGTCGGGGAGCGTGAGGGCGTCAGCGCCCGCCTCAATCTGCGCCACTCCAAACTGAATGGTCGCCTCCTTGAGCTTGTCGAGGCAGAGCTTGGTCTTGCCCGGATCGTCCAGGGAAAGCAAGAGAAAGGGCTCGACTCCAAAGCAGTGGTAGCCAAGCGACCAGGGTCCCATGGTCTTGCCGATGATCGCCACCTCATCACCGAATTCTTTGCGTAGGATCTTGATCGCCTGAAGGACGCATTGGGTGTCCGGGTGCTTCAGGAAGTCGGCCGGAATGCGAATATCCTCATGCTTCTCCCAGATGGGCTCACGCATTTTTACGGTTGGCCAATTGTCCTTCTGCTCCCATTGGATTTTGCAGCCGAGCGCGGAGGACTCCTGAATGATGCTGAAGACCGGCATGATGGTATCAAAGCCCAGCTCCGTGTAACCGGTGGCCGCCAGGCGCGCCATGAGCTCAGGTTGACGGTTGGCATCCGGAAAAGGTGCGCCCGCGAGATCCATCAACTCAACCGTAGCTACGGACGTGGGGTTGCAAGCGGGAGTCCGGTCCACCGGTTCCCGGCGCAAGGCGGCAAGCACACGCTGGCGACTGGTCATTCGCGCAACCATCGTAGCCTCCTTATTACTGCTGGCTCATTTCTGCTGGCTGGGGGCAACCAGCAAACCTCGCCCTCCAGCCGATTCTTCTTCCCGCAAGATGGCCCGGACGTTGAGCGCCCGGGGGAGCAGCAGTCCCACCAGGGCGTCGTGAGAACTCCCGCAGGGGAACGCGAATTGGCCCGGGCTTCCCTCTACGAGTACGACCTCTGCCAGTTTCACCAGCCCACCCACGACACCGTCGATCCGCGCGGCCTTGCCGTCTTCAGGCCCGTCGGCCGTGATCTGATATCGACCGCCGCCCTGACTCGCCGCTGTGATATTCCGTCCCGATTTCTTGTCGAGCACGGTGAGGGGCTTGGGGGCATTGGGGACGGCAGGAGGAAGCTTGATAGTCTCCAAAAAGGCTCGCCTAGCCGCCGCTTGGTGCGCTGCCCCACATGCAAAGTGCAGCATCTCCCCATCGAGTACGAGTTGGCCCAAGATGGCCATGGAGCAGCGGAGAGATTCGATCCGCTGGCGAGCGCCTTCCAAGCGGCTGTAACTGTGTACCAAGTACTCCGGCCTGCCTGCACGCTCCTGCCGGTAGAGGGCGATCGTGATGTCGTGAAAGTGCGGGTCCATCGAGACGAGCTCGATGCGCTTTCCGAGATCCACTGTCATGCTCATGCGTTTACGCCCTGACAAGCGTCAGGTGGATGGTAGTTCAATTTGAACTGTAGTGTCGATCTCAGATCGACGATTCGGCGGTCGGAGACCGCCGCCTGGAGTTTCTACATTTACTCCACTGTTTTAGGTCTGGCATATCATTATTATGTTGACAGACCGACGTAAGTCGGTTACACTCCTCCTGAATCTATGCTCAG
>JBEKNU010000064.1:0-29745 GCA_049522495.1 Terriglobia bacterium
ATGGTGGGCTCCTGAGCATAGATTCAGGAGGAGTGTAACCGACTTACGTCGGTCTGTCAACATAATAATGATATGCCAGACCTAAAACAGTGGAGTAAATGTAGAAACTCCAGGCACAGGCAAGAGTGCCTGTGCTACATAGCTCGCGAGGAGGAAAGCGGGGGGCCTCCGCGGCGGACCGCACTCCACATTTGCATCCGCGTCCGAAGAGAAAACCATGCGCACTTTGCAACGCTTGCTCCTTTGCATCCTCTGTCTTGCCCCGAGCCTCGCCGCCCAATCCGGGCCCGTGGACTCGACCAGGATCAGCCGGGCTCTACAAGACTCCACGGGCCAGGTGTGGGGAATCGGCGCCTCCATGGGCACCAGCCTTTACCGCTGGGAAGGTGACAAGTGGAACCCTGTTGAGGGGGTTTCCGGCATCACCGGGACGGTGGTCTTGGCCAACGGGCCGGATGGCGCAGTTTACGGTCTTTGGACCGCCACCGAGGGCAGGCATACCGTGACCTGGCACAAGGGAAGCGTCTCGAAGACGCTGGCGCAGTTTACGGGCGACCTCGCGAACCTGCCAAACATCTTCGTTGATCCCAAGAGGAACATCTGGATTATCGAACGGGGACTACACATCTACCGCATCACTCCGCAAGGCAAAGCCGAGTGTGCCTACACCATCGAATACGATCATCGTTACGATTCCAATCAGCGCAGCGCCGGTCGCATAAACTTCGAATCCATCTTCGCCACCGCGGATGGCCAGGGGCGGATTTGGTTTTGGGCAGGCGGGCTTGGTGGAGGCGTGCCCTCGCTGGACGGGATCCTGATCTTCGATGGCAAGAAATTCGATCTCCACACCAATTTCCCCGGACCGCCCATCAAGCGCTACACCGTGGTTGAGCCCGACGGCGCGAACCACATGTGGCTCGCCGCGCCGAGTGATCACCTGTATAGGGTTGACACCCAGACGCTCGTCACCGAGGTGGTTCCGGAGCCGGCATCCAACGCCTTTCGTTCCGTGCAGAAGATCTTTCATGCGGGGCAGGCGACTTACGTCATTACGACCAATGGGTTCATGCCCGTGGCCGGGCGCGGTGGAGAGGGTCGGTTTGGCACCCTGTGGCGGCTGCAAGAAGGCGAATGGAAGCGGGTGATTAACGGGATCGATATGCGGTCCCCTTCTTTAACCGATGCGCCCCGCTCGTTCGTGGTGACCCTGGCGGGGCTGTGGCTCGGCGCCTATGGAACGGGACCTTGGTTCCTCCCGGCGAAGTTGGGTGAGCCGGCGCATATCGATTGGAGATACGGTTTTTCCCTCGAAGGGTCGGAGGGCCTTACGGCGCTTTCCGATGGGCGAGTGCTGGTGGTCGCGGCGAACGCGGGGACAATGGCCTTCAAACCAGCGGAATTGTTGGCCTCGTTCCAGTCGCCGGCCGGCGTTCAAACGCTGAACCCGCTGCGCGTGTTGGTTGCGGACCGGCACAACCACCTCTGGGGTTTCCTTTCCGGTAACCGCATGGGGATCAGCGAATGGGACGGAAAGACCTGGACAGACCATGCTCTGCCGGAGAATCTTGATCCCATGCGGTTTGGGAGCTTCGGCGTGGATTCCCAGGACCGCATCTGGCTCCTCCCTGACTGTCAAGGCGTGGCCTGTATCTTGAACCCCTGGCCCGGAAACATCGAAACTTACCCTGACGTTTCCGCGGCTCTTCAGGCGCAGCTACCCATCCGCGCAAGCTTCCATGTTCAGGGAGATCGCTTGATGGTTCCAGCCTTCACCCCCGATGGCCGAATTGGCTACCGCGACGCGTGCTCGCAGGCCCATTACTTCAACGGCCAAACGTGGCAGACCTGGCGACCGCAGGATATTGACACCGCCCGGCGGGGCAGTTTTGATGGCCCGCCCTTTTTTGATCGGGCGGGCAATTTCGCGTTGAACATCGCGGGAAGAACCTGGGAATACATCCAAGCGGAGGGGTGGCGCACCACGACTTACGAGAAGGGACTCGGCACGGACCAGGAAAGGCAGGCTCCCCAATCTCCACCGCCGCCACCCGGCTGTGAGATCAGCAATCCTGAATCCGTGGTCCAGGATCGCCTGGGAATCTACTGGCTGACCTCGCGAGGGCAATTGTATCGCGCGGTTCCGGGCCTCTGCGTGCCGCAATTCTCCCCCGGAGAGCGTCAACCGTTTGGCGATTTGCGGACCATAAGAACCGCACTCATTGACCCACAGGGAAACGCTTTCCTGGAGACTTACTTTCACGGCCACCCCCAGGTGGGGGAGTACGTCATCATGAAGGCTCGCCCGCCGCTGCCTCAAACCAAACTGCACGCCACGGTGGAGGCAGCCGGAAGCGTCAGACTACAGTTCGAGACCGAGATTAAAGGCAAAGTATGGTTCACCTGGAGAATCGACGGCGGCGATTGGACTCCCCCGACGCCGAGCGCGGAAACCACGGTGAATTGGTTGGCGAATGGCAAGCACACGATTGCAGTTGCCGCGCTGGATGAGCGCCTGCAAATCGATCCCAACCCTCCCACCGCCGAAGTGACCATCTATGTGGATCCCCAAGCGCAGATTGCCGCGCTGATCGAGAAATTGAAGGATCCGAATTACACCGAGCGCGACGCGGCGGTTGCAGGGTTGGTCCGCCAGCCTGCCCTTGCACTTCCCCTGCTGCAATCGGCGCGTGCGACGGCAGGGGCGGACCAACGCTGGTGGATAGATTCCGCCATTCAGCAAATCCAAGACCGCCTGGCGAAGGACAAGCAGCCGTAGATTACCTTGGTGTGAAGATAAAGGAAGTAAGGCCATCCATCTGAGCGATGCTTCGTGAGAGGTCGGAGGTGACACGGTCGCGTGGAACGTGTGGCACCGCATATCGCTCCAACATTTCGAGGGTGCTGGGGGTAGAGACTTCGCCGCTAATTACCAGCACCCGCCCCAACAAGCTGGGCCGGAGTTCCGTGATGGCGCTGACCATTTGGTCAGGCGGAAGGTTGCTACAGCGAAGGTCGAGCAGAACGGCGTCAAATTGACCTTTGCGAATCATCGACAGCGCCTGATGAGCATCAGAGGCAGCGTCACCATCGTAACCGAGCCCTGCCACCAACACGTACAAAATATTCCGGATCGAGGGTTCATCTTCAATGATCAGAACCTTCCTGCGCGCAGGGTTTGGAGCCATAGACATCTCTCCTATTGAGGGCTTCTGCAATGTTCTTGTATACCCGATTCCATGCGGACGTCGATAGTACTAAGGTACTATCGTAAGGCAGGAATTGCCTGGGACGAACAGATAGAGGCCTAGAAATGGCAGATCGGCGAGTTCTCGTGACAGGTCGGAATCCGGACCGCCGCCAATTCCTGAAGGCCACGACGGTTGCGGCGGGCGCTTGCCTGTACAGGTCAAGACGGAGACACTCAGCAGACTTGGGGAAGCAGTGAAAAAGGAAGGCTTGCGGCTTTGCTATCACAATCACCAGGCCGAGTTCCGAGACAATCCCTCGGAAATGAGTTACCTGCTCAGTGGAACAGATCCCGGCAATGTGTGGCTGTGTCTTGACGTCGGCCACTGTTATGGCTTGATTGACCCGCCGGAATTCACCGCGGCAAACTTCCGGCGCATTGCCATTTTCCATCTGCGGGATGAGGTGCGGGCGATTTCCGGTGAGATTATTGATGCTGAACCCGGCGAGGGCAGAATCAACCTCAAGGGGATTGTAGCCCCGCTCCTCAATAACAACTGGGAGGGGTGGCTGGAAATAGAGGAGGAGCAATATTATCCCAAGCCCATGCCCAACCCTGAAATGGCCATGCAAAAGTGGCGTCAATACTTAAGAGGACTTAGAGGCGTATAACGCATGTTAACATCTCGACGTGAAAATTCCCTTCCCCGGAGATAGATCGATGCCCAAATGTCTTCGAACTTTGATTCCCGCACTTTTTCTGGCGGCCGCGGGTTTGGCGACGCAAGCGAACGGCACGCTTCAGTATCAATCAGCGTTTATGCGCGTTGAGCTGGCTTCAGACCAACCGGCCTTCGCAGCCCTTACGGTAGATTCGTTGGGTAAGAACAAGCTCGGCGCCAACCCACTGCGCCCGCCGGCCAAGGCGGAGACGGCATACGAGGTGCGCCGTGTGGCCAACACCTTCGAGTATCGCCCCTCCGGCGCTTCTGCCGGCACGCCGCCCGCGTGGATGTTTCAGTTCTCTCCGCACCAGATTCTATTGCGGTCGCACTTTACCGCAGCGAATCCACCGCCACCTCTGGTGCTAAACTTCAATCCCCACCTTAACCACGCCACGCTGCTGGGAATCATCAATGACAACAGCAGCGTGCAACTGCCGGCGCTGCTCCATTTGCCTGACCTCGGGACTTTCCGGATTACCTCCAGCGTGGGCCGCAACCTCGCGCTCGGTTACGACGCGCTGCGCTATGGAGGAGGCAAGCAGGCTGACGACTACGTTCGGGTCACCTTCCCCCCCGCCACCGCTGCCCTGCCCCAGGTGGATTACAACTTGGAAGTGGTGGCCATTTACCCTGGCTCGCCGGCGCTCGCGCGTGACCCGCGATTTGACGGCTTCCGACGCAACTGGCTGAATATGTTTCAATTAAACCCGAGGGCGCGTGTGCTGGCCAATCATGCCGCCAGCGATCCGGTGGCCTTCACCGTTTTCGAGTATTCGTCGGTGGCCGTCCGCACGCCACCGCTGGCGCCGGGCCTGACCGCGCTGGATATGATTCGCCAAACTTTGGACCGCTACCTCGGCGGGATGAAAGGATACGGCATGGAGGGGTACGGCGGCGACACACGCTACGACTTTAGCGACACCTACCCTTCACTGCTGATTGCCGCGGGCGACTACGTCAACGGCAGCAAGGATCACGCCTGGCTTGAGAAAAACTACGCCGGGCTGAAGGAATGGGCCACCAAATTGTTGGCCATGGACATGGATGGAGATGGGTTGATTGAGTACCCCGTGAGTGGGAATTACAACTCCTGGCCGGAGAAAATCGAGGTGCGCCCGGCCAACTGGTGGGACACCATCGGCTTTGGCCATCAGGACGCCTACTCGAACGCGCTCGCGTACAAGGCCCTGCTGAATATGGCGGAGTTGGCTCGCCAGGCGAATCAACCGGACGACGCGCGGCTGTATTCATCTCGCGCCGATAAGCTCCGCGCGGTTTATTTCCAGACGTTTTACGATCCCCAAACCGGAGTGCTGGCGGGATGGAAAAGCGCTGACGGTAAGATGCACGATTACTATTTCACCTTCGTGAACAGCGTGGCCATTACCTATGGACTGGTTCCGCGCGACAAGGCAAACCTCATCATGGATCGAATGCTCGCCAAGATGCGGGAGGTAGGTTACACGCATTTCGAATACGGCCTGCCTGGAAACCTGATTCCCATTCGCCGCGGTGATTACGTCCACCACGATAAGCGCTGGGGCGGACCGGAGAAAGAAGACGGGTCGGATGGATTTCAAATCTATGAAAACGGCGGGGCGACAGCATGCTATGCCTACTTCACCTTGCAAGCCCTGTACCAGTTGGGTTGGAAAAGAGACGCCGACGCGATGCTGTTTCCCATGCTTGCAGGGTTTGAGAAGGGCGGCTTCCAGGGTTTCGGCCCGAACGGCATGACCTACGATTGGAAAGCCTGGGATGGAACTCCGCACGGTTATGAAGGTCTGCTGGTGGATGGATACCAGGCGTTGCTGGCCGTGCTGGCACGGTGAGAGCAGATGCCAGGTGTTAGGTGACCATCACAAAGGGTTTCCGGAATTTGCAGAGGAGGGAAGGCCATCGCGCCTGCTCTTAATTCTCGATCTTGGGCGGACGCGCGCGGTTAAGACAGTATCGTAAGCCTTTAGCAATTCTCGCCTTTCGACTCCCCAATTCAACCTCTCGACGATTTGCTCCCTTCCGATGGCTCCCATTTGCCTACGGGATGACTCTGAGTCCAGCAGGTGCGCGATCTTCTCAGCGAAGTCGATTGGATCATTATTGTGCGCATAAAGCGCTGCCTCGCCTGCGGATTGATGCCCCTCGGGAAGGTCATACAGCACGACTGGAATACCATAAGCCATGTACTCGAAGATCTTGACCATCGTGAGCTTATCGTTGAACGGATTGGATGGATCCGGAGATACACCCACGCTGGCGGTCGCAAGATAAGCCCGAAGTTCGTCGCCGAACAGCGGGCCAGTGAATTTCACGCAGCCGTTGAGGCCATCGGCGGCGGCCTGGGCTTTCAGGCGGTCAAACTCCGATCCCGGGCCAATTAGAACAAAAAGCGTATCGCGGCGACCCTTCCTATGGGTGAGGTAGCTAATAGACTCCAGGAGCAAATCGATGCCGTCCTGCGGTCCCATCACACCCACATAAACAACAAGGTGTTCTCGTCCTTCCTTGAGATCCGGCTGCGCGGGTTGAAGTGGGAAGTCGTTCAGGTCGGGGAGGGTTTGAACCACGAAATTATGTTCCGGCGAAACAGCGCCCCGAGTCAGGGCGATTTCCCTGAAAGTGTTATTTGTGGCGAGGGTCACATCCGCCACCTGGAAAGACATCCACTCAGCCAAGCGGGTCAGATGGTAAACAAATCTATGGCGCGGGAATCTGATAGCGCAGAGCTCAGGAGACAGATCGTGATGGTCAAACACAAAGCGCACACCCAGCAGCTTAAAAAAAGCGCGATCAGGAATATTGTATCGGGGGGATTACAACCTTGGAGAATACGGAAGCGTGTCCGCGTGTAAACTCGCAATGCCAAAACAAACTCAACCAATAATGCCCAGGCGTACTCCATCAGATACCCTAGGGGTGTCGACCCTTGCCAGGACGGAGAACGGTAAATCTCGATGCCCTCCAGCGTCTCATGATGATCATCGAATCCGTGTCCCTTCGGGCAGATAATCGACACCTTGTATCCTGCCTCCCAAAGGGACTTCGCCTCCCGCCACACGCGGGAGTCCGCAGGAACAGCCGCATTCTCCACTATGATGCACACCGCTACCGCCATAGGTGCCATCCCTTTCAATCCTGCAACTTATCGCGTCCCTGAGCTAAGAGCCTGCCCTAGGGAACAAGTATTCTGGATGATGCTCTACTTTCGTCCCAACTCGCTGCGGGCCTACCCAATCAGCGCGCGCAGCCTAAGCCGCGCTTTATGCAGTTGCGATTTCGACGTGCCCTCGCTGATGCCGAGCAATCGTGCAATCTCATCATGCCGATAGCCTTCCAGGTCATGCAGAAGGAAAATTTCCCGGTAACCGGAAGACAACTGGGCGATGGCGATATCCAGAGTTATTTTGTCTGGCGTGCTGGTTGCTGGCGCCGGAAGTGCGCTCACCATCGTGAGGATATCACTCACAGCCTCGCCGGCGCCCGGCGCGACGTCTAAGGAAGTGACCGCCTCGCGCCACCGGCGGCGCCGGCGCAATTGCATCAACACCGTATTGACCGTCAGGCGATGCAGCCACGTGGAAAAGTTTGCTTCTCCTCGAAAAGTATGGGCCTTTCTGAACAACTGGAGAAAAACCTCTTGGGTCAGATCCTCCGCGTCCTCCGGATTCCCTAACATGCGATAGCACTGTCGGTACACGCGCCGCTCGTACTTGTGGTAAAGGGCGTCAAATTCCCTTACCAAAACTTCCCCGGGCGATTGCGGAATCGGCGGGCGGGGGGACGGCCAGGACTGCGCCGAGGTGCCTGCATTTGCTTGCGGCGGCGCAACGCCAGGGCCGGGGTCGTGAGGCAGAGGAAAGAAACTGCCTTGCGGAGCAGGCATCGCACTCGAATCTCTTAATGAGTCCCCGCGGGGGAAACCCTCCGTCCCCCCAAAGGTGTTGGGGGAAAGGCTCACGCCCTGGCCGGGACTTTGAAACTCAGCAGGAATCTCCTCACGGGTCTCCACATCCACCGTCATGATTGGCGCCTCTAGAATTGCGCTCACAGAGCTACCCTCCTCCCTTTGATGTGTTCAGTGGCGACGTCCTCAAGGCCAGGGGAACCCCGTGTACCATTCGCCCACCCACGAGAGCGATTGTCGAAGCCATGGCGGAAGCCTTCTGTACGTCGCAATCACCCCGCCGACCGGCAGCTCATCTGCCGCACGCGAGGACCATCAATAGATTGGAATTGATCAACGTGTCGCGCGTCCTCACTCGCGAGGAGCTGACACGGGTAATGGAATGGGACTACAAGCGGGGAGGCGCTCGTAAACCATGCGCCTGGGGAAAGCCGGCAATTTCCGAGAGAGGCAATTCGGTGGGAGAGAAACAAAAATGGATGACTACAGTCGTTATGACGGGTGGAGCTGGGCGGGATTCATTCACTTGAACCGGCGCCAGCCTCTCGCCCCCACACTCGGCCATGCGGCTGCTCTTGGTTGTGAGCCGGGAGGTGGGGGTTTTCCCTGAGTTGGGCAAACGTGATTCGGTGGCCAGAACCCCTACGGTCACGACCAGAAGCGCGATCGCAACGAAGACAGCGGTACCATTTGCAGTCGCAATGGCACTGCCCCGACGGGCCGCACATCGAGCAATTCTAAACAACCAGTTTACCCCTGCGGGCTTTTGCCCCAAGACTTCAGGTGAATTGATTCTACACTAATTTCCATCGGACTGCAAAGAAAACTGCAAAAGAGCACGCCAGGGCGGACAGGGACGAAGAGCCACCCATTGATGGGAAGCGGGGGGGTGGGATAGAGTTGCCTGGGGAAAGGGCGTTTATCCGGGCCGCAAATAAACAATCAAATTCGCGAGCGTTAGAGGTTGTACTCAAGGGAAAGCGGGGGACGAGAGGAGCTGGGGACAGCGCCAATCCCGCGTCGCAACTTTTCTTGCCAGGCAGGGTTACAATATAAGTGAGGGCACTCAGAAGAGGTAACCAGCGATTTTCAAGAGCGGGAGGCACACCTTTGCTTTTTCTTCGTGCCTGGCCGTCACGAAATGGGAAGGGTTCTTCCGTGAAAGATAAAGCGATTGCGACGCTCACTCCCGACCTCGCCGCTTGGCATTTTCTCAGCCGGACGACCTTTGGCCCACGGCCGCAAGACGTGGAAAGAGCAAAACTGGCAGGTATTGCCGGGCTCCTGGACGAGCAGCTCCATCCTGAAAAAATTGATGACTCCGAAGTGGAGCGAAGAATCGCCTCTCTACCCACCCTGGCGATGAGTCCAGCGGAATTGATGGAGGAGTTCCCTGCCCCGAAACAGCAGAACAAACCGCAAGGGAAGCAGCAGCAATTGGCAGAGGCGCCGGGAAGGGCTCCCAACCAGGATGGCATGGCTAAGCAAGCTCCTCCTGAGATGAGCCAGGCTATGGAAGCAGGAGGGCCGCGCCGGATCATCATGGAGCTTGGCCGTGAGCAATTCTGGCGCGCCGCTTATGGCCAGCGGCAGCTTCAGGAAGTCATGGTTCACTTCTGGATGAACCATTTCAATATTTACGCCGAAAAGGGAGTCGACAAGTGGCTCCTCACTTCCTTCGAGCATGATGCCATCCGGCCCAACGCACTGGGAAACTTCTCCCAACTGCTCGCCGCCACAGCGCAAAGTCCTGGCATGCTCTTCTATCTGGATAATTGGCTGAGCGTCGCGCCCAACGCCGGAGCCGGCAAGAGCTTTGCCCAAGGCCGGCGCGGGCCGTTTGGGTTTGGCCGCGCAAGTGTTGGGGCCGGGGCCATGAAGGCAAACAGCCAGAACGCGCAAGTTGAGCGCCGCGGCCTGAACGAAAACTATGGGCGCGAGTTGATGGAACTCCACACCATGGGAGTAGACGGCGGCTACACTCAGCAAGACGTGCGAGAAGTCGCGCGCTGCTTTACCGGTTGGACCATCGATCGCCCGCGTCAAGGCGGGGGATTTATTTTCCGCCCGCGCATGCACGATTACGAGGAAAAGATGGTTATGGGCCACAAGATTAAGGGCCAAGGCGGAGTGGAAGATGGAATGGAGGTTCTTCAGCTCCTGGCGGCCCATCCTTCCACCGCGCATTTCATTTCCCTGAAACTCTGCCGCCACTTCGTCGCCGATGATCCTCCCGCTTCCGTGGTTGACCGCGCCGCTCGCACCTTTAACAACTCTCAGGGCGATATTGGCTCGGTCTTGAGGACGATTCTCACTTCGCCGGAGTTCAACTCGCCGGCAGCCTTCCGGGCGAAGGTAAAATCGCCATTCGAGCTCGTTGCCAGCTCTTTGCGAACTCTGGATGCGGAGACAGATGCCGGCGCGCCACTGATGGGGTTGATTGTGCGCATGGGCCAGCCCCTTTTCCAGTATCAAGCGCCCACGGGTTATCCAGACCGCGCCAGCAATTGGATCAACTCCGGCACGCTGCTGGCTCGAATGAATTTTTCCATGGCGCTCGCGGCCAACCGGATTCGCGGGACTCAGCTCAACCTGCAAGCTCTGACCCCTTCCGATGACCCCCAGGCCGTTTGGGATCGCCTGGTGCGACGAACGCTCGGCGGGAGCGTTTCCCACGAAACCCAGACCGCGGTCATGAAGAGTGTGGAAGATTTGGGCAGCGCCGGAGGGGGTAATCCGCGCGCTTTCCCCAAGACGACGCTGATGGCGGCGCTGCTCCTCGGGTCGCCGGACTTCCAGAGGCGGTAGCGCAGCGAAGAGGTCACGATGAGCATTTCCCGACGCTATTTCTTAAAAACCACGGGCCTAAGCCTTTTCGGAGCGGGCTTCGTTCCCAGCTTCCTGCGGCGAGCGGCCTTCGCGATGGAGCACCCCGGGCGCAAGAAAATCCTGGTTGCTATCTTCCAGCGCGGCGCGGCCGATGGGCTGAACATCGTCGTTCCCTTCGGCGAGAGAAATTATTACGCCATGCGCCCCTCCATTGCCATCCCGGAGCCCTCCAACAAAAGCGACGCCAGCCCGAGTGTACTGGACCTCGATGGGTTCTTTGGCCTGCACCCCAGCCTCGCTTCGCTAAAGCCTTTGTTCGACGCTCGCCAATTGGCGATCATTCATGCGGCCGGCTCGCCGGACAGCACACGCTCGCACTTCGACGCGCAGGACTACATGGAGTCGGCGACGCCCGGCGTGAAGTCCACTCCCGACGGCTGGCTGAACCGCTACTTGCAGAGCTCTCCCCAGGCCGACGACACTCCCTTCCGGGCTGTGGCCTTTGCCGCCTCCACGCCCCGCACGATGATGGGCGCCGCGTCCTGCCTCTGCACGCAAGACTTGCAGGGCTTCCACTTTGCGGGCAACGCCAACCGGCAGGCGCGCGGCGTACAACTGATCGCGAGCGCCTTCGAAGAGATGTACGCCTCGGCCACTGACCCGCTTCTTTCCAGCACCGCGCGAGAGACTTTTGAAGCCATCTCCACCCTGCAACGCATGCAGATCGGAGTGTACCAGCCGGAAAATGGCGCGGAATATCCACGCGGGCCCCTGGGCAAGAGCTTGCAACAGATCGCGCAACTCATCAAATCCGGCGCTGGGCTGGAAGTTGCCTTCGCGGAAGTGGGCGGATGGGACAACCACGTGAATGAAGGCGGAGTGTCCGGCCAACTGGCGAACCGCTTGAAGGACTTCGGCGATTCGCTGGCCGCCTTTCACAGAGACATGGGGGATCGCATGGCCGACATCACGGTCTTGACCATGTCGGAGTTCGGCCGCACCGCCCGCGAGAACGGCAATCGCGGCACAGACCACGGGCACGCTCATGCCATGTTTGCTCTAGGCGGACCGGTGAAGGGTGGAAAGGTTTACGGCGATTGGCCGGGCCTTAAGGACCATCAGCTTCATGACGGGCGGGACCTGGCATTGACCACCGATTTCCGCGATGTCTTCGCGGAGGTGGCCATGCGCCACCTGGGCGTGGAGGATCCCACCGGAATTTTCCCCGGCTATGAGGTGTCACCGGCGCGCGTTCGCGGCTTCCTGGGCTGATCATCACTAGCTCTTACGATTTCACGAATTGTTCGACTCGCGCCACGTCCCGGCGAATGAAGAGAGCGGACGCGGTAGTAAGAAGAATGCCCGCGGCCACATATACTGCGGACGAGAGTGAAATTGCCAGGCTGGCGCCCATACGTTCCGCCACAAAACCCACCACGACGGGGGCCGCTCCACCCCCTAACCATCCCATCATGTTGATGAACCCTGCCGCTGTACCTCGCACCTGGGGGGGCACGACGTCGAAAACGGAAGCGAAAATGTTGGCGTCGTAAAACCCCTTGAAAAGTCCCCACGCCGTGAGCATCACGATCACACCGGTTATCGATCCTACGCGGCCGCAAAGGAATACAAAGGGAGCTCCACAGAAAACCGCCACGGCTTGAACCAGCACTCGCCCGCCCACCCAGCGGAGGCGGAAAACATCGGCAAACCAGCCGCCCAGGGGCGAGCCCACCATGCTGGCCACCTGCGCAAAGAGCGTAGCGGAAAGTCCAGCCATGGCGACGCTCATATGGAATTTGTCGTAAAGGAAATTCGGCATCCACGCGAGCAGAACCAGGGCGACGAAGTTCGCGCACATGAAGGCGCCCATCAACAGCACGGCAGTGGGAGTGCCGAGGATCATTTTGATCGATGCTCCCACCGGCAGTCCCTCCAAACGATGGGTTTGGGGGTTGGCGCTTCCGTCCTCCAAATCTGCCGCGCCGCGCTGCGGTTCGCGAAGCAAGCCGAGCAGGATCAACCCTAAGATAGCTCCCAAGCCGCCAAACATGAGGAATGACCAGCGCCAGCCGTAGCGCTCACCAATCAATCCCGCCAGGAACCCGCCGCCGATGGTCCCCACGTAAACGGCGGTTTGGTGGATGCCCATCGCCCGCGAGCGCGTGGCGCGGCCGTGGTAGTCACTAATCATCGACATGGCCGACGGCATGTAAATCGTTACCGCCGCACCCAGCGCCGCCATGAACCAGAGCAACTGGTGGAAGGAATGCGAAACTATTGCCGCCGCGGTTACGCCACTCCAGATGAAGAGGCCCCCCAGGATCGCCGCTTTGCGACGGATGCGGTCAACCACATAACCGGCAAAGGGAGCGCCCAAACCATAGATCCAAGCCGAAACCGAGCCCAACAACCCCAATTGCACTGGCGTCAGGTGCAATTCCTTCTTGAGTAAAGGAAATAGAGCGGAGAATCCCCAGCGGTCGGCGTAATCGAAAAAGCAGATGCACCAAAGCATTCCAATCACGAACCACTTGTACTTGCCGCGAGTCATGGGTTACTCCAGGAGCGTTGTGAAGGAGTCAGGAGTCAGAAGTCAGGAGCCAAGAGTTGGGAGATGGAAGTCAGCAGTCGAACTCCGGAGATAGGTAGGTCCATTCTGACTCCTGCCTCCTGACTTCTTACCTCGTACCTCTCAGTAGAGCAGTCCTTTTTGTAATGGTTCTGCTGCCCGGCCCAGTGGTTCGAGAAGTTGCTGCGCTCCCCTCGCCATCAAACCCAACTCCGTCGCGGTCTGGAACCACAGGAAGCCCTCTTCCAAATACTTTTTGATTTGATCGGAATCCTTGACCGGCAATCCCAGAATCTTATCGTTTGCCCTGCCTGCGGCGACGACCTTTTTCAGGGCGTTCTGTACCCGGGGATGATCCTGTTGCCCACGGTAACCCATCGAAAAGGAAAGGTCACTGGTGCCGACAAAGATGACATCCACGCCGGGCGTGGCGGCAATCGCGTCAATCTGTTCGACAGCCCGCTCCTCTTCCACAATAATTACGACCATGACGTTCTGGTCGGCAAAGGTGTGGTAGCCTTCCGGCGCCGGCCAGCGGAAGGCCGCCAAGCCTGGCCCGGAACCTAGCCGGCCGTGTGGTGGGTACTTGCACGCCGCCACAGCTTGTTTCGCCAACTCGGGCGTGCTGCAAAATGGGAAGATAACCCCCAGGGCTCCTGCATCCAGCACGCGTTTGGCAGTCCAAAGCTCGTTCACGGGAACACGCGCAATCGGCACAGCCTTCAGGCCGCGCGTGGCCAGGATGATGTTCCGCAAAGTCTCGAGCGTGATCGGACTGTGTTCCATCTCAATCCACAGGAAATCAAAACCCAGCGTCGCCGCCTGAGCAGCGGTTTCGGCGCTCGCCACGGTTATGGTCGTGCCAATCACCGGTTTTCCCTCACGCAGCATTTTCTTGAGGGGGTTTTCATGGGCTCCTGGCGAGCCGGAGTTTTCAGCGGGCATGGGGATTCTCCTTGTTAGACAAGAATGATTTCACAATAAGACGCGCCGAACCTCGGCGTCTCGCCGCCCGCGGCCCTGTGCTTTCCGGCCGGAGCGCCTCAAGTGTAAGTCACCCCTTCACGCCGCGTCCACGGGAATATCAAGCGCTACCTTGGAAATGACGATCGCCGTTGACATCCACGGGAGGCGATACTATGGTCAACTCCTTTGCTACTAACTTGAGTCGTTACTGTTTCCTGTGAGGTCAGTGCCGCGATGAAATGCAATTTCGAAAGTAACCGGAGAACCTTTTTGCAAACTTGCGCAGCCGGACTGGCCCTGTCTCACTTGAGTTCGAGCTGGGCCTCTGCACCCGTGTTCTCTGGCCAGTCGGGATCCGGCGCTGTCGTTCGATTGGAGACGGATCTCCACCGCCCCTTGATCACTGCGCTCAGTTGGGACACGGAGGGCGGCGATCGCGTTCGTACCAACCTGCTGCGCGCCAACAATGGGGTGGGGTTGCGCATCCGCGCCGAGGATATTTTCATCGACGCGACCGATTTGCCGACGACGGTGCAATCTGGCCCTGGCGGCGTGAGTTACTTGATGCAAATCTCGCGGCGCGGCGCCCTCCACTGGGAAGTCTTTCGAGCCCCGGACAGCTTCAAGATGAAATTTGCGGCTTTGGATACTGGAGCGCTCGATCCCGGCAGCGTGGAACTGGTTTTTCGCTTTGATCCCCGAGTGACGCCGACCACCGTCCTGCCGAGCGTTTGGAATAGCGATGGCAGCTTCCTTGCCCCACTCATCATCAGTGCACCCGATTTTGGCCAAATGCTCATGCGCGTGACGCCCGGGGAGGGTTCGAGCGCTCGCCTGGGGGGAAGCCGGCAGGGACACATCGTGGACCTGATTGTGGCGCTGCCCCAGCTCGATGCCGACCACCCCTGCACGTTGAGCTTCACGCCGGTGATTCTCGACCCACCGACGGGTCTTCAAGATACCGGCGTCTGGCGTTTGGCGCGTCGCGGATGGTTCAACGCGTTCCAGCCTGCGGCGCCATGGGGCAATCCGCAGCGAGCCGCCAGTTCACCGGCGGGAGTTCTCAGCAACAACGTAATCAGCGATCCGTGCAGCTTTTCCTTGATCTTCTCAGCGGATCACTCCCTCTTCACGTCACCGCTGCCGGACGGCATCTCGGTGGCGAACCTCGTTCGTCAATCCATCGAATTCTGGATCAATAAGCGGACACGCACAAATGGCGAGGTGGCGGGTTACATCGACTACTACAACTTTCTCGACGCCAACGCCGGCCCCCTCACTTGCGCATGGGACTATGTGGAAACCACCAACGACCTGGCCTGGCTTGAGAAAACCATCGCCCGGCTGGAATTCATCGCGGATGTGAACGCCCGGCGCGACCAGGATCACGATGGGCTGGTGGAAGCCAGCCAGTCGGGCAATCCCAGCACACTGTATCTGCCGGACCGCTCCTCCAATTGGTGGGATGCCGTGAATTTTGGCCATAAGGACGCTTACGCAAATGCTGTGATTTACCGCTCGTGGCGCTGCCTCGCTGATCTCGAGGCGAAATTGCATCGCGACTCGGAGCAGGCGCGCTTCACCCAGCTTGCCGATCGCCTGCGCGACACCTACGCACGCCATCTTTTGAATCCGCGCACAGGATGGATCGCGGAATGGTGCAGCCGAGAGGGCTTGCTCTACGATCATGCCAGCCCCGTTACCAATGGGCTGGCCGTCGCCTATGGTTTGGTAAGCCCCGACCAAGGCCGCGGCATCGTCGACAAACTCTGGGCGAAAATGAAATCCGTGGGATTCAACCGCTATGACTTGGGCATTCCCTCCTGCCTGGAGCCCATCCCGCAAGCGGACTATTGCCAGCCGAACCGATCCAATCCGTCGAGCCGGCCCTATGGATCTCCGGAGACGCCGGATGGAAAGGACACCTTCCAGATGTACCAGAACGGCGGTATCTCCGCGGGTATGGGCGCCCACTTCCTGATGGCCAGTTACCGCGTGGGGAGGGCCGAGGAAGCTGATCGAGTGCTGCACGCAATGCTCGCCCGGCAGCAAGCTGGGTTATTCCAGAACGGCGTGGTAAATCAGTACCCGAAAGGATTGGAATGGGCAACCTGGGAGGGCAAACCGTGCGGCTATGAAGGCTACCTGGCCGACGTCTATTTTTTCCTGATGGCCGCAGTCCTGCGCGAGCCCGCAATGCAGGCGCGCTACTTCCGGCCAATGGTCACGCCGGCCTAATAACTTGTGTCGTATTTCATAATGAGGATAGTCGCCACAAGGACGATTCCGGAACCCGCCATGGCGAGGGCGCTCAAGCGTTCCCCGAGGATGACGGCCGCCATCAGCACGCCGAAGATCGGAACGAGGTAAAGGGAGACCGACGCCACGGTCACGTCGAGGTGTTCGAGCGCCGCGAAGAAAAAGAGCATTGACGCCCCGTACATCAGGATCGCCAGGAACGCAAACGCCGCCCAGGATTTCCAATCGAACGTGCCGAAGAAGCTCCAGTGGAAAGGTTCCGCCCAGATCAGCAGGGGTATGCTGGCCAGGGAAGCCGTGATGTAACTGAAAATCAGGATTTCGATTTCCTGAAAGCGCTTCATCAAGCCCTTGCAATAGGTGTTGTAGAAGGAAGAGCCGAAACAACCCACCAGAATTAAGCTGTTGCCGACCAGATACTTCATCTCCAAAAAGGAGACGTGGCGCAGATCCTCTACCGACATCAGCATGACTCCCACCAGGCCGATCCCCAGGGACGCGATCCGCAGTAATGAAAGTTTTTCGTGCAGCATGAACGAAGCCAGGACGGCAGTGATGACGGGAATCATCAGGTTCAGCACCGCGCCGTTGGAGGCCAATGACCGGGAGATTCCCCAGGTCATGCCGAGCTGAGCGAGCACTTGACCCAACACTCCCGCCAGGGCGAAATGGCCCCAGTCCGACCAGGTGGGCCGCACCGCGCCCGGATTGGCACGGCGTTTGCGAATCAGCAAGGGAACAAACAACACGGTGGTGATATAAAAAGGCAGAAAGGTGATGGCAATGGGCCCCATGTTGCGGTCGAGGAATTTCACAGCGGTCCCTTGCGCCGACCAGATGAGAGATGCCGCGGCGAGCAAGGTGAAATACCAAAGCATCCTTCCCTTCCCCACCGTTTTGTTCAGCCCCGTTGTTGTCGCCATTTTAAGGTCAGTGGTCAGTCGTCAGCTCGCAGTCATCATTTGGCCACAGTCTGGTCGTAACCAGGTCACAAAGCCTCATAGTGTACCGTCCAGCTTGGGATTTTCCAACTGCCAAGCTAGGGTTTCGATATGCAACTTCAGTTCGCAGTTTTGTTTTGATACCCTATCGCCGACTGACGAATCCGTGACGGGCATTCGGACAAAGGTGACATTGATGAAGAAACTTGCTCTCGTTCTTGCCGTTGCTGGTATTTCCTTCGCAGCTTGGGGATCGCAAAACCCCGAAGTCGCACGCTGGGAGCATCAGGCCCGGAACGTCACCATCATCCGGGATGATTGGGGGATTGCGCACGTCTACGGGAAAACCGACGCCGACGCGGTTTTTGGGATGGAATACGCGCAGGCCGAGGACGACTTTAATCGCCTCGAGAGGAATTACATCAACGGGATGGGGCGACTTGCTGAGGCAGAGGGCGAATCGAAGATTTACCAGGACCTCCGGATGAAGCTGTTCATCAACCCGGACACGCTGAAGCAGCAATACGCGGAAAGCCCGGCGTGGCTCAAGACGCTCATGCACGCCTTCGCGGACGGCTTGAACTTCTACCTTTACCGGCACCCCGAGGTGAAGCCGAGGGTCATCAGGAGATTCGAGCCCTGGATGGCGTTGAGCTTCACGGAAGGGAGCGTTGGAGGCGATATCGAGCGCGTGAACCTCGACCAGCTCGCGGCATTCTATGGGAACAAGCCGATGGCCCAAGCAATCCCGGTGAACGCGGATGAGACAGCCGAACCGGCCGGATCGAACGGCGTGGCCATCGCACCATCGAACACCCTTCGGCGCCATGCGCTGCTGCTGATCAATCCGCACACTTCATTTTATTTCCGGTCGGAGCTTCAGATGGTGAGCGATGAAGGGTTGGATGCCTATGGCGCCGTAACCTGGGGGCAATTCTTCGTGTACCAGGGATTCAACCCGCGCGTCGGCTGGATTCACACATCGAGCGGCGTCAACGACATGAGCCAGTATTTCGAAACGGTGGAGAAAAAGGGCGATCGCTATTTCTACCGGCACGGGGACCAGGAGCTTCCCGTCATCGTGGAAGAGATCCGTGTGCCCTACATGACCGATCAGGGAATGGCCGGGAGGAAATTCAGCGTTTATCGCACCCAGCACGGGCCGGTGATCGGCGAGCAGAATGGGAAGTGGGTAACCATCCGGCTGATGCAGGAACCGGTGAAAGCCCTCATGCAGTCTTACACGCGCACCAAGGCTGCGGACTACAAATCCTTCCGCCAGACGATGGAACTGCACACGAACTCGTCGAACAACACGATCTTTGCCGATTCCGACGGCGACATCGCCTACTTCCACGGAAACTTCATCCCCCGGCGCGATCCTCAATTCGATTGGACGAGGCCAGTGGATGGCAGCGACCCCTCGACGGACTGGCAGGGGCTCCTTTCCGTTGACGAGACGCCGCACCTGCTGAATCCGCAGAGTGGCTGGATTTACAACTCGAACGACGCACCTTGGTCCGCAGCCGGACCCGGCAGCCTGAAGAAGGAAGATTTTCCACTTTATGTCGAGACTGGCGGAGAATCGGCGCGTGGGCTGCATGCCTTGCGGGTCCTCAAGGACAAGAAGGACTTCACGCTCGACTCGCTGATCGCCGCAGCGTTCGATAGCTACCTCCCGTGGTTTGAGAAGGCGATGCCCGCGCTGATCAGGGCGTGGGACCAGGACCCGGATTCGGATCCGTTGAAAGCGAAACTGGCGGAGCAGATCAAGTTCCTGCGCGGGTGGGATTATCGCTGGGGGGTGGATTCGGGGCCGACCACCCTCGCAGTATTCTGGGGCCAAGATGTCGGCCGGCGCATGCGCGTCAGGACGAACATGCCCGTGTACGATTTTGTGGGCAGCCAAGCGCCTGCCGCAACGCTCCTGCAATCGCTGGCGGCGGCATCCGATCGGCTGATGGTCGACTTTGGGACCTGGAAAATCCCCTGGGGCGAGGTTAACCGGTTCCAGCGCTTCAACGACGATATCGCTCCCCGCTTCGACGACACGAAGCCGAGCATTCCCGTCGGATTCACTTCGTCGCTGTGGGGGTCACTGGCGTCTTTTGGGGCCCGTCCCTCCCCCGGAACGAAGAAGTGGTACGGCAGCAGCGGAAACAGTTTCGTCGCCGTGGTCGAATTCGGCAAGATCGTGCGCGCCAGGGCCGTAACCGCGGGCGGCGAGAGCGGCAATCCAGCCTCACCGCATTTCGCTGATGAGGCCAGGCGTTACAGCACGGGCGACTTGAGGGAGGTATACTTCTACCGCGCCCAGCTTCATGACCACACGGAGCGAACGTACCACCCTGGAGATTAGTTTTCGTCCCAATTCACAAGGTCCGTGCCGGGCGGGTCGCGGAGAGTTATCCGCCACCCTAATTCTTGACAACCTAAATAACTGAATGCTGACAACTGTTCTTATTGAACAACGACACCGAAGCGGTCAGCGCCCATCGAACTCCCGACCATCACATAAGGGTCAATGTGCCGCGCTTGGCCATACGCGCGCACAACTTTCTGGAATGCTTCCTGAGCGTCCCGCCTCCCCAGGATGGCCACCGCTCCACCGGCGCCGCCTCCCGTAATCTTGGCGCCGTACAACCCCGCCCCGGCGCCTTGCGCGCGCGCCAAATCCACCAGCAGGTCAGTGACTTCGTTGCCCAGGCCGCATTCGGAGTAGGAGTAATGTGATTGATACATGAGGTCGCCCATCAGCCGGTAAGCGCACTCGGAAGGCTGCGCTGCCGCGCCCCGCGCCAGCTCCACGAACAACTGAATGCGCTGGTTTTCCTCAACCGAATAACGCGTGCAGTCGCGGACGCGGTACTGGATTTCCGGCCGGACCGTGGTGAATGGGTCGGGATGGAACTGCCCTGCGCGGAGGAACTCGTTGCCCGGCATCCTCTCGGGCAGGCGCAATTCGTATTTCGAGCGGAAGACCGAAGGCGTTAGTTCCGAGAGATATCCTCGCCAACGAGGATCGGTAAAGCGCGGGATGCGGCCGTTGGCGTCCGGAGTGACCGGCAACCCCTCCCAATCACAGATGAGCTTGTACCCCATGAAAGATGCGGCGCGGGCCGCCTCATATTCAATTCCCGTTACCGCGTGGCTCACGCCAGAGTCGATCGCCCAACAATGCAACGCCTCGGGAAGCCGCACAAGCGGGAAAGGCTGGCAAGGCTGGCAAAGCAGCGGCAGCACATAATCCTCGTCGCCCAGGGTGGCCGCGGCTTGATCCATGATTCCGCATGCTGACTCTGCGATGACGTTCTCTACCCACTGGCAAGCCTGCGCCAGTTCGATGCCGTGCAGGTCAATACCATAGGCGCAGGCGGCGGACTTCATCACCGCGACTTCCACCGCCGCGGATGAGCTCACTCCCTTGTTCAGCGGCACCTCGGATTGGAGATACACGTTGGCGCCGGTCTTTACGGCATGAGGATAGCGCTGAGCAAGCAGGTAAAAGTTTCCAAGAGTATAAGCCGTCCATCGCACCCTGGGGCCGGCGTTCACCATGCGGCGGACCGTGGCCTCATCGGTCAGGGCATCCAACTCAAATTCCACGCGCTCCTGCCAACCCCGTTCGGCCATCTGGGGGTTCCAGAAAACGACGCGCCGGTCGTCGCGCAACTGCACCGCGCCCCAAGTGGCTTCGCGGATGGTGGACTGAAATACCAATCCGCCGGTGTAATCTACGTTGCCACCCATCAGGTCCAGGCGCCCCGGGCATCTGCTGATGAAAACCGGGCGGCCGGCGGCAAAGAATTTCCCGTCGCCACGAATGCCAGCGACGTGCGTTTCAAAAGGGGTCATGAGAGCTCCCGGATGCTGTCCGTCACATAAGAGATGGTCTCTTCCGTCAGGCGTGGATGAATGGGCAGGCTCACATACTTGTGGAAGAGCGCTTCGGCCACAGGGCACTCGCCCTCGGCGTGGCCGAGTCGGCGGTAAACGGTGGTAAGATGAATGGGCATGTAATGGGACCACACCTTGATGCGCTTGGCGGTGTAAAGCTCCCACATGAAATCTTCTTTGCTCAGCCGAAAATCCGGCTCCACCAGAACGCAATAAATGTGAAAGACGTGCTTCACGTCCGGCGAAACGTACGGTGAGGTGAGGCCCCGAATGCCGCGCAAACGCTGGCAATAGAGGTTGGCAATCTCGATGCGCCGGGCGTTGAAGCCGTCCAGCTTGGCTAATTGCACCAGTCCGACCGCCGCCTGCGCGTCGGTCATGCGGAAATTGAAACCCACCTCATCGAAATCCAGGTACCAATAGCGTTTGCCCATGGGGGTCTTGGATTCGTCAATCGGCAGGTATTTTCCCTTGGGATCATAGGTCAGGCAGCAGAGTGACCGGAAGGACAGCATCCGCTCGTAAAGGTCCCGGCGGTGGGCGGTCACCATGCCCCCTTCACCGAGCGTGACCATATTCTTCTGTTGATGAAAACTGAATACGCCGATATCACCCAGACTTCCCGCGCGCCGGCCTTTATACTCAGCGCCCGCCGCGTGAGCGCAATCTTCCACAACGATGATCCCACGCTGGCGGGCCAGTTCCATGATCGGGTCCATGTCGCAGCACTGGCCATAAAGATGCACGAGCAGGATCACCTTGGTGCGGTCGGTGATTTTTTCGGCGATGGAAGAAGGGGTTAAATTGAGGGTGCGCGGGTCAACATCCGCAAAGACCACCCGCGCGTTTTGCGCCGCTGCGGCATTGGCCGTAGAGATCCAACTGATAGGGGTGGTGATCACTTCATCGCCCGGGCCGACGCCCGCAGCTATCATCGCGAGCTGAAGCCCTGCTGTTGCTGAGGTGACCGCCAGACCATACTGAACTCCGCAATAGGATGCGAAGGCTTCTTCAAATTTCTTTACCTTCGACCCGCAAGAAGGCGCGCTCGCCGCCAGCACCTCGCGGAGCGCCGCCTCCTCCTCCGGTCCGTACACCGAGCCGTGGTTGTATTCGAGCTCATGAATTGCCTTGGGGAGATCCATAAATGGCCCTTTCGATGACTTCATCGCAACTGGGGACGGGAGTCCGGCAGGTCGCCCGGATTTTTTCAGTGACAAGAAAATGATCGAGGCCGCGCGGCGTCCGCCCCGGCAAGGGGGCAGTTTGGGGCTTGATAAGGTCGCGCGCAAAACCCAATTTCTCCGCCAATTTAACCCCGAGATCAAACCGCGATATCGACTCGCTGGCGCCCACATGGAAGATGCCGCTTGAGCCGGGGAGGCGGAGAAGTTCCAGAATGAAACCCGCCAGCGTGCCGGCGTCAATCGGGTTGCGGTATTCGAAATTGGGGAACGAGACAGACTCCCCGGCACGAAGCTTTTCCGCCAATTTATTCAGCATGGCATTCGTCCCGTGATCTTGCGCAAAGCCCACCACCAGGGCCAGGCGGAAAATGATCGCCGAGGGCAACGCCTGACGGATTAATTCCTCCGCACGAGCCTTGGTCCTTCCGTATACGCTGATCGGGGTGGGCACGTCGCTTTCACTGTACCCATGCCGGGTGCCATCAAAGACCGCCGCAGATGATGTGAACACGAGCCTGGCCCCGGCTCGGGCGCACGCCTCAACCACGCGCGCCACGCCGCGGACATTGATTTCTTCCGCCATCTCCGGTCGGCTCTCGCAAGCGTCGATATCCGATATGGCAGCGAGCAGGACAACCACGTCCGGAGAAGCCTGCCGGAACCCCGCCTCGATGCTCGCCGCCGAAGTTACGTCCACCGCCAACCCATCCCATCCCGCCCCAGGAAGGTCAGCCTCAAAAACCTGAAACGCGGACGCAGCATTGCGGGCCAAGTGCTGCCCCAGAAAGCCACGGGCGCCAATGATCAACAGATGGGGTTTATCGTGATGCACGAATGTATCGGCAGGAGTCAGGAAACAGGAGTCGGGAGTCAGGAGTCAGCATAAAACCACCTACCTCGTGACTGCTGTCTATTGTCGTCAATCTCCTATCGTCAGCCTTCTGCTTTCTGCCTTTTCCCTTCTGCCATTTGCCTTCTGCTCGCTGCTTTCTGCCTTCTGACTCCTGCCTCCTGCCCTTCCACTACTTTGCCCACTCCGGAAAGGCAGTAAGGGCATCCATGTAATTGTGAATTCTGTCGGTGTGGGCGTCTTCCTGCCATCCGCCCCGGCCTGGATGCCACGCTCCGTCCCGCGGGCAACCGTCATCATTGACCGCGTACAAGGCGTAATTCAAGGCTTGCCTGGCGAGCGCTTTGTATTGCATCGAGCCCGTAGCCGCGGAGTACATGGCCAGGACGCCGCCATAAGTGGTCAGCGCGCCCCCCCACGGATTCTTGTCGTTCGTCTGCTCGCCGCAAACCGGCACCCCGTCGCGAACGCTGGTGAAGTTCAGGGCGGCGAAATCAATGAGCGCCTTGGCATCGGTCTTCCAATCAGGATCGAGCGCCTCGCGCTTTTCAATCAGATAACGAGCCAGATTGAGCGGCGACCAGGAATTGCGGTTGCCGTCCTCAGCGTGATCCTCGAAAAACTGGACCCACAGGGAGCCATCCTTCGTGAGGTTTGGGATTTGGTCGTTTTTGATCCAGTCCCAAAGTTGGGCGCGAGGCTCGCGAAACTCCGTGTAACCGTGGTTCAGGAGCTTGTCAAACAAACGCAGGATGAACGACATGTTCGCGGAAATCGGCCCGCGCGCTTCGCCGGTTCGGTAATCAACTCGAAAGGGCCACGGCGAGTGCTGGCCATCTCCAGTTCCCATATTGGCCACCAGCACCCGCGCATTCTGGAGCGCCTGGTCAAGATACTTTTTCTCCTGGGTTTCTTCATAGAGCAGCACCAGCGCGTATCCAGCGATGCCGCCCTTGTCAGGTTCAATCTCATAGGGCTTGTCAGCCTGGCAGCCGGAATCCGGGGGCTGCGGAAAATTCTCGCGAGTGCCCGTGGAGCGGGTAAAACGTGGGTACTTCCCGGTGTCTGGCGTGAGGCTTTCCTTCACCAGATAATCCCCCATGAGACGAGCGAACTCGAGAGTCTGGGGATTGCTCTTACCGGTCCAGGCGTCATACTTCAGATAGGAAATAATGCCCATGCCGTTTTGCATAGCAGGAATAAAATCCTGGCGCTTGGCAATGGCCTCGTAATTTCCATCCATGAAAGTCATGACCACAAAACGAGGATAGCCGTGCTCCAAGGGGCACGCAAAATACCAGTTCATTTCTCGCGTGATTGCGTCCTTCCAGGATGTCCACGGAAGGAGTATTCCCTCGGCACTGTAAACCGCCGGATGATTACCAATGATGGGGTTCTGCGCTTGCAACGCCTCGGCGCCCAAGAAGATGAGAGCGCAGAAAACCAGCGAAATTCGAAAAGCACGCATGCTGATTTCTCCTGTTTCCGCGATTATTTCAGCACGTGGCCGGGTTGGAGGCCGGCGGGAATGCCAATCCCCTTCTCTTGATCAAGGCACAACTCCGTGAAATTCTCACAAATTGAATTTCGTCGGGATTATGCCCCTACCTCGACTGCCTGTCAACCGGTAAGGGTGATTGGAAATATTGCATGGGGTGAGACTTGATGTTCAAACTGTTGCAAGTTACACTTTCCCTGTGACTTTTTCACATTCCAAGCGTCGGTCTCGGGTCGCCGAGCTGTGCAAGTTCCTCAAGGAGCGGTCCTCCGCAACCTACGGTGAACTCGCCGATCACTTTGCCGTCTCGGAAATGACCATGCGCCGTGACGTTGGGATATTGGCCGCCACTGGGCAAGTCCTGATTGTGCCTCGCGGCGTGCAAACCGCCAAGGGGTTCCTCGCCGAATTGCCGTTTCTGGAAAGAATCCAGCGCATGGCTAAGGAGAAGGATCGGATTGGCAGGGCCGCGGCAGCGCAGGTGACGGAGGGGTCCTCCGTGGTGTTGGATTCCGGCACGACCACATTGCAAGTGGCCCACCACCTTCGCGACAAACGTTGCACGGTCATTACCATGTCTCTCTCGGCACTCCAGGAATTGGCGGACAGCCCCACGGTGCGGGTTGAAATGTTGGGTGGTGTTTATCGGAGCAGCAGCCAGGACTTGGTGGGGCCCCAAATGTACGAAGGGTTATCAGGAGTGCGGGCCGACCGGGTTGTGTTTGGCGCCGCCGCCGTATCGCTGGATGGAAATGTGATGGTAAACGACACCGACGCCGCGCAGGGTTTGGTGCGGGCGGGCCGGCAGCGCATCCTGGTGGTCGATAGCAGCAAGCTCGGGGCCGAGGCGTTATATCGCTTCTGCGAACTCGGCCAATGCGATTTGATGATTACCGATGAAGGAGCGAAGGAAACGGACCTCGAACAGCTTCGCAAGCACGCTAAAGTCCTCGTGGCGCGAGCTGGAGATGTTTGATCGCCGCATCGTCCCGGGCTAATATCTTCCCCGCAATTCCCCCCATGATTCAAGCGCCCGACGCGGTGGCAGCGGGCCAACTCCAGGCGCAGCCATAGAAGGGAATCAAAGCGAGACGCAAGTGCAGTAAGCCTCGCAGGGGGTAGTCGTGCAGTGGTAGGACGTTTCTCGTTACGAGCCCAAGCCTAGTGGTTGAAGAATTTCTCCAGGGTTTCAACCTCGCGCTCCGCCAGGCTCATGTATTTCTTCGCCGCCTCAGGGTCCCCGGCATTCATCGCCGCATCAAATTTATCCATATACATCTTCATGCGGGTTTGCGCGGCAGAAATATCCGATCGCAAGTTGTTGCCCCCGGCCGCCATCTGCTTGCGCAAGTGCTCAACCGAGTCATTCTCAGTCTGGGCGCGGACCGCCAGCTTGTCATGCATCTCTGAAAGTTCCGCAAGTTCCTGCGCACTTATGGGTTTGGGTTCCGCGGCTGGTGGCGTCACTTGCCCTGCCCCGCTCGGCACGGAAGACGTAGCGGCCTGCCCCCCTCCCCCAGCCGGACTGGGAGAAGCGGCTCCGTTCATGGAGGGCTTGGTTGCGCCGTGGGTGGAGGGCCGTCCCTGACTCGCGGGACTTACGGTGCTAACCACTCCTGAAGATGGGCTCGTTGAAGCTCCTGACACCACCGGAGGTTGGCCGGGATTACCCGCGGCAACTCCGCCATTAGCTACGCCTGCATCGGGGGTGGGAGAGGTTGAAGCAGCGGCGGAACTCGCTGCCCCCGTCCCGGGCGGTGTGCTTGTGGCGGCCGTCGAAGTCGTAGCCGCGCCAGAATTTGGCGTGCTGGTATTGGGCGCGGCGGGGGTGTTTACCTGGGCAGTCTGGTCGCTGCTGGCTTGGGTCTTCATGATTCGAGGAAGTTGCGTCGCAGCCAGGATAATGATCGCCAGGGCGATCAAGGCCCCCAGCGTCATATAGAGACCGCGATAGCCTTTGGAGCCGGTGGGCGCAGGGACTCCGTGGGAGGGTTCTGTCGGAGGGGGCATAGCCGCCACGGGAGCTCCCGGCTGCGGAGCCGTTACCGTGGGCTGATAGGTGGTGGGAACGCGTGGCGTGGAAATCGTCCCGCCCACCGCCAAAGGCTGCGTGGGCATCGGCGGGGCTGGCGCTGTGACTGTGGGCATCATATCCGCCGTGGCGGCCTGCGCCGGCGTTGCATTGAGCGCATGGCCGATGCTTCCCAAATCTGCGCTGAAGGCCTCAGCGGTTTGAAACCGCTTGGCGGGGTCCTTCTCGAGCGAGATCACGATGATGTCATTCAGCGCTCTCGGCAAGTTCGGCATCATTTCGATAGGCGCCATGGGAACCTGTTGCAGTTGTGCAATCATGATGTCGAAATCGCTCTTGCCCTTGAAGGGCCGCGAGCCCGTCACCATCTCGTATAGAGAAACCCCCACTGAGTACAGATCGGAGCGGCCATCCAATTCGTTTCCCTGCACTTGCTCGGCCGACATGTAGAAGAGCGAGCCCAGGGTGGAGCCGGTCTGGGTCAGCTTTTTGTCGCTCTTGGTTTTGGCGATTCCAAAGTCCATGAGCTTGATCACGTTGTCAGGGGTCAGCATCATGTTGGAAGGCTTGATATCCCGGTGAATGACGCCGTGCTTATGAGCGTAACCCAGCGCCGCCAGGACTTGCATAAGATAGCCGATGGCCTCTTCGACAGGAATCGGCCCCGCCTTGATTTTGTCATCCAGGGTCGTGCCCTCGACGAACTCCATGACCATGAGGAGTTGGTTCTCCAGGCGAAATGCGGTTCGGAGCCCCGCGATATTGGGATGATTCAAGCTTGCCAGCACTTTGATTTCGCGCGTGAACCGGTCCTCCAGCTCCTGGTCATCGGCTAGATTGGGCAACAACACCTTCATGGCATCGATGCGGTCTGAGATCGTGTTTTTAACCTTATAAACCTTACCCATCCCGCCAGCGCCCAATACCCCGACGATCTCATAGTCCCCCACTGTGTCGCCAATCTGAAAGGCCATCGTGACCTCCTCTTTGGAGAGTTCCGGTTACTGCACCGTTTGCACGGCGTCGCCCACCTGGGGAGGCGTTGACCCAGTATATGTGCCCGTGGAAGAGGTTTCATCCGCCTCGGTAATCGTCACATCGCCCAGCCGGGTCTGCATCCTCTTCAGAACCTTGCCTGTCGCCGGGTCGCGGATTTCCTTGCCATTGCGGAAAACGCCCAGGTGGTCACCAACCTTGACGCCGGCTTTGGTGCCCACGTTCATGATCAGGGTGTTACCGGTGGCATCAGCAACCAAACCTGAAACGTTAACCACCACGGTGGGCAGTGAGTCGGCTTTGTCATCAAGTTGCTGGCCCAAGTCGGCAACCGAGGCATTCACCGCTTCGCCGAGGATGGTGTTGGAAAAATTGCTGCTGCCCATGTCGACCTGCCCGCCACCGCCACCGCTCCAGCCGCCTCCTCCGCCACCCATGGTAAAACCACTACGCTTCGATTGTCCGGTTCCCGTTGCCACCGCCAGAATCTCCGCCGTGTTGATATCAATCAGTTTGGCGGTGACGTTCACGACGGCCTTGGAATCGCTCTTGCCGGCCCCGCCGAGGCCAAACCTCCCCAGACCATAGCCCCCGCCGCCCGCTCCAATGTGCTTGTCGTCGCGCCCGAACTGGGTGATGCTCCCGGTGATGATGGCACTCACTCCCAGGATGCGGCCAATCTTGGCGGCCGAGTTGGGGTCAACGCGGTCGCTATTGGAGAAATTCTGTTCTTTAAGGATCTTGTCCATGGCGTTGCGGTCAATCACCCGATATTTGCCGTCCTGAACGAGCTTTTGCTCGAGCAGAAGCGAGATGCCTTTACCCACGTCCTGGTCAGTGCCAAAGTAAGCCTGCACCGCCGAACGCACCGTGCCATAGTCAAAATCCAAAACTGCCACTAACTTCTTGTTCTGCGCCCACGCTCCCGACGTCAGCGTCAGCGTTACCAAAAGGACTCCCAAGGCCTTCTTCATTGTCCCCTCCGGAAAAGAATTTTGGGCACTGGAACCAAAGGTCGTGCCACTCCCGGCTGGCGAGCAGGCGGTCGTGCCTGCCCGCTATGATTCCGGCGCGACGTGAACCCCTTGGGGTTCATGTCCTATCCATCCCATCCATTTCAGGATGGCTTTTGATCCAAGCTTTGTCCGGCCCAAGTTCCCAGAAATTTGCCTACCAAAAGCCGATGTGTGTATTCTACCATCCCGCGCACAAGAATAAAAGCGCTCCGCAAAAACCGCAGCGGCTTCGGAATCTGGGCATTGGAAGAGTGAAGGTCACCTTACGTCGACGGTAAGGTCTCGGATGTCCAATAGAATCAACCACGGGGTGGACGGCAAGAATGGGTGCCGCCCGCGTCACGGAGCCGCTTGAGGGATGGTTGAACAACTCGCGGGAGTTGCCCACCTAAGCTGTCTGGAGAATTTGGGCGACGGCGGCGGACAGGCGCTCCCACTTGGCGGTCTCGACTTCCAATTGTTTGCGCCCGGAATCCGTCAGCCGGTAGTACTTGGCCTTGCGGTTGTTTTCCGACGCCCCCCACTCCGAGGCGATCCATTCCTGCTGTTCCAGCCGGTGGAGGGCCGGGTATAGCGACCCTTGTTGCACCTGGAGCGAGTCCTGCGAGATTTGCTGAATGCGCTGCGAAATTCCCCAGCCGTGCATCGGCTCGAGGGCCAGCGTTTTCAAGATGAGCAGGTCCAGCGTGCCTTGAAGTAGATCAATTGACTTTCCCATAATTCTCCTTGACTCATAATACGAATGCGCGATTCAGCACTTCCCCTGACACCTGACACCTGACACCTGACACCTGACACCTGACACCTGACACCTGACACCTGACACCTGACACCTGACACCTGACACCTGACACCTGACACCTGACACCTGACACCTGACACCT